>PLZQ01000152.1 GCA_003152225.1 Limisphaerales bacterium | reverse complement strand
CCTTCGAGCGGTACCCGTTCGGCATTATAGACCCGCCACCGGAAATACAACTTGAAGAGCGCCCGGTAGCCACACCAGCCGATGAAATAGGGCATATTCATGGCGCGGGCGCTCAGGACGGAACGTCAGCGGCGGAATTCAAACTTCGGACTTCGTCCCTTTCTCTCATCTGACTTCGGCCTTTTGACTTCTGCCCTGTGCTTTGTCCCGTTCCGCCTTCCGCTTCTTGATATCCGCCAAAATCATCCCGCTGGTCTGCTCAGAAGTCATCTGCGAGTTGTTAATGACCTTTGCCCCGAGGGGGATCATGAGCGGCGCGACGGCGCGCTGGCTGTCGCGCTGGTCGCGCGCCGCGAGGTTTTCGCGGATGCCGTCGGCGGCCCGGCGGCGCGAGCGCTCCTCCAGCTTCGCATCGAGGTAATACTTGAAATCCGTTTCCGGGAACACATTCGTCCCAATATCCCGGCCTTCCATGACCAGGCTGCCGAACTTGATGCACTCGCGCTGCGCCTTCTTCATCCACTCGCGCACTTTGGGCACCGCCGCCACGTGCGGGACCGCGGCGCTTACCTCCGCCGTCCGGATTTCCTTGGCGGGGTAATACCCATCCACCACCAGGTAGGCGTTGCCGTCAGCGCATTTGAGGGTGGTCTTCCACCGGCGGCAAAGGGCGGCTACAGCTTTGGCGTCCTGCACATCCACGTGCTGCTTCAGGCAATACCACGCCAGCGTGCGGTACATGGCGCCCGTATCCACGTGCACGAAGCCCAGCGCTTTGGCGACCAATTTGGAATTGGTGCTCTTGCCGCTGGCGCTCGTTCCGTCAATGGCAATCACGACCGGTGGTTTGATTTTCGGCTGCAACATGTATTCTTCAGTGAGTTACACGGGTAATTCCAGTTACATGAGTTACCTGAGAAGCGCCGCGCCCTCTCTCCCGATGTAACCATGTAACATTGTAACCCATGTAACTTTTTTCCGGCTCATTCAGCGAACAGCTCAGCCCCGCTCAGGATGCGCCTGCTGTTTGCGTCCAGAATCCTCGCGCCCAACCCGGCTGGCGGCAGGGCGGCCAGCTTTTGGTAGAAACTGGGGAACGTCTTCTTCACGCATGACGGATTCTTGAGCTTAATCCCCTCAACTTTCAATCCTAGAATCGCAAAGCTCATCGCCATGCGGTGGTCCCCGTAGGTCTCAATCTCGGCCCCGTGGAGCACTGAGGGAAACACGGTCAGCGTGTCGCCCTCCTCAATCACCTTCGCGCCGCATCGGGTCAACTCCGTGAGTAGGGCCGCGACCCGCTCGCACTCTTGCACACGCAGGCGCCCCAGGTCCGTGAACCGGACCGGCGACTTTGAAAACGGCGCCAGCACGATGGCCGTCATGATACTGTCTCCCAGGTCGGTCTGACGGGAAATGGCCGCCGGCAGTGGCAGGAAGCGGGGGAACGCTGCATCCACCTGCCAATCAGAGGCTGGGCCGAAGCGAAGGCTTATCGCCGTCGCCGTCGCGTGCACCTGGGATAACAGGTAGCCAGCCGCTTGGAGATAGCTGGCGCTCGACGCATCCGGCTCAATCTGGAAAACTCCACCGGTTTCCGGGAATGCCTTGATCAGCTTTGCTGTCATCGCTACATACGGCGACTCCTCCGCACTTTGCCCCGTCACTTCCACTTGCCATTGCCCAGTTTCGGCGCAGAGCAACAGCGCGGACGCAAACTGCGAGCTGTCTTCAATGCCCACCCGGCACTTTGCGGGGCGCGGGCCGGTCCCGAAGATCAGCATGGGCAACTTGTCATTCGGGGAGTCAATCTGGTAGCCCAGCTCGCGTAATGCCTTAAGCAGTGCCGCCTGCGGCCGCTCGTGCATCCGCGGCACACCGCGGAGCCGATAGACGCCCTTGCCGAGGCAGACCATTGCGGCTAGAAACCGCGCCGCAGTGCCGGCATTGCCGACGAATAGCTCCAAGGGCTGCTGCTCCGTGCCACCGGGCGGGACCAATCCGCCCCGGCCATAGACCGTGATGGCACGGTTGCACGGTTCCTGCAGATCCGGCGCCACATTGATCATAAAGCCGAGGTCCTGCAGGCACTCCACCATTACCTGCGTGTCCTCGCTCCAGAGCGCGCCCAGCAGTGTCGTTTCGCCCTCGCCCAACGCCGCCAGGAGCAGCGCCCGGTTCGTGAGGCTCTTCGAGCCCGGCACGCTGATCTCCGCCCGCACCGGCTTGGCGAGCGGGATGATTTCAATGAGGTTGGGCAGGGGCATGCTTGAGCACCTCATTCCGGCGAGGAAGCCCCGGCGCGCTTCGACCACTGTTCGCGGCGTTCCCTGGCTTGCTCGAAGAACTTCGCAACCGCCCGGGAGTCCCCGCACTTAAGCGCCCGCCTAAAATCATCCAGGCCGTCCGTGAACGCATCGAGCGCCCGCGAGAGGTTCTGCCGGTTGGCCAGCGCGATGTCCCGCCACATCTCCGGCGAGCCGGACGCAATTCGCGTCGTGTCGCGGAACCCGTTGGCGCAGAGCATCCCTTGCTCCTTGGGATGTTCCGGGCTGAGGATCAGGTTGGCCAGTTGGGCTGCCACCACGTGCGGCAGATGGCTCGATCGGCTTACCAGATCGTCGTGCGCCTTTGGCGTAAGCTTGAGCACACGCGCCCCGGCTGCCTTCCATAACTGCTCCACCTTGCGCACCGCCGCCGGATTTGACTTTCGCGTCGGCGTGACGACGCATACCGCGCCGTCAAACAGGTCAGCTCGCGCGGCGGCGACGCCCATCTTTTCCGCGCCGGCCATCGGGTGGCTGCCGACAAAGTGCGCACCGGCCTTGGCGACGAGCGCCTCCAAATCCCGCACCACGCTGCCTTTGACACTCCCAACATCGGTGACGATGGCACCGGGCTTGAGCGACGGCAGCATCAGCTCAACCAGCCCTCGCATTTGGGCTATGGGGGTACACAGGACAATCAACTCCGCCCCTTCAACCGCGCGTTTCAAGTCCAGCGTGGCCAGTTTAACTGCGCCGAGCCCTTCACATTCCCCGACGCTGGCCGCGCGGCGGACGAAGCCTACGACCGAGCCGGCTAACCGGCGTTTCCTGAGGGCCATCCCCAGCGACCCACCCAGGAGGCCAACGCCAACCAATGTGATTTTCTTCCAACGCACCCAGCGAGTTTCGGGGTTCAGCACCCAGGTTTCAAGCCGCGAGTTACCGGGAGCGCAGGCTTCTGTATGGCATCGTCGTGTGGTCCTTAACCGAACACCAGCTTGTCAGCGCCGAGCCCATGCACCATTCTCCGGCCATGCAAATGACCAACCTCCGCCCCCTTGCAGTCGGAAAATGAAGCTCCGCCAATCCCTTCCACTGTTAAGCGCCGTGCTGCTCTCCGGCGCTAGTCTTGCAGCAGCCGCAAAGTATAGCACCGCCCCCTTAACGTTTTGCTGCTCTGCCCAGAACGATTTGTATCTCGCCCTGCGGAAGGCTCACCATCCGCGCTTCGAGACGCCCATCCTGGCAATCCAAAATGCAGCACCCGGCACTGCTGTCCTGCTGCTGGCGGACGACTACCCCGTGCGCCAGACGGCTCTCGACTCGGCTGGCTTCGACCTTGCGCAGCAGAAGAATCTCCGCGTCTTCATCGAATACCCCGCTGCGCTGCCGGGCATGGAACTGGCGGCGCCTCGCACCACAACCTGGGAGCGCCTCGTTGTGTCGTCGGACAGCTTCGGGCCGGCCTTGCCCAAGCTGCGCATTCTAGCCGCGCAGGATTGCCACTTCGTGCCGGTCAGTAGCTCGCCGACTGCCGATCTGGTCGTGGCACGGGTAGCCGGGTATGACACTGCCGTCTTCGGTCTGCCAGAGAAGGACGTGTTCCCCATCCTGTTCGAGTTGCCCGGACACAAGCTGATGGTCGCCACCACCAGGCTGAGCAGCTTCGTCACCGGACGCTATGCTCCAACGAGCGATTGGCCCGTGGTGTGGGAGAGAATCCTGACTGCCCTTGATCCCCAACACCCGCACCCCCTGGAATTTGAATTAGTGGTGAGGCCGGCCTACAGCGCCACCGCCAAACTGCCGCGCCGCTTCGAGCGCCAGGCCTTTATCGAGGCGGCCGGATGGTTCGCCAACTCACATCTGCTGGTCCGTCCCTCGGAGAAAGCGAAGTTGTATCAGGCCCTGGCGGCCAACGGCGAAACGGCTGCGCCGGCTCGCCTCGATGCCCCGGAAGGCGATGGCTCTTTTGGCATACTGGAAGGCTACGCCTCGGGAATCCTTTACGACGGCAACCAGCCCCGCCGTCTGCCGCTGCGGGCGGATTGCAACCTCGAATCCGCCATGGTCCTGGCCCTCGACAGCCGGTTCAATGGGCACCAGCAGCGCGGGCTCATCGCCAGCAACCTCCTTGAGTTCGTCTATTTCAACTCCGGCATGTGCCAGGGCCCGCGTGCCGACCCCCAGCACGGCGCCTTCGGCCTGATCGGCTGGGGCGACATCGCACCGGCCTGGCTCATCGCCAACTACGGTGATGACGATGCCCGGGCCGTGTTCGCCACCGCGGTCGCCGCCGCGAGCCTGAAAACCGACCGCTGGGATAAGCGCCTTATGCGCGCCCTGCTGGCCAACCTCCGCACTACGGGCAAGCTTGGCTTTCGTACCGACCGCATCGATCTGCCAGCCCTTGAAAAGAATGGTTGGAAACCATATTACGATGGCGCCCCGGTGGATTACTCGCCGCACTTCGAATCGTATCTCTGGGCCAGCTACCTTTGGGCGTGGCAGCAGACTGGTTTCCGGCCATTCCTCGACCGCAGCAAGACGGCCATTGCCATGACGATGAAGGTCTATCCCGGCCAATGGCGCTGGCAGGATAACCTGGAACGCGCCCACATGTTGCTCTGCCTGGCTTGGCTCGTGCGGGTCGAAGACACCCCTGAACACCGTGAGTGGCTGACCCGGGTGGCGGGCGATCTGCTCGCTTGGCAGCAGCCTTCTGGTGCCATCCGTGAGCGGCTCATCACGTTGCGGGATGGCCACTTCCGGACCCCGCAGCGGAACGAAGATTACGGCACGAGCGAAACCCCGCTGCTCCAGCAGGACGGGGACCCGGTGACCGACCAACTCTACATCACGGGCTTCGCGCTCCTCGGGTTGCATGAAGCCGTTGGCGCAACGGGCGATCCCAAGCTGAAGCTCGCCGAAGACAAACTCGCCGAGTATCTCTGCCGCATCCAGACCCGCTCGATCAAGCTGCCTTACTTGAACGGGACGTGGTTCCGCGCCTTCGACGATCGTCGCTGGGAAGCCTGGGCCAGCTCCGCGGACATCGGCTGGGGCGTCTGGTCCATCGAGAGTGGCTGGGGCCAGGCCTGGACGGCCGCCTTGCTGGCCCTGCGCGAGCAAAACACCACCGTCTGGGACTTCACCGCCAGGAGCCATGTGCGGGATCATTTCCCCAAGTTAAGAGACCAGATGCTGCCCAACGGGGGATAGCCGCTTCCTGGGCGAGGTTGGTAAGCTTGTATCCCATAAGAATCCCGAATCCATCTACCCCGTTTCCCCCGCCTGGGGGTACCCTCGCACCGGTCTGGTACCACCCTGGTACCACCCTATACCCATAGAACACCCATTTAACCCCGTTTTTGATCAGGACGGCTTATTTAAGTGGGACTCTGGCGAGAGGTTTTTGGAGCTAACAAGCTGGAAAGAGCAGTAGCAACGGCGGAATATCCGGCGCTGCTCTGCCGCAACCAATGATAGCCAATAGCCAATGGCAAATAGCCGATGTGCGCGGGCACCAGATGTTGGCGCAGGCTGCGCAGACTGCCAACGTGGCTCGCGGAGTGAGAATGACGCTGTAACACCAGCAGCGTTTTGGGTAATTTCGAGGGAACGAAAGCGAAGCCAGTTTGGCCATGACAACGACCAGAGCTGGCCGCAAAGATCGCCAATGAGATCGCGCGCGTTTTCCATGAGCATCACGTCCAGGTTGAAGCCGCCGGGTTAGGCGTCAATGGCTTCACCCTGGAGATTATCGACCGGGCAACGCCAGCATTGCGGTCGGTGCATCCCAACAAGCCACTCAATATTGCGCTAGGCGCTCTGGGCGGGCTTGTCTTTAGCGCGGCCGTTGGCACCGCTGGCACCGGCCGAGTGCATCTGCGAGCAAGGAAGCAATCTCAGACCGCGTGAGCCTCCTGCCTTTCAGGAGGTTGCGGACATATCGCCACAAGGCAGACCCTACACGCCGACCGCCTTGATCTCAGCCCCAGTGGCCACCCGCGCGATGCCAGCCGTGCGGTCCTCGTTCCCAGTGCACTCTTATCCAGACCGCATGCCGATACGGGGGTAGGCTCCAACGCCCGCCAATCCAGACCCAGGTTCCGCCATCCCATACCCATTCCCCATCGACCCACACATAATCGGGGCCCGGCGCAACCACCACCGTTTCGGTTCGCGGAGCTGGCGGGGCCTGGGCGACGACCGTATTGGCGGTGTTGACCATATAAGCGATCACCTTTTGGCTGACGCCGGCATTGTGGAGGTCGATGAGCGCATTTGCGTCCAGGTTATACACGGCGCGCGTGTTTATGATTTGCCCGATAATAACGTCATCACCCAAGCCGCTTCGAGTCATGGCTTTGATGTCATTGATACTCGGGGGAGGGCCCGGCGGCGGCGGATAGTAGGCTGGCGGCGGCGCGTAATAGACCGGAGGCGGCATGCTGCGCTCCCGTTCCTCGGCTTGCCGGTCCATGCTGTGCCCAATGAGACCGCCGGCGATCAAGCCGGCGGCTCCTCCGATGAGCGCCCCGGCGCCCGGCGCCCGGCGGTCAGCCAGTGCACCGATGGCCGCGCCCGAGGCGCCGCCGATCAAGGCCCCGTTGGCCGTGTAGTCTGGCCGGCCGCTAGGTGTGGTGCAGCCGGCCAGCAAGCCGGCCAAGCCGACTGCGGTGACAAACCTGACGAGTCCTGATTCCATCATGAAGTTTGCGTTTGGCGGACTGAGATTTTCGCTAGTGCCGCTCCTTGTGTTCGTCCCGGCCCCCTCGTCGCCCAACCTCCTCGTGACCCCTGACTTCCCCGTGCCCAACCACCACTTCCACGCGGATGTCGTGGTGCGTGAGGGTCGCCATCCGCTCACGTCCGATGCCCTCGACTACGAACCGCCCATGGTCGAGGCGATAGCCGTTCATGATGACGCTACGGCCAAAGAAGATGCCTACCCGCTCACGCGGCAGGAGGTAGGCGTGCAGATTGTGGTCCCAGAAACGATCATAGGGAACGAAAGTGAACATCTCGGCGCCCAGACCAAAATCGACATCGACCGCCAAGCGGCCACCGAACCAGAGCCCAACGCCGGCTTTGAACACGGCACCGGGCGGCAGGGGCGCCCAGCCGCAGTAACCCTCCGCCTGACGCCAGCAGACCCACGCGGGCGCCCAATCGTAGCCGGGCACCCAAATCCACCCCAGGGAATCCCGGCACCAGCGGCCATAGTGGAACGCGATGTCACCCCAAGGATAATCCGATTGCCAGAGCCAGCCATCCGCCGTGTAAACCCAGTGCCCCTGGTCGCAATACGGCCGCCAATATGGATCGGTCGCCGCGACCGACGGCCGCCAGCAGAGGCCATAACCAGGTACATCCATCCAGGCCCCGTAGGGGGCAAGCTGCGCCTGAAAAGAACCGAGACTTGGCGCCTGTGCCGTGGGAACGGCTGGCGCCATCGGCACCTCCGGGGCAGCCGGTACCGGGGCGTACATTGCCGTCGCAGGCGCGGGAGCCGGGGTAGGCGCCGCTGGCATGGGCACCGGGTTGGCCGCCGCCGGAGCCGGCGCCGGGTTTGCGGCAGCGGTTGGAGTGCCTGATCCGAGCAAAGCCTTCATTTCGTTTTCAGACACGCCTTGGTCGTGGACATAGATGATTTGATCGGCCGAGAGGGCGTAATACGCCCCGGCATTTCGGATGTGGGCCAGGACCACTTCTTCGCCCAGGCCGGCCTTGACCAGCTTGACGACATCCTGAACACCGGGTGGGAGGCTCGGCGCCGTTTGGGCCCGGCAATTGACGGTAGCCGTTTGCAACACCAAGCAGGCGGCCAAACAGGCCAGGGCAGCGTGCTGCTTCAGTTTAATTAGACGCCCGCGATGCATCGCGCCGGCCGCATTCCAGATCATGATTCCGATACGTTTCATTTGTACAATTTGGTACATCTGCCAGGTTAGACCACAGCGCAGTGCTTAAGGTTTCCTCGAATGTGATGAGACCGGTCCGGACAGGGACGGATCCAGTGGAATTGGGGATGGGAGGCGTTGCGCTGCTTCTCGGCATCCGCAGCTTCTGACTCCGAGATCTTTCCCTGTTCGTTTCGGGCCGCAGACCGTGCGCGCTAAGCGCCCAATCCAGCAGGCCAAGCAAGGTCTTCGCTTTCTGGATTGAGCGGCGCAACGAGCGTGGACTGGGTCGGCTTGCCGCAACTGGACTTCGACTCCTCATAACTAGGTTTGGGGCTGTTTATCACGACGTGCCGTTGCAGGCAGGTAGTGGAATTCGGCTTTCTTCCCGACCAGGCGTGCCAAGCGTTGCTCGGCAGTTTCTACCAAAAGCATTTTTATCGCTCGGAGCAACGTCGGGATGTCCATCGGTTTCTCCAGCAGAGCACCAGCGCCGGCGCTGACCGCAGTGAAGAGCTGATTTGGGCGCGCGGTGGCAATGACGACGGGAAGGAGCGGATGCTCAGCGGTGAGCCGCTCAAAGGTGTCCCAGCCATTCATGACGGGCATGTTCAGGTCGAGCAGGACAAGGTCAGCCGGCAATCGGTTGGCCAAATCAAGCGCCTGTTGCCCGTTCGCGGCCGGAATGACGGAGTAACCTTCGGCGACGAACACGTCGCTCAGGGAATCGCGTACGGTGGGATCGTCGTCCACCAGCAGGATGCGTTTTTGCAGGGAAACCTTCATTCTTTCTTTCGGCAAATGGCGGTGCTGCTTGCTGGCCGTCAGGAATTGACGCTGTCGAGCAACCGCGTGACGAACGCCGGGTTGGTGATGCGGCGCACATGACGTTTCTCATCTTCGCCGGTAAGGCGCTTGATGGCGCGCACGAGCACGGGGATGTTCAAGGGCTTTTCCATAAAGGCATCCACTCCCAGCCGCACCGCTTTCTCATATTGATTGGGGCGGGCGGTGATAACAACGATCGGCAACAAGGGGGTGACCCGGTCAAGCTGGCTGAAAGCTGTCCAGCCATCCCAGTGCGGCATGTTGAGGTCGAGGAGGACCAGATCAGGCAGGTGTTCAATGGCATGGGTGACCGCTTCAATGCCATTACGCGCTTCGTCCACCACATAGCCTTCGGATTCGAGCACGGCGGCCAGGCTGCCGCGCACGACGGAGTCGTCCTCGGCAATCAGTACGCGTTTGGGAAGCGCGTTCGGGGCCTTTGGCTGCCCAGCGATGAGCGGCAGCGATGCGTTGGGGGAAGCGGCGTCATGCTGAAAGGCGCAACGCCATTCACGGGCCGCGGCATGGTGTTTGGTGGTGTCTCCACGCGACGACGCCAAAACATCTCTCACGGTGTCCAGCAGTTCTGGAATGCGAAAGGGCTTTGGGAGAACTGCCGCGATTTGAAGTTGCGGATCGTCGCGCACTCTCTCCGCGGGGAAAGTGCCGGAAGCGATGATGATTGGCAGGCTCATGCCCGCATTGTGAATTCGCTTGATGAGTTCCATGCCCGCGAGGCGAGGCATGTCGTTGTCGGTGACGAGCAGATCGTAGCGTTTGTGGAGCAATGCTTCCCAAGCCTCTTGGCCGTCGGAAGCGGCGTTCACGTTGAAGCCGGCGTCGGCGAGAACAGTGGATATGAGGCCGCGGACGGCCTCGTCGTCGTCCGCCACGAGGATTCTTCCCAGGCGGGCCGGGACCGGCGCCTCCGAGGAGTCTTTGATGCATGGACTCATGCCTCTTCTCTTGTTTATCGTCTTCATCTTCATCTTCGTCGTTTACCCGGTTCTCGGGCTTATGAGAGAGACGCTTGCACACGCCATGCCACGAACCGCGAGTGTTGATTTACAGGGGTTTCCGAGCGAGCGGTGGATGGCCTGCACAGGGTACGGATAAGCCGCTTACCCTTTCCGCGATAAGCGGCTGACCTCCTCTAGCCGGCAACCGGATGCGACTTCGCCAACCGGGCCTAATTTTCAAGGTGCTGCCACAGCGCAATCCTGCTATTAATCGCGGCACGGCACTTGCGCAGCTCTCAGACGAAGCGCCGGTTGCGGAATCGTCTAACGATGACGCGGTGTGCTCGTATGAATATGAAATCTCCGTCTGCCATTCGCCTCTGGATTTTGATTGCCGCCCTGTTCCTGGTGGCTGGCGGCACGATTTACGGACTGTTTTCCGCCTGGCATCGTATCCAGGAGGTTGAAGCCAAGCTCACCACTTCCCAGATCGAGAGATTCCAGCTCGCGAGCGAAGTTCGACGTGAGTTGCAGAGCCTGAACAATTTCGTGCTCCGCTACGCCCTGGTGCGGGATCCTCAGCAGTGGACGCAGTTCGACAAGGCCAGCAGCGATCTAAACCACTGGATTGATGACCATAGTCCAAGCCTAAACCCGCATTCCCCGCTGACCACGGAAGCCGAGCGCCAGCTATTCAAGGAGTTGAATCAGGCCTACGATGACTACCTCGCAGCCGCCGGCGCCGTCTATTCCAACGCACAACCCGCCCTGGTGACCCCAGGGCAGCTCGCGCAGCTCGACGCCTTCGACGCCCAGGCCGAGCGCATGCGCGATCTGGTGCGGCAGCTAACCGAAGCCCATCGCATAGCGCAGACGGCGTTTCTTGCCAACGCAACCGCTTCTCTTGCCAGTCTCAGGGGAATCCTCATCGCCAGCGTCGTGCTGCTGCTGGCCCTGGTTGCGGCGATGGGCTGGGTGATCTACCGTGACACCATCGCGCCGCTGCGAACCAAATTGGTGCGCAGCCAGACCCTGCTCGAAAGGCAGCAGAAACTCGCCACGCTCGGCACGCTGGCCGCCGGCATCGCCCACGAGATTCGCAACCCGCTCACCTCCCTCAAAGCGCGCCTCTATACTTTGGAAAAACATCTCCAGGCCGTGCCCGCCGCGCGCAAGGACACGGACATTATCAGCGCCGAAATCTCCCGCCTCGAACATATCGTGCAGGACGTGCTGAGTTTTGCCCGGCCCTCAGATCCCAAGCTGGAAATCATCGCCGCTGACACCGTCATCCGCGAAGTTCAGGGGTTGATGTCCCCAGACCTGGAGAGCCGCGGACTCCACCTGGTGGTTGAATCCAGCCCGGAGCTGCTCATCCGCGCTGACAGCGGTCACTTAAAGCAGGTGCTGGTCAACCTGGTTCGCAACGCCGCTGAAGCCATTGACGGAAAAGGCACCGTTACCCTGCGCACCCGCCCCGCGCGCGCCGCGTTCGGCGGGCGCGAAACCGCAGCCGTTATTCTTGAAGTGGCTGACGACGGCAAGGGCATTCCGCCCGAAGTCGAGAAGCGCCTTTTCGACCCGTTCTTCAGCACGAAGGAAACCGGCACGGGCCTCGGCCTGCCGATTGCCGCTCGCATCGTTGAAAAGCACGGCGGCATGCTCCAGTACCAAACCCGGCCCGGCCACGGCACGACCTTCGGCGTTGTCTTGCGGCGCGAAATCGAGGACACTGCCAAGAGTGCAAATCACGGCTCAAATCCTCCTCATTGAAGACGACGCTAGTCTGGCTGCAAACCTGTGCGACGTGCTTAAGGAGGAAGGTTTCAAAGTCATCGTGTGCAGTCGCGGCGACGAGGGTCTGCGCCGCGCCGGCAACGACGAGTGCGAGGTGGTGTTGACTGACCTGCGCCTGCCAGGACTCGGCGGCCTGGAGCTTGTCCGGCAGCTTCACGACACTCAACCGCGTCTGCCCGTCGTGTTGATGACCGCACACGGCACGATCGAGACCGCGATCGAGGCCACCAAGCTCGGCGCTTACGATTACCTGCAAAAGCCGTTCGAGATGCCGGCGCTCATCATCGTATTGCATCGGGCCGTGGATGCCGGTCGCCTCATGAGCGAACCCGTGACCCTGCCGGACGCCCCGGTCGGAGGCCGAACACCCCTCGTGGGCACGGGCCGGGCGATGCAAGAAGTGTGCAAGGAAATCGGCCGCGTCGCCGCCAAGCCCGTTACCGTGCTCATCCGGGGCGAAACGGGGACGGGCAAGGAGCTGATCGCCCGCGCCATCTACCAGCACAGCCCGCGCGCCAAAGCACCGTTTATCGCGATCAATTGCGCCGCCATCCCGGAGAACCTGCTGGAAAGTGAACTGTTCGGCCACGAACGCGGCGCATTCACGGGCGCTGACCAGCGGCGCATCGGCCGCTTCGAGCAGGCGAACAAGGGCACGCTCTTCCTCGACGAAATCGGCGACCTGCCGCCCAACACGCAGGTGAAGCTCCTGCGCGTGCTCCAGCAACAAATCTTCCAGCGGGTAGGCGGGTCGGAGGCGATTTCCGTGGACGTACGCGTCATCGCCGCCACCCACCGTAACCTGGAGGCGATGATTCGTGAGGGGAAGTTCCGAGAAGACCTCTTCCATCGCCTCAACGTGGTGTGCCTCCAGCTCCCGCCTCTGCGTGAACGCCGCGAGGACATTCCGGTGTTGGTGCAGCACTTTCTGCGCAAATACGCCGGTGACTTCGGCATTGAAAGCCCGGCGATTTCTTCCGATGCCGTGGCCGTGCTGCAAGCCGACTCGTGGCCGGGCAACGTGCGCGAGCTGGAGAATATGACCCGCCGTCTGTTGCTCGCCGCGCGCGGACTCTCCATCAACGCCGACGCGGTCCGGCAAACCCTGGCCGCCCGCCATGCCGAGGCAGCCCCGAGCGGCCACTCTTTCACCGCCTTCGCGGGTGATTTGCTGGCGCATGCGGAGAAGGGCGAGCTGCAGGACGCTCATGCCCGCATGCTCGCCGAAGCCGAGCGGGAAATAGTGACGCAAGCCATTATGCTGGCAGAAGGCAATCAAGCGAAAGCCGCGCGTTGGCTTGGGCTGTCCCGGCTCACCTTGCGCGAAAAACTCAAGCAGCTTGGCTTACATCCAAGCTCCACCGAGGCCAGCGCGGAAACCAACGACTGAACACCTTGCACGGTGGGGTGTTCGTTCGATAGCTTCCGCAATTTCCAACCAGGTGCGCGGCCGGGGTGAGGTCTAGAATTCGTCTTGATGAGTCATTCGCATGAGCCGCTTTCTTTCAAAGCGGGCACCAGATTTGGTATGCGTCCAGACGCCCCGGAAGCTTCCGCTATGGCGGTTGCGAACCGGCTCCCGAGTGACCTGGGCGCTGCTGCCGAAGTCGCCGGCAGCTGCCATACTTTGTAAAGGGCTGTCCAGCCGCCCCGGGAGCAATTGAGCTCTGCCGGAACCTTTGGGTAACGCTTGGAACGACTTCACCGCCGCGTCGAGCACTCGAAGAAGCGTCCGAATCAGCGGTGCCAATTCCCCTGCGCCGACACGGCCCGTGCGGTCCCGCGCCTGCGCAAGGCGAGGGACTTCTCGAGCGGTTCGCCTCAAGGCCGACCCCGCATGCGCGCGCACGGAGAGCAGCAGGCCCGACGAATTGCAAGGACCCTGCGGAACGGAGACTGACAGGCATTTGTTCATGTAATTGTTCCCGGCATACGCGAAGTGAGACGCCACGAAAGAGGCGGCGATGGCCCGTTTGTGACGGAGTGGGATCAAAGCAGGATGAACCAGCCCAAACCCGGGATGGGAATTCGGGCCGGCGCGTGACTTCACAGCGCCGCTCCGCTAGGGTAGTGCGAATGCATGAAACCTCTAGGGGTTCGCCATCGTCCCACAGTGGGAAGATGGATGAGCCGCCAACACAGCCGAGCGCCGCCGATCCGGGCCGGGTTTCAGAACCGGAGCGCTGGCGTTTGTCCAGCTTTTGGTGGCTGGTGACGGCTTTTTGGCTTTTTATTGCGCTGGCTTCGGCGCTGGAGATGTCGCTGCTCCAGTCCGCCGACATTGGCCGGGCGCTCATGGCGGCGCTGGTGCGGCTGGCGCCGTGGACGTTCCTGACTCCTCTCATCGTGTGGACGTGTTCGGCCTATACGCTCGAACGTTCCACCTGGAAACGCTCGCTTTGGGTGCATCTGGCGGTGTGTGCCTTCAGTTTCGCCATCGTGGGCGCGTTTGCTTACTTGGGTCCCCCGGCGCCCTCCTTGGCCCGGCAGGATCCCGCCGAACTGCGCCGCGTGAATCGGGAGCCGCGGGATGCTGCGTTTATCATCCTGAGGCGAATCACTTACCAGATGCCCATCTTCTGGGGGTTGGTGGGGGTGGCGCACGCGTTGCGCTTTTACGAGGGCGCCAAAGCCCGCCAGCGGCGGGAGGCTGAACTGGAAGCACGGCTGGCCAAGGCGCGGCTCCAGGCGCTGCGTATGCAGCTCAATCCCCATTTCCTGTTCAACACGCTTAATTCGATTGCCTCGCTGGTACATGAACAGCCGCAGGCGGAGGAAATGATCGAAGCTTTGAGCGACCTCTTGCGCCTCACACTCAGTGCTTCCGACCGGCAGGAGGTCACGTTGCGCGAAGAGCTTCATTTCCTGGAGCGCTACCTGCTCATCGAACAAATCCGCTTTGGCGACCGGCTGCGCGTGGAGAAACAGATCGATGTGTCGGCCCTGGATGCCCCGGTGCCGATTCTCATCTTGCAGCCGCTGGTCGAAAACGCCGTCAAGCACGGCATCGAATCCCAAATCGCTCCGGGCGTCATCCGGGTCATGGCAGAGCGCGCCGGCAAGAGCCTGGTCCTGCAAGTCCACGACAATGGCCGGGGGCTGGCCGCTGCGTCGAAGGGCCTACTCAAGGAGGGTGTCGGGTTGAGCAATACCCGCTCCCGTCTGAAGGAGCTTTACGGTAACCGGGCCACGCTCGAACTCAAACCGGGCAAAGCCGGCGGCTTTTCGGCGGAAATCCAGCTTCCCTGGCGCACCGCTTTGAGCGTCGCGCCGTCGCCGGTAGCCCTCGCGTCATGAGAATCCGGGCCTTGATTGTCGATGACGAGGCGCTGGCTCGCGACCGCCTGCGCAAGCTGCTTGCTGGAGCGGCGGACCTGGAAATCATCGCTGAAGCGAGCAACGGTCCCGCGGCGATCGCCTGCATCCGCGACGCGCGGCCGGACCTGGCTTTCCTGGACGTGCAAATGCCCGAGGTCAGCGGCTTTGACGTGCTGCGGGCGTTGCCGGAGGAGATTTGGCCGGCAGTGGTTTTTGTCACTGCCCACAACCAGCATGCGGTTGAGGCCTTTGAGGTCCATGCGCTGGATTACCTGCTCAAGCCTTTTACCCAGGAGCGGCTGCTGGCGGCGGTCGAACGCGCGCGCGAGCACCTCGAGACGCGGAACCAGGCGGCCGTCAATCTGCAACTGGCCGAGTGGCTCAAGTCCTCTAAAGCCGAGCCGGCGTACCTAAGCCGCATTGCAGTTAAAACCGGCACCCAGACGCTCTTCATCCGGGTCGAGGATCTGGATTACATCGAGTCAGTGGGCAACTACGCTCTTCTGCACGTGCGCGCCGAGAACCACG
>PLZQ01000136.1 GCA_003152225.1 Limisphaerales bacterium | reverse complement strand
AGTAGCTGCGCACGCGCAACGGAACCCAGGTTGTCACTTTGGCTGGTGTGCTCCGAGGCGTCCCGATGCGCACATTGATCTGGAGATGGGGCTGCGCGCGTTCATTCACAATGTCCCGGGGCGCGTCGCGCAACCTCAAGTCGTGTCCGCGCAAGACCACGGACCAGCCTTTGTTGCGCCGCAGCTCGTCCATCACCGCGGCAAGCCGTTCCCGCGCTTCATGGTTCTTCGCTGCCGTTTCCAGCGGCAACTCGCTGCGGAACACGCCGTCATACACGTTCGACAGTTTTAGCGACACCATCCGCAGACTCACGCGCCGCTGCCACGCTTCGCGCAACAGGCCCCGCAATCGCCCATAGACGTCCGTTTCCAAATCCGTGGGTTCGCGCAGGCTTTCGGCTCGCTGGTTTTCATCGCGGTCATTGTAACGCACCTTCACTGTCAGCGTCCGCACGCTGCGGCCTTCCTCGCGCACCGTCGCAAACAACCGGTCGGCCATTCGCCGCAGCACGGCTTCCACATATTCTTCGTCGGTCACATCCTCATTGAACGTTTCCTGCTGGCTGAAGGTTTTCTGCGGTTCGCGCGCGGGAACCAATAGGCGCTCATCAATGCCATTGGCGAACTGGCGCAGGACGGGGGCCTGGCCGCCGAGCAGCAACGAGAGCAAATCCACGGGCGTCGCGGCGATCTGCCCGATGTCGGCCAGTCCCGCCGCATTCAGGCGCACGGCGGTCTTCGGCCCGATGCCCGGCAGCCACTTGTTCGGGAGGGCATGCAGAAACTGCTTCTCCTGTCCCCCCGGCACGTTTTGAAACGCGGCGGGCTTGTGCAGCTTGGAGGCAATCTGACTGACCAGCTTGTTGGAGGCGATGCCTTCGCTGACGCTGATCTTGAGCGATTGGCCGATCGCCTTGCGGATCGTCTGCGCGATCTCGACGGCGGGCTTCTTGTGATTGGCCGTCAGGTCGAAATAGCCCTCGTCAATTGAAGTCTGCTCCACATCCGGCGTGAAATCGTAGGCGTAGCCGAACATCCAGTTGGAAAACTGCTCGTAGCGCTCGTAATCGCCCGGCAGGACGATGAGCTTGGGGCAAAGCTTCCGCGCCCGGGCCGTCGGCATCGGCGTATAGATGCCGAACCTCCGCGCCTCATACGAAGCCGAGGCGATGATGCCACGGCTCTCACCGCCGACGGCCATGGGTTTGCCCCGCAGCCGCGCGTCGGCCGCCTGCTCAACGGACGCGAAGAAGGCATCCGCATCGAGATGGACAATCGTGCGCGCCATGGGCACTCATCGAATCTATGATTCCAGCGCCGGCTTCATTCCAAGGCCTTCCTGATGAGCGCCTTGAACACGCCTTGAATCATCAACTCCTGCGCGGGGATGAGATCGGGATACTTCGGGTTCTCGGCTCTCAAGTAGGGCTTGCCGCCTTTTACTACAAAGGTTTTGAGCGTGCTTTCACCGTCGATGAGTGCAGCGACGACCTGGCCGCTGCGCGGCTCCGGGCCGTGCTCCAAAAGGACCACATCCCCGGCGAGGATATGCCGGCCAATCATTGAATCGCCTGTTACGCGCAGAGCGAACGAATTGCGCGTCGGTTTGAACCCGATGCTTTCAATGTCCACCGACACGCAGCCCTCGGCCTCCTGTTCCCGGGCCTGCGGCAATCCGGCTGGAATCGAGCCGAACAGGGGGATGTCCACCACGCGGCCTCGCAGCTTCGACAGCGGGGAAATGACGCGCAACGACCGCGCTTTGCCGGGGTCAGTGACCAGAACCCCCTTCTTTCGTAAAAGTCTGACATGCTCCGACACGGAGTTGAGGCTGCGGAATCCAAATTGGTCGGCTATTTCCTGAAAGGTCGGGGTGGCACCCTCCGTCCGTTGCCATTTCTGGATGAAATCGAGAATTTGCTGCTGTCTTCGTGTCAATCCACTCATACTGTATATCTAAACAGTATCATGTGTGCGCTCGCGGTCAACCCTAAAGACGGCGGCGGGTAAACCCTTAGTTGGACTGGCATTGCCAGCGGAGTCGTCTTAAAGTTATGGCCGGCATGGGCCAGTTGCTCCTCATCCCCGATCCGCGACCGCTCGACCAGCGGTTGGGCCGGAACTTCTTCCGGCAGGCGCCACGACGTCCCGGCGTGTATCTGATGAAAGACGCCCGGAACACCGTTCTCTATGTCGGCAAGGCCAAGGACCTCAAGCAGCGCCTCAACCATTACCGCGTTGCCAATCCGGATCGGATGCCGCGCCGCCATCTGCGGATGGTAACGGAAGTCAACCGGATTGAATTGCAGTTCTGCGCTACTGAGTCAGCCGCGTTGGAACGGGAGGCCAAACTGTTGCGCTCCCTGAAACCGAAGTTCAATCGCGCGGGCGTCTGGCCCGGCACAACGAGATTCATCGCCTGGCGGGTGCGGGAGGACTATCTGGACCTGACAGTCGTCGAAACGCCTGGCGCGGACTGGCATCGCTTTGGGCCGATGGGAAGCAGCGCCTTCCAATTGCAGCGCACCATTTCCCGGGTCCTGTGGCTGGCGTTGAATCCAACCCGTGCGTTTGCCGAGCTTCCGGCGGGCTGGGCGCAGGGCAAATTCATGGAAAGGACTTCGATCAAATGCGGGGAGTCGGTTGGGCAAGTGGTCGCGGCCCTGGAATCTTTCTTCTGGAATGAGACGGATGCATTTCTGCTTTGGCTGGGATCGAAATTCGCGGCGAGAACCAATGCGTTCGACCATCAGGCGGTCGAGGCAGAATTGGAGGGCCTCAGTGAGTTTGGAGCCAAGCAAAAGCTAAAGGAGAAAGACCGGCGGCAGTTGGCCCTGCTGTGAAGCGCGGCCCCCTCGCGTTTCGCCGTGGTTCAGGATGTGTTCCTCCGGTGTGGCGTTTGCCGCTCGCGCTGGGATGTTCCTTCGTTAGAATCGTGGAATGGCGCGCTATTCACGCAATGACCAGGCGGGGGTCGAACTCCCAAAGGCGAAGCTGGATCGGGAAAATCTTAGGCAGGCGTTGGAACTGTTCCGCTATCTTCGTCCCTACCGGGGCCGGTTCAGCGCCGCCCTTGGAGCCTTGTTTGCCACGAGCCTGTTGAGTCTGTCATTTCCTTATCTGGCGGGGAGCATTATCGACGCGGCCTTGGCCCACACCAAAGGCAGCGGCAGCATGGCGGGCGCGGATCGAACGGCGCTCCTGCTGATGGGCGTCCTGGTGCTGCAAGCGAGCCTCTCCTTCTTCCATTCGCTCTCGTTTGCCGTCACCGGGCAACGCAGCTTGGTCGATTTGCGTCGGGACACCTACGCGAGATTGATCTCGCTCCCCATGACGTTCTTCGCCCAACGCCGCGTAGGCGAGCTGGCCAGTCGTCTTTCGAGCGACCTGATCCAGATCGAGGACACGCTGATCGCCATCCTGCCGCAATTCCTTCGCCAATCCACCATACTGATCGGCGGCATCGCGCTGATTGCCGTCACCTCGCTGCAATTGACGGGCATCCTGCTCCTGAGCCTTCCCGTCTTGACTGCGGCTGCCGTGGTTTTTGGTCGCAAAACGCGCAAGATTGCCCGCGAAGCACAGGATCGGCTCGCCGACACGGCTACGATCGTCGAGGAGACCCTGCAAGGCATCGTGAACGTGAAGGCGTTTTCCAATGAAGGTTATGAACTCAATCGCTACCACGCGGGACTGGGAAGATTCCTGACCGCCACCTTGCGCGCCGCCCGGCTGCGCTCGGCGTTCATCGCCTTCATCATCTTCGCCTTGTTCGGGGGCATGGTGTTGGTGCTCTGGTCGGGGGCGCGACTTCTGCAACAGGGGGAGATCACGTTCGGCGAACTTACTCGGTTCGGTCTCTATACGACCTTTGTGGCAGGAGCGATGGGCCAATTTGCGGAGCTCTACAGCCAGCTCCAGAAGGCCATCGGGGCCACCCAGCGGGTTCGGGAGCTGCTCCGGGAAACCGGTGAAGTGGAGCCACGCCTTGGCCCCTCGCCGCCATCCACTTTGCCCCGGCTGCGAGGCGATGTGGCGTTCGAGAATGTCCACTTCAGCTACCCTGCGCGACCAGGGGTCGAAGTTCTTCATGCAATCAACCTCGTGGCGGATTCCGGACAAAGGATCGCGCTCGTCGGCCCGAGCGGTGCCGGCAAATCCACTCTCATCTCCCTGTTGCTGCGCCTGTATGACCCGTCCGTCGGTCGCCTGTTAATCGACGGTCGGGACGCCCGTGATTACCAGCTCACCGAACTCCGCGGTCAAATGTCCATGGTGCCGCAGGAGGTGTTGCTGTTCGGCGGGAGCGTCGCGGATAACATCGCCTATGGAAAGCCAGGCGCGAGCGCAGCAGAAATCGAACAAGCCGCTCGACAGGCCAACGCGCACGAGTTTATCCAGGCCTTTCCCGAGCGTTACGCCACGCTAGTGGGCGATCGCGGCATCAAACTCTCCGGCGGCCAGCGTCAACGCGTCGCCATCGCGCGGGCGATCCTGAAGAATCCTGCCATTCTCATTCTGGATGAAGCCACCAGCTCCCTGGATTCGGAGAGCGAACGCCTGATTCAGGAAGCGCTGGAAACGCTGATGCGCGGGCGCACTTCTTTTATCATCGCTCACCGACTCGCCACCGTGCGGCACGTGGATCGAATCGTCGTCATCGCCGGCGGACGGGTCGTGGAATCCGGCACCCACGAGGAACTGCAAGCCATGGAAGAAGGCGTTTACCGGCGCCTCGCCGCCTTGCAATTCCGCGAGTGAGGTTAAAGAGACATGACCGTGCCCAAGAGCGGATTCAGCGTACGGCTGAGCTGGAAGGTCGCCAAGCACACTTGCGCCTGCGCGGGGTCATTCAAGCAAAGCGCGCCTTCCCGGATTCTGGGCACGGGCTCGCCTTCGAGGCGCAGGGGAAAGCGCTCGCTCAAAGAGCGGGCGTAGCCGGCAAAATCAGCAAAGCCTTTCGCGCGGGCCTGTGCCCGGCTGACAAGGCGGAACAGGCCGCAGCTCCCCGGACAGGTTCGCTTCATCAGCTCCAGGGTCAAGCGACCCATGGTGTAGCGGGGATTGACCTCCACGACGGGCTTGAGCCGGCAATCGCCCTGGGGTGTGCGATAGACGAAGGCATCAATGCCAACCGGGCCGACGAAGCCGGCGCGTTGCAGTTCTGCTTCAAGCAGCGAAAGAATGTCGCCGAAGAGGCGCTGGAGGCGACCCGAAATATCCGCTGGTTCACCAAACAACGCGGCCACGTTCACAGGAATGCGGCGGTCGTAATTGGCCGCCGCCCAGTTGGCCTGGAACTGTCCTTTGGGATCATTGATCAAACCCGTGTAGCCGCGGAGCTTCAAGTTGCGCGGTCCCATCTCCAATTGGACGGAGAAATCCAATACGCGGTCCAGCCAAGGCTCGATCACTACTTGCCGGCCCTTCTGCACGGCATGGATCAGCCAGCGCTGCTGGGCCGCCAACACCTCGGGCTCCCATAGCCGAATGGCGTTGTGGCCCGCTAACCCGAGCGCTTCTTTCGCCACTACCCGGTGATGACCGCGCCAGCGAATAGCCGCAATGGCTTCGAGAGCCCCTTCGAGTGTGTCCACTGCCACGCCGGCCTCGTCTTCGGTGCAAAGCCAGGGCTCATAGGCAGGGCACGCTGTCCGCAGCGCGCCGCGAGCATCCGCCGATGGCGCGATGGGGACAGCGCGCCCTACCCTCACTTGCTCGGACAGTTCACCTCGGCGGCCGCGAGCCAACACGGTTCTGAGAAAGTCGGCGCTCCAGGCCTTGGAATAGAGGCGGGCGATGTGTTCGTTGAAACGCTGACTCGCGGTGCGGGCTTCGCCGGTCACATGAGCGAAAAGCGGCTCGAGCAGTTCCAAGCTGTCCGGACCCCACGCCCAGGGCCGCAAACTGTCGATCTTCCTCTGACAGAGATTGCTGGCTGGATCAATGCGCCCCTCTTTTAGTTCGACAAACTCCGGCAACGGGAAGCCCGCTTGCTTGACGGCGCTCAAGAAATCAACCGACGGCCGTTTTGCCAATAGCACGATGTCGTCCGACTGGCAGAGGAACTGCGGCAGGTTGGCAAGGTCGGCGGCGAGCATCGCCTGGTGTTTTACCGGAGTGAAGCTTTTGCCGCGGGCGATGTGCCCCTCAGCCAAGGGATTGAACACAAAAACGCTCGGAGTGCGGCCTTTGGAATCGGCGACGACCGCCGGCGACTGGAGCTTCTCGTCCAG
>PLZQ01000426.1 GCA_003152225.1 Limisphaerales bacterium | reverse complement strand
TCGGCGGCGGCGTCCGCAATGACTTCCATGATCTTGAATGGCTGGCCGTGGCGCGCGGCGATCCGGCGGTAGATGTTCTCCACCATCACTACCGCGCCGTCCACCAGGATGCCAAAGTCCACCGCGCCGATAGATAGCAGGTTGGCGGAGACATTGCGCAGGTCGAGGCAGATGAAGGCACACAACAGCGCCAGGGGAATGGCGGTGGCGACAATCAGGCCGGCCCGAACGTCGTAAAGAAAGAAGACCAGCACGACCACGACGAGGACCATGCCGCGGAGGAGATTGCGCTCGACGGTCTCCGTGGTCAGCGAAATCAGATCGGTTCGGTCATAGAAGGTATGGATCTTGACGTCCTTGGGCAGGATGTTCCGGTTGAGGTCCTGGGTCTTTGCTTCAACGCGCTTCAGCACCTCCTGGGTCTTCTCGCCCGTGCGCATCAGGATGACACCTTCCACGGCGTCATCCTGGTCCTGGTAACCAAACTGGCCCAGGCGCGGCGCGTGGCCGATCACCACGCGGCCAAGGTCCTTTGCCAGAACGGGAATGCCATTGCTCACCGCCAGCACAACGTTGCCGATGTCCTCCGGCGTCTGCAACCGGCCCAGGCCGCGGACGTAATAAAACTGTCCGCCTTCTGAATAGAATCCGCCGCCGGCATTGCCATTGTTGGCCGCAAACGCGGTGACGATTTGCGGTACGGAAAGCCCGGCACCGGCAATCTTCGTCGGATCGAACAGCACCTGATACTGCATTGTCTCGCCACCCAGCCCTGCATCGTCCGCCACCCCCTGGACTGACTTGTATTGGCGTTCGACGATCCAGTCTTCGATGGTCTTCAGCTCGAGCGGCGAGCGGTCAGGACTTTGCAGCACGTAGCGGTAAATCAAGCCCGACGGTGAAAACAGCGGCGCCACCGAGGGCATTACCCCGGTAGGCAGGCTCAGGCCCGCGATGTGCTCGAAGACTCGCTGGCGGGCGAAGTAGTTGTCCGTGCCGTCGCTAAAGGTCAGCCGCACATCGGACAGTCCATAGAGCGACATGGAGCGGACGGTCATCATCTTCGGGATGCCGTTCATCTCGACCTCGATCGGCACCGTGATCAACCGCTCGACTTCCTCGGCAGCGCGGCCGGGCCATTGCGTGATGATCTCGACCATCGGTGGCGACAGGTCCGGATAGGCCTCGACCGGCAGCCGATTGAGCGACCAACTGCCGGCGCCGATCAGCAGAAGTGTGGCGAGGACCACGAGGAACCGCTGCTGCAGCGACGAAGCGACGATGCGATTGATGGCCGAGGCGGAACGCCGCGATCCTTCGGGCAATGGGAATTCGGGCGCGCTCACTGGTTTTGCAGGAATTGCAGGAACAGGCCGCCCTCGACGACAACCTGGTCACCCGCCGTGAGGCCGGCGGTGGTTTCATACCGATCGCCCACGCGGCCGCCCAGCGTAATGCGCCGTCGCGAGAAACTGCCGTCGGCGTTGGCGAGATAGACAAACGGGAGGTTCTCGTCGTCCCGCAAGACCGCCGGCACCGGCGCCAGCAACCCCGTTTGTTCGCGGCGCGAATGGATCAGGACGCGCACATACATCTGCTTCTTTAGAATGCCCTTCGGATTATTCGCGACCACCCGCACTCCGATGGCGCGCGTGCTGGGATCCACGATGGCCGAGATGTAATCCACGGTGCCGGGCAGGTTGGTCGGCGAAGCGCTGGTCACGACCTCCGTCGGGTCGCCTTCCTCGACGGCCGCCAGATCAGACTCAAAAATGTTCGCCATGACCCAAACCTGGGAAAGATCGGCAACGGTGAAGCACGGCGTTGTGCCGGCCTGCAAGAGTTGGCCGGGCGTGATCAGCTTCTCCACGACCGTTCCGGCGATCGGGGAGCGAATGATCCCGGCGTGGTCCTCCAGCGGCCGGTTCTCCTGAAGGGCCTGGATCGTCGGGGCATCCACGCCGAGGGAGCGGAGTTGCGCCAACGCGGTCTCGCGGTCGGCTTCGGCGTTGGCCGCATCAGTCTGCGCCTGCTCAACCTCCTTCCGGGCGAGGTTGTTGTGGGAAAGCTCCTTGGCCAGGTCGGCGATGCGGCGGGCGTTTTTCGCGGTCGTCACCGCCTTGCGGTAAGCGCTGATGGCCGTGGCGTAATCGGGGGAGGCCACCGTCGCCAGGACGTCCCCGGCGTTGACCTTCGCGCCGAGCGAGACCACAAGCCGTGAGACCGGGCCCGAGACCGGAGCCAAGACAGTAGTCGCTTGGTCGCTATCGAAGCCCACCGTGCCGGTCGTTTCAATCGTGCGGCGGAAGGTGGACGGCTTGAGCGTTTCGACGTGGAGCTTTTCCCGCTGCGCCGCGGTCAGGACGATGTTGCTGGCCACGGCGGCGCGCGCCGGAGCCGCCTCTGCGGCGTGAGCAGGCAGGACGGAGGCGAGCAGGGCGGCGCTGATCGCACACACGCCGAGCACTTGCAGAGTTCGTTCGGAAATTGGACTAACCGCTACGCAGCGCGCCCGGCGACGCCCTGGCGTCAAGAATCTTCTGGCGTTCATATTTTGTTGTTGTGCGGGCAGGTGATCTATCCGCAGTAAGGATTTGGGACTTCAAACCTCGGAAAACAGGACTACGGGCGAGGGCCAAGCGCCGAGTCGGGGAGTCCTACGACTCGCCTTAAGCCACGACCGACAGTAGGGAGGTAAGCGCCGGCGGAGCGCGGCTGGGGGAGAGCCGATAATCGAAAGCCGGCAGGGGCGAGGGCGTGCTCGCACGGTAGCTAAGGAGAGGGCACAGGACCAGCAGGGCGGCCACGACCGCGACGTCCGTCGCGCTGATCTGACCCTTGGCAAACGAACAGACCAGGCAGATATGGTGGCTGCTGGCGGCATCGTTATGAAGCAACTGATGGAGGGCGCCGCTGACCGCAAGAGTGGCCGAAGTGAGAAGGAGGATCGCCAGCAACCCCGCCAGCGCTGGTTTCGCCATCCCACCTAAACCGGAAAGTCTTGTTTTCCGTTGCAAGTTTACCCCTGTAATCAAGCACACAGCCTCCGTCCGCGCAAGTAAGAGTTGAGCGGCGCAGGATTGCCGGGCCTAAGAACGCCCTGCCTCAGGCCCATAACCGGGTTGTTCAGGGGGAGTTAATAGCCGCCGCTGCTAGTGACTGCTTTCGCGGGTCGGGCGGATTGTCCCGCCTTCTCAGCCGCTTCCCGTCGGCGATATTCTTCGAGCATCGCGGCGGTGGCGGTGGCGCCGCAGCGGGAGACCCCCAGATCCCGGACCTTGATGAGGCCATCCAGGTCGCGCACGCCGCCGGCGGCTTTGACCTGCACCTTCGGAGAGCAACTGGCTCGCATCAGCGTGAGGTCATGCTCCGTCGCGCCGCGATAGTTATAGCTGCCGTCGGGCTGCTTGACGAAGCCGTAGCCGGTGGAGGTCTTGACCCAATCCGCCCCGGCGCGCTCGCAAATGCGGCAGAGCGTGCGCTTCAACTCATCGCTGCTTAACCCGGCGCCGCCTTTGCCCAGGTAATCGTTTTCGAAGATGACCTTGACCTTCGCGCCGTGCTGGTGGGCCTCGTCACAGACCGCCCGGATGTCCTTTTCGACGTAATCCCAGTCGCCGCTGAGTGCTTTGCCGATGTTAATGACCATGTCGATCTCCGCGGCCCCATCCTCGCAGGCCAGCCGGGTCTCGCAGCGTTTGGACTCCGTGCAACTGCCGCCGTGCGGGAAGCCCACGACGGCGCCCACCAGGACGCCGCTGCCGCGGAGCAGTCCCGCGGCCCGCTTGACGGCATAGGGCTTGATGCACACGGAGGCGACTTGGAACCTGGCCGCAACCCGGCAGCCTTCCTCCAGCTCCTGGTCCGTCATCGTCGGATGCAGGAGCGAATGATCGATCATTTTGGCAAGCTGTTCGTAGGTATATTTCATAGTCAAAGTGTCACTCCTTCATGTCCACCCAGGCCCGTGCGCGATGGCTGCGGAGAATGGCCTCACATGCCACAATCTCACGGTGGCCGTCGGCAAAGGTTGGGAAAGTCGCAGGGGCAGCTAAGTCGTCCGCCCGGATGTAGTCATAGAATGCCCGGAAGAGGTGCTTAAAGGTGTCGTGATGCCCTTCGTTATGGCCCCCGGGCAGGCTGATGAAGGGACGCACCTCCGGGGACGCCAGCGCCGGATCGCGCAACAGACACTCGTTGGCCCGGTCGCGATGACCGATCCACAGCGTGTTGGGTTTCTCGCTATTCCAGGCCAGGGTGGCCTCTGCGCCGGCAATCTCAAACCGCACGCAGTTCTTGCGTCCGGCCGTCACCTGGGACACCCACATGCTCCCGCGCGCGCCACCTCGGAAACGCAGCAAGACCGCGCCGCAATCCTCGGTGGTGATGGGCACGGGTTCGGCGGCAGCCGCTTGCTGCAACTTGCCGCTGAAAGTCCGGACTTCGGCTCGGGGCCGTTCGCGCATGGGGTGGAGCGTAGCCAGGTCGGCGCAGAGCGCCTCGACCGACAGGCCGGTAATAAACAGCACCAGGTCTAGCCAATGCGTGCCGATGTCGCCGACGGCCCGCAATTCACCGCCCTGGTCCGCCAGTACCCGCCAATTGTAATCGCTGCGCCGCAGCAGCCAGTCCTGGGTGTAGCTGCCGACAACGGAATGCACCGGCCCGAGGTCGCCGCGCAAGACCCGCTGCCGCGCCTCGAGGCAGAGCGGGTTGAACCGCACGTTGTAACAAACCGCCGCCGCGCGGCGCGTCTGGCGGGCCAACTCGACGAGCGCGGCAGATTCGCTGCTATTCATCGCGAGCGGCTTCTCACACATCACGTGTTTGCCCGACCGCAGCGCCGCGCTGGCCTGCGCGAAGTGGACCCGGTTGGGGGATGTGATGTGGACGACGTGGACCTTCTTGTCGGCCAACAGTTCTTCCAGGCTCCGGTAAGCCCGTGGCAGCCCCAGAGTCCTGGCGGACCGTTCTGAGGATTCAGGCGTGCTCCCTAGGACCCCGGTGACCGGGATTCCGAGACGGCGCAACGCCTCGAGATGCACTGGACCGATGAAGCCGGCCCCAATTATACCCGCGTTGAGTTTGCTCATATCGGCAGGAGCAGCATTAGCACCGCGAGAATAAGGACTTGGACGCCGAGTTCCAGAATTATAATCGCCCCAGGGGCTTCGTTCTACCTATCGGCGTCCATGCGCCTTTTTGTGCTCTCGCGGGCGGGCGACGAGCGCATTTGCGGACGGCTCCCACGGGTGCGCTGCATAGATCGTCATGCCACGATCAAACTGCTCAAGCTGCCGGACTATTTCTTGAATGGTCATGACGATGGTGAACGAAGACGCTCAGCAATGCGCCGCCAGTGGCTCCAGGCTGAAAGCCGGACGCGCCCGGGGTATCGGCTGCAGCAAAAGTTGGACAGCATTACCGCAGCCGCCGGAACCTGAGCACCGACGAAGCCCGCGAGCAGCCAATCTACTCCAACTCCCGTAAACAGAAGGGGCGGCGGCTGTCGGCTCAAGCGATTTGTTGTTCGGCCCGTGTGCCTGCTCACCCAGCGCATTCATAGTCGAGAGACGCCACCCCGTCTGTCCGAGAAGCGGCGGCAGCAGTAGTAGGGTGCTCGCGGATAAAGCGTGTGAAGTCAGGCAAGTCCCCCAGCGACTTGCACCAGCGGTCTCCGCTCCCGAGCTTGGCGAACCCCTCGCCAGGTGCAAACCTAAACCTCACGTGGAACTGCCAGATGTCCTCGTCGTCTCCGTCGCCAAATATGAACTGCCGGCTCATATCCAGTTCAAAGTGCTCTCCGCCACCCCAATCGTACGTCCCCCATTGGAAAAGGAGCATATCCTGATTGTCCGCTACTTGGCACTGGTCTGCGCGAGCCTCCTTGTAAAACGACAGCACTAGCTCCAATGCACGCGAGGGCGTCATCTTTGGAACAGATTCCCCTCGCGCGGCAAGGTAACGCAGGAACTTTTTCCAAACCTCATCATAATGAATGCGAGTCGTGAGGTATCCGGGTAATCAGCCCTAAAGCGCGCGAGGCTTTCGGAAATCTCTACCGGGGGCCTATGAACGAGGATTCCCGCTGTAGGCGAAAAATCGGAATCTACAGCATTAAAGCCCTTCGGAGTCACATAGCAGGAGCGAAAATCTTCACGCTGGGTTGCAGTTACGCTACCCCCGAATTCGGAGGAGCGGGTTTGCATCTCGACACGGGAGAAGATCAGACTTGCTGAGGCAAGCGCATCGAGGCATAGCTTTGTGATACCAGGAGCTTTTAAGAATCCCTTTTCGGGCACAAGAATGAGGGCTCCCTCAGCACACCAGTGGATATCAAATTCTTCCGGAATCGTACCGGCACGGGTGAGTCTGACTAGCTCTCAGAGGGCATCCTTATGTGTTTCGGTGAGGTGCTCCATGCGACTTAGGTTTAGGCCAACCGTGGGTTTGAGACAAAGTCGTAGGTGTAAAGACAAAGTCGAGGCGAGCCGGTTGTTCACAAACGCCGGGCGCTTGCTCCGCCGGCTGTGCTCGTGCCAAGACAAAGTCGGCCAGGACCCTCGCACCGCCGCGTCGCCCCGCATCGCCCCTGCCCCCGGCGACGGAGTTCACCGTTCCCGTCCTGCGCGAACTGCCCGCCACATCGCCGACGCTAAAGCCCCCTGCCGCCAGCGTCAAGCGCAAAGCACCTGGTTCCACCCGCTCCAACGCGTCCAAACACGGCCACCAGGTAGCGGCGGCAGAGGCCATATACGAAGCAAGCTACGCGCGGTCCGAAAACCCCATGAACAACTGTGCGTTGACCAGCGTCAAATCATGAATTGTGAAACCTTCCACGCCAAAAGAATCCCAGGGGAGAAAAGCGCCGTGGCGGCGCGACGTGCCGCGTCGGCCTGGGTGCCGCGTCTGTCCGCTCCGCGCACCCTCCGGAGCCGTCTGGATCGGGTTCTCAAGAGTGGCCGGTGCGGAGATTGGGTCTGGTTTGTGTTGCGCGGCAACAAACAGTTTCGGCGCCGTTGGGTCAAGCCCGCCGACCCCCGCTCGTTGCGGCAACGGCGCTGGCGGAACCGTTTGAGCGCCGCTTCCAAAAGATACAGCCACTCGCTCACCGAGAATCAGCGGGAGGCCTGCATCACTGCGGGAGCGAAGCGACGGAGCCGTCCGCCCCTGGGCCAGTCGGGTGCGCTGACCGGACAGCAGTATTCCGTCGGCAAGGAGTGCGCAGCTTATGCCCGGGAAGAAGCTTGTAAAGTAACAATGACCAGGGCCAAAGTGCCTCGACCGCAGGGACTTGCGAAAACACGCCTTTCGCAAGTGCCGCAGCACCAGAGAGTTGCCAGAGGCACATGGGAACAACACCAGGGTGTCGCCAGGGTATCGCCGGGGCATGGCCAGCGAGACAAGGGACGCGGGAGGAAGGATGAAGGCAGAAGGAAGAATGTAGAATGCAGAAGACGGAGGAGGGAAACCGCGTTGCGGGTGCGGCAAGACCGGACGAATACCTTATCTGCCGGGGAGCGTTACCGGAGTGTTGCCCGAACAAAGCCGCAGCCAACCGCGTCCAACGCGCGCAATTCCCCGTCTGTCGGAGGGCGAGCGTCCTGGCCAGGTCGCCGAATCAAGGCACTGCGGCGGCGGCCTGCTTGCCTACCCCACGCGTCATGAGTTGCTTCAGTTCATCAAGGTGCTGCTCATACACGCCGCGCGGGTTGCAGTCGTGCTGCTTGCAGAGGGACGCGGCCATGCTGACGACCTCGCCCATGCAGCCACACGTGCGCATCACCCGCACCGGGCCGAGCGCCTCATGCGTCACGCTGATGTATGTCGCCCCAGCTCGAGAGTTCGAGCTTATTCCCGATGCGGGCTACACCGCCGGTTTCTCGTAGTCCACTTCCAGTTTCAGCGCGCCCAGCGAGAGGTTGATGTCCCGAATAAACGCTACCAGCGACCCGCTCAGCGACACCATGCAGGCAATGAAAAGCAGGCTAATCACCAACCCTACCTCCAGCTTCCATAACGCCGTGAGAAACAGCACAATAATCAGCACCGACGCCAGCAAAGCGCTCACCCCCGACAGCAGGATCGACAGCCGGATCAGCCGCGCCCGGCGATAGAGTATCTCCACCTGTCCCGCCAGCCGTTGCCGATCCGCCTCGGCGCACTCGCGCTGTTCCCGCACAAGTTGCCGCGAACGATCAATCGTCCGCCCGTAGCGATTCGTCAACGTCAGCAGCAGCAGTCCCACGCCCGAAATCAGGATGACCGGGCCGATGGCCACCTGCAGCACGGGAATAAGTTCATGCAACGGTGTCAATGGCATAAGCGGATCAACAGTAACCCCCGGAGAGGGCGAATCAACTCGATTCCCAACCCCACCTCCCGCGCTTGCAAGAAGGGATTGAATGTCGTTCAAAAAAGACCATAGTAGAGACAGCGCTATGAACAATTCGCCCGACCTGCGCCGAATCCTGAAGGACTGGCCTTACGACCCGGAGCACGACGCACGCATTGTCCACGGGGACGACGGCCGCGAGCTGCTCCAGGTGCGCACGCCGCTCGGGATCGAGCAATATGAAATGGACGGCCGCCCCGATGGTTTGCGCCCGCACGGGATGGAGTCCACCCTGGATTATCACACCCACCGCCTGAACCAGGCCAAGTTCTCCGGGGCCGAGGCCGACTTCGAGTTGAGCCCGAGCGATTGCAGCGACCTCTTCCACGAAGGCACGCTTTACTATTTCCGCTACGTGCGGCTCTTTCAGCTCAAGGACTGGCCGCGCACGGTCCGGGATACCGCGCGCAACCTGCGGGCCTTCGATTTCCTGCACCGCTACGCCCGGCGCGAGGAGGACCAGCAGTTCCTGGAGAAATGGCGTCCTTACATTTTGCGGGTCAACGCCAGCGCAAGGGTCATGCAGGCGGTGGACAAAGCCGCTTATGACGATGCGCTGGTCGTCGTCCGGGAAGCCATCGGGAAGGTCGAAGGGTTGGAGGAGATGGAGGACGACACATTCAAGTTTGAGCGGGAGCGGTCAATCATGGCCTTGCGGGAGCTGGAGTCGCAGGTCCAGAAGAACCGACCGCTGTCCGAGCTGGAGCAATTGGAACATCAACTGCGCCGCGCCATCGAGAGGCAGGAATTCGAGCGCGCCGTCCGCCTGCGCGATCGCATCCGCGAACTCAGGGAACAGCATATCTGCTGAGCGGAGCCGCCCCGGCCTGCTCTACCATCGCGGCAATGGTTTCCAGGGCGTTGCCCTCCAAGCGGTTATTAACGTAAATGAATCCCTTGGTTGCTCCAGCGCCGTTGCGGGCTTCCTGGATCAGGCGGGCGCCCGCAGCGCGGCCTTCCAGATAGGGATCTTTGATGCGGTCGTAAGGGCTGAACAGCTTCACCGCCTCCTCGTATTTGCGGCCCGGCCTGAGCAGCAGGCGCGCGCCGAAGAACTCCGGGTTGGTGCGGCTGCCGGGCAGGGCGAGTTGCTCGTTCACGGGCATCATGTCCTGCCAACTGCTGAAGACATGGGCCGCCCCGTGGCGCGACAGGGCCGCAAAATACTCCGGGTGAAGAAAACCCCGGTTCCGTATCTCGACGCCGTAGCGCCAGCCCCAGGGCAGCTTGCCGAGAAACCCGTCCAGCGCTTCCACAAAGTCCCGCCCCCGCTCGAACTCGCGCGGCGAGAAGTGGGAGAACTCGAAGATCAACAGGCCGATGTTTGCCTGGAACTCCCGGCACGGGCCAAGGAACGCCGAATCAAACAGGCCGGCGCTCAGGAAATGCTCATTGGCGGCGCCGGCGCGCCACCCGAATCGCGGCAGGTTGGCAAAGCGCTTGAGGGTAATCTCGTCCGTCACCTTGAGCGCGAACAGAAAATCCACCGGCACCTGGGAAACCAGCGATTCGAGAAAGCGGTGGTCGGGGAACTTGTAGTAGGCCGCGTCCACGCACACCGTCTTGAACACTTCCGCATACTCTGCGAGGCAAAGCCGCTCGAAGCGCGCCTCGGAGAACTTGCCGTGCCAGATGTAGCGGTCCTCGTGATAAAGCTGGCCGCGCCAGCCCGGATACTTCCAGGAAGAGGTGCCGATCAAGACGCCTTGCTCCGCCAGGGCGGCTGCCGCCGCTTTCATCTTGTCGCGGTCAAAGGGCATGCGCTGAGCCGATTGTGCCGCCCATCCCGCAGCATTTCAACCCGGGAGATTCGCTTCAGAGGCAGACGGGCGCAGCTTGGCACCGGTAGCGATAGTATTGAGACTCGCCTGCGGCAACCGCACGGAGAAGGTGCTGCCGACCCCAACCTGGCTGGAGACTGTTATGCTGCCGCCATGGGCATCCACGATCGCTTTGCAGATGGCCAGGCCAAGACCGTTGTGGCCCTGGATGCGCGAGCGGGACTTGTCCGTCCGATAGAACCGCTCGAACATGTGGGGCAAATCCTCCGCGGGTATGCCTTGACCGGTGTCAGCGATCGTCAGGAGGACCGCACCTCCCTCGCTTCGAGCCGTGAGGCGAACCTCCCCCTGCTCGCGGTTGAAGTGAATGGCGTTGGTGAGGAGGTTCGTTACAACTTGGCCGATGCGCCCGGCGTCGCCGAGACAATTCATCGCGGCGACGTCGCAGTGGAATTGAATCCCGCGTTCAGCGGCGAGCGGACGGACCATCTCGACGCACTCGTTCACAACCCGAAGCAAGTCGAAGCGCTCCTGTTTCATGGGCTCCTGGCCGGCGTCCAGGCGCGCCAATTCGAGCAGTGATTCAGTGAGATTCTTCATGCGCCGGGCGGCTCGCTGACAGGCTTCCAGCGCCTCCCGGTATTCGGGGCCGGGGCGTTCGC
>PLZQ01000128.1 GCA_003152225.1 Limisphaerales bacterium | reverse complement strand
GGCGGATGCGCGCGGCAATGACATCGGGGAAATCGGCTTGCAGCGTCCGGTGGCTGATGACCCCGACGGCGATCTTCTTCTTTAGCGAGCCCTTGTAGTTATCGAACAGCGGCAGTTCCTTGAAGTCGTTTTCGGTGGCTTCAATCGTCCAGACATCCCCCTTGAGGCGTTCGAGGTAGATTTCAACCGAGTTCGCGTAGGACTCGTCCGTGAACACCTTTTGCATGTTGGGATTGCCCCAGCAGGTGTGGATCCAGACCTCTACGCCCTCCAAGCCTTCCACCTCGCGGTTGAACGCCTTGACCAGGAAATCCAGCAAATCCTTCTGGTCTGGACTGTAGCGGGCCATGAAGTGCAGGGTCGGCTCTTCGATCTGGATGACCTTGCAGCCGGAGGCCGCAAGCTGGCGCAGCTCGCGATTCATCGCCTCGGCCATGTCCCAGATCAACTGCTTCTTGTCATCGAGATCGTAGTTGGGCGTGTAACTGTCCAGGAAGAACGCCAGCACCTGAGCCGAGCAGGTGCCGAACTTCACCGGCTTGCCTGCCGCCATCGCGGCCTGTTGCGCCACGCGCCAGATCTTGGCGTACTCCAGCGGGTTCTTCGGATCATGCTCCACCTTGCCCACCACCCGCGGCCAGCGCCACGTCTTGTAAATGGAATCCAGCATCGTGCCGACCGGATACGAGAGCAGGGGCGAGCGAGTCTTCTCGGACTGCAATTCCTCGTGCTCAAAGCCCTTCCACCGTTGCAGCATGTAATGATGCCACGACCGGCCCGCCACGTCCTCGTCGAGGTGGTAATCGCCGGTGGTGAGGATGTCGAGCCCCGCGCGCAACTGATCGGAAACGACGATAGCGTGCGCGTCGGTAAACTGCTCGCGATACCACGGGTCCATCATGGCGGTGTCGAGCGGCCGGCCCCACAGGTTCACGTTATACCACCGTGGCCGTGGCCACGAACCGGTTACCGTGGCTGGGAGAATCAGGTCTTTGGTTGCAGTAAATGCCATAAGTGCGTCCTTTCAAACTATTGGTTTCGGTCTCATTTCCGCTTGGGTGCTCCCAGATTCTATCCCGTTTTTCGCCGAATGCGAACGATTTATTTGACGTAATGGGTCAGTGACGACGGAAACGAGGTTGACGGAGTGCGCTCGTCCTCGGGCGCAGCAAGCACCGGATAGCCCAACGCGCCCGATCTCACTGCATCTGCCTCCCTTTCCAACGCTGCTGCGCCCGAGGACGGGCGCACTCCGCCAAGGCATCTTCCCGCTGCCACTGACCCATTACTATTTGACTGGTGACCACAACCACATCAGTTTCAGCGCATGAAGCCGGAACCCAAGTCCGAGATCATTCTCTACCAGACCGAGGACAACCGTACGCGCATTGAAGTGCGGTTGGAGAACGAGACGGTCTGGCTGAGTCAGGCACAGATAGCGGATTTGTTCCAACGGGAACGCTCCGTCATCACCAAGCACATTCGCAACATTTTCGAGGAGGGCGAGTTGGTGGAGGAAGCAGTATGTGCAAGTTATGCACATACTGCCGCCGACGGGAAAAGCTACCAGACCGCATACTACAACCTCGACGTGATCATCTCCGTTGGCTATCGGGTGAAATCCCCGCGCGGCACACAGTTCCGCATCTGGGCCACCCAGCGGCTGCGCGAATACATCGTTAAGGGCTTTACCCTGGATGACGAGCGACTGAAACAGGGCGGGACCAGGAACGAGTATTACGATGAGCTGCTCCAGCGTATCCGGGAGATCCGCCTATCCGAACGGAACTTCTACCGCAAGATTTGCGACATCTACCAGACCAGCATTGATTACGATCCCAGCGCCGAGTTGACGCAGTCGTTCTTTCAAACCGTGCAAAACAAGATGCACTGGGCCGTTCATGGGCAGACCGCAGCCGAGGTGATTCACCGGCGGGCCAATGCCACGCAGCCTCACATGGGGTTGACCTCCTGGAAAGGCGCAAAGGTGCGGAAGCCGGACGTCGCCATCGCCAAGAATTATCTCACTGGGGAGGAGTTGAAGAAGCTGAGCCTGATCGTGACCCAGTATCTGGATTTCGCGGAGTTGCAGGCGCTGGAACGGCGGCCGATGACGATGCGCGACTGGATTGCCAAACTGGACGTTTCCTACGCGCCGGCGACCGGCAAATCCTGGGGCACGCCGGGAGCATTTCCGCCGACGAAGCGAAGCGGAAGGCGGAACTCGAATTTGACCAGTTCGACCGGCAGCGCCGCCAGTTGGAAGACGCCCAAGCCGACGCGCAGTTCGCCCAGGAAGTTGAGAACCTGGCCAAGAAGGCAAAACAACTGAAGCCGACTAAGCGCAAGAAATGAACAACCACCAACAAGTTCACTTCTGCGGATGGTGGAGTTAAGCCGGCAGGTTTTCGGGCGTGGGACCAAAGGCAGCAGTGAATGGAAGTGACAGACGAGACGATGGAAACCAGCCCAAGGCCGGAGCCAGTCAGCGAAGCAGGGCCTCCTCCGCGTCTTCGAGCTCCTCCTTTCGGCGAAGGTAACCGTGTTTGTAGATGAGGCGGCGGGCCTCTGCCAGGTCGGCTTGTGGCGACTCCCAAGGATACTCCGTTTCCCCATTCTGCATTTTTCCTTCTGCTTTCTTCCTTCCAAAGAGCCTCGCCCGGTAGAGGTGGATGTCCGCCAGGAAGAGGGGTATGGGGCCGCGCTCGGCGATTTCCCAGGCCTCGTCCAGGTCGCTCTGCGCGCTCTCGAAGCCGGTGCGTGCGCCGGTGAGACTCCGCACCCAGGCGCGGGTGAGGAGGCCGAGGGGGAGATACTGCTGCTGTCCGGCGCGGCGGAGGCCGTCCACGGCGGCGTCAATGTGGGAGAAGTCAGAAGACAGAAGTCGGAAGTCAGAATGTTCCAGAATGGCGCGGTAAAGCGTGGCGCGGCCCAAAGTGAGGTGGTCGAAGGCGACGTCGAGGATCGGGTCGCCGGGCACGCGCCATTCGAACATCTTCTTACCGCGCTGCTCGACGGAGCGGCAGGCTGTCATAAGCTCTGGGAGGGCGAGGCTCCCGACGAGCCCACTCTTCTCCGGATTAGGGCTTGCGAGGACGCTCGCGCTCCCGGTCATGGCGCGCCACGCGGCACGCTCCGCTTCCCTCAAGAGCAGGTCGCAATACCTAAAGCCCTGCACCGAGTATAGCAGCGGGTACTTGGGCTGGCTTTTGCTCTGCATCTTCTCTGCCTCGCGGAAGCGCCCCTCCGCCTCGGCCCGGCGGCCCGCCTGGTGCAGGGCGTCGCCATGGGCCGTGCGGGTGCTGATGAAAATCCGCCATTCATCCGGGTGGCGGTCGGCGTAGGTCACTGACCGCTCGGCATCCCCCACTGCCCCTGCCACCTCGCCTAGCGTTAGCTGCAGCTCGCTCAGGTTGCCGGAGAGTCGAGCGGCGTTATTCCAGTCGTCCTGATCGAGGTAATTCTCCAGCCCAGCCCGCAACGCATCGAGGGCCTCCGCCAGCCGGCCCATGCCGCGCAGTCGGAAGGCGGCTTCGTTCAGCAGCCAGGCTTGTTGTGATTCGGTGAGCGCGGGCGAGACACGGTCCCATAGGGTCTCGAAGAAGCAGGCGATGGCTCCCAAGTCGGAACCGAGCGCGCCAAGTTTGAACGTGCTGTATGCTTCCCTGCGTTGAATTCGGTCGCGGTAAACCTTGGCACGCGCATCTTCCTGCAACCCGGCCTGGCAGCCGTGGGCCACGGCTTGGTAGAGCGGTTGGAGGTCTTCGAGGGTGGGCTGGGGTTTGTCCTTCGTGATCGCGCAGAGGTGTTCGTAAAGCCGACGATGCGCAGTGCGCCACGCCTCACTTGTAGTCCCGCCCTCAGGCGGTTCGGCGGCCCCAGACCGGCTAAAGCCGGGACTACGAACCGCGCGGGCGAAGTATTCCCGTAGCAGGGGATGCGCATCCAGCGAAAGCAGCGTGCCCGCCACGTCCCTGTTCACCGTGAGAAGCCTCGCGGCTTCCAGCCGGGTGAGGGCCATGTTCCGCTGCGCCTCGCTTAAACCCACGAGCGGCTCAGTCAGCCCGACGATGGCAGGGGCTTTCCACAATGCGTCCAGGCAGTCGGCCGTCGCGGGCCGGTCGAACAAACCGAGCAGGCGGAGGATGGCGAGGGCGCGCTGGCCTTTTGAACAGGAGGAAACAGAGGGAACAGAGATTCTGGTTTGCGCCTTCGTTTCCTCTGTTCCCTCCTGTTCCAATGCCTTCACATACGCATCCATGACGCGGAAGGCGTGGCCGCCCTGTTCCTCGGCGTCGGCTTCCTCCAACTTCACAAGGTCACGCCTGCGGATGTCCCCCGCGTGGGCGTCGCGCAGGTAGGTCCCGAGGAGGTTCAGGGTCAGCGCGTGGCCTTTCACATCCTCCACCAGCGTCTCGAATTCCTTCTGCGTGCCATTTACCCCGAAAGACCGGAGCAGCGCCACGCCGGCTTCCTTGGACAGCCGCGGAAGCGCCTTCTCCGGCGCGGTGGTCTGCCAGTAGGCACGCAGGTCAGGGATGGAATACCGGGTAGTGACAATGCACAGGCCTTGGCTGTCGGTGGCTAACCCTTTGAGCAGGGCGGCGATGCCTTGGTCCTTGAGTCCGCCCGGCATAGGTGAAGTAGGCGCATATTGCAGCGGCTCAAGCCCATCGAGTATGAGCAGCGCCCGCCGTTCTCCGACGAGTTGGGCCAACCGCCGGCCTTTGTCGAACGCGCCTTGCGCGTTGCCTGCCATCGCCGCGTCGCCGAAGAAGATGAGTGCTTCCTTGAAAAACGCATCGGACGAGGTCGTGGCTTGGTCGCGCGTGCCCTGGCTGTAGAAGGACCACGCAAAGGCGGACTCGCAACTCGGCCAGTTTTCTCCTGCAAGGCTCGCCAACCACTTGGCCACCAGCGACGTCTTCCCCTCGCCCCCGAGCCCGAAGAAGGTGAGGACGTGCGGGCGGTGCGTCTCGGCAATGCAAACCTTCGCCCAGGCATCGGAGATAATTTCAGTTTCGTCTTCGCGCCCAATGAGTTCAGCCGGGGCATGCTTGATGATGCGGGAGATATCGAATTTTGGCGCCTCACGGGGTGCGGCCGTGACCCACTGGCCCAGCAACCTGATGAAGGCTTCGCGGGTCAGGGTTCGGGACTCGGTGGCGTAAACCTCCAGTTCTGTGACAAGGGCTTTGGCGGCGAGGAGGTTGTCAGCGCCGGGATGCGGTTCGAGTCCGGCTACGCCACGGAACATGGCTATGCCCTGGGCCGCTTCATTAAGGATGCCAGTAATGTCAGGGTTCTTCTTTTCAATCGCAACTCTCCCTACTTGGTGGACATGTTGCAGGCTCAGATGGAAATGGCCAACGAGCATCAAGCGGCATTGTTCGGTCGAGCGCGCTGCTTCCAGCTTCCTGGCCCATCTCTCCACGTCGGCTTTCTTGAAGAAGTTGGCCGTGGATTTGACCTGGGTGGCGTAGGTGCCTGCACTGTTCTTCCACACAAAGTCGAATTGCTCATCGCCGAGAGCGGGTTCGAGCGTGATCTCCGTAACGAGAGGGTCAATCTGCACAAGATCGAGCAGAGCGACCAGCGTCTGGACAAGGAAGCCCCGAATGGCGACCGAGCCGCCGCCAGCTCCGAGTGGTTTCTGCATCGGGGTCGTCATGACGGAGTCGCGGGTGCAGGTTTCGTGGTTCTGAAAGGCGAGGCGCTATCCTCAGCAGCCAGGGTAGCCCGGTTGGCGAGCGCTTGCCGGAGTCCATGCACTCCCAGGTGGTCGTGGCGGTCCTTGCTGAGGCCTCTGCTCATTGTGACGGCCAGAGCAATACCATCTCGCGGGCGGCCTGACAAGGCTGACTCTCTGTTGCATCACGCTACAAGAGACCGCGGAGCGCAACTCGTGGCGGGTTTGCTGCGCGTGCGGTTTTGCATGCGCAGGGGTTTGCGCGGGTAGAAAGCGTTCGACTTCACGCGTTCCTGCCGCTGGCCTTACGCAGTCATTCGTATGGACCAGCGCCTACTCTTGGAACATGTCCGGCTTGGCTTGGCGGCGCTGGCTGCCGCCGGTTGGCTGAATCCCCTCGCACTGCCGGGCGCCAGCCTTCCAGCGGGCGCGTCTCGCCCCAACATTGTCTATATCTTCACGAGCGACAACGGCTGCTCGCCCGCCGCCAACGTACGGGAATTGGAAGGCAAGGGCCATTACCCCAGCTACGTTTTCCATGGCTATTGCCAGCCGTGGATGGAGTCGTAGCGGAAAGTCATCTCGTCCGGCTTGTATCCCTTGAACCATTTGGCATGGGCGTCGGCGAACAGGATGTTTTGCCCATTGTTATGTGCTTTCCAGCCTACGGCAGGAGTTCCGTTGGCAGCGCCGCCGACACAATTCTGCGAGTAGTCATCCTTGTCATCGTCATCGGGCAAGAAAAACTGCCCGCTATCAATGGTGTCGCCGGCCAGCACAAGCGCGACTGGGAAAAGGATCTGCCTGCCGTTGACCGCGGCGCGCTGATCACCCGCCGCTATATAGGCCGCGCGGGCGCCATTGAAATAGTTGAAGGGCGAGCGGTTGTTTGCGGGTAACTGGGCATTCCCGGGGCAATGGTAAACGTTCGTGTTTTGCACGTAAGAATAAATCTGCTGCATCCAACCGTTTGTCGGAGACGCCGGGTCGGTCCAATTCCAGGTAATGGAACCACCCGACTGCGGGTAACGTTCCTCGTTGTCATCCGCGAACATTCTCAGGCCAAGGCCAATTTGCTTCAGATTCGAGACGCAGTTAATGGTCCACGCTTTCTGCTTCGCGGTGGCCAATGCGGGCAAGAGCAAGCTGGCCAGAATGGCGATGATGGCGATGACCACCAATAACTCGATCAGCGTAAAAGCGCGCTGTGTGTGCACGATCCTGTTTGACGCAGGGCAAGGGCGTCTCCTTCAATTTGGTTTTGGCGCCGGTCTGCCGCCGCTCACTTCTCCGCGCCGCAGTAGAGGTACTCGCGTCCGCGCAGAATTTGCTTGCTAAGTTAGGAGTTTTGGCAATAAATGTACTCGGATTGGTATGAGAAAACTAATATGGGCAATCTTCTTCATCTCACCCTATATGCATAAATCCTTTGGCTTTGGCCGGTTTATGGCCGGGTTACTCTTGGCAGGCTCCTGTTCCGCGGCGACGCTGCCTTTTTATGACGACTTCGAGAACGGCCTGGCGAATTGGGTGCCGGGCGGTTCCTGGGGCCTCACCACGGCACACTATGCCTCGCCGGGACATGCCGCGACCGATAGCCCCGGCACCTTTTATACCAATAACACCGACTCCGCCCTGGCTCTGGCAGGGTCGCTTGACCTCTCCGGAGTGACTCGGCCCGCGTTGAGTTTCCAGCATCAGTATGCCTTGGAAGCGGGCTACGACTTCGGCTACGTGGAGGTTTCGACCAACGGCGGCACCGCGTGGCTGGCGCCGACGGTGGCGGCCTACACGGGCAACCTGGGAGCTATGTCTCGCGAACAGTTGGATTTGTCGGCTTACGCGGGCGCGGCGAACTTCCGGCTGCGCTTCCGGATCGTGACGGATTCGTCGGTGGTGATGGATGGGTGGTATGTGGATGACGTGCGCGTGGCCGAAGCGCCGGCGCCGGTGATGCTTCGGGTCACGCAGACGAATCGCAACTCGGTCGTGCTGGCGTGGGGGCAATCCACTTCGCCAGGTTTCGCCTCCTATCGGCTTTATCGGTCCCTGAGCCCGGGCGTGGACTGGCACACGGCCCAGTTGGTGGCGGAGGTCACCAGCAACGCGGTTACGAATGTCACCGACATCGCCGCCAGCCCCAAGAGCCGCTACTACTATCGCCTCGGGGTGGTGAACACGGACGGGATGCTCACGTTGGGAAACGAAATGGCGGTGACCACGCTAGCGGGCATGGACTACCCGTTCGTTGACAACTGTGAGGGCGGTGGCGGGACGTGGATACCGGACGCGCCGTGGGCCTTGAGCGACGAAGATGCCGACAGCCCGACTCATGCCTGGTCCGATTCGCCCGGCGCCAATTACGCCAACGGCATTGCCTCCCAGTCCCTGACGCTGGCAGCGCCGCTGTTCCTGGCGGGCCAGGCGAAGAGTCCGGTGCTTTGCTTTAATCACAAGTACGACTTTGCGCCAGGCGACTCGGCCAACCTGGAGGTCTCAACCAACGCCGGCGCGGTTTGGTCCTCGCTGGTGGTTTATACCGGGACGGCGACGAATGTCTGGCAGCGTGCACGCGTGAGCCTGAGCGCCTACACCAATGCGGCCGTGCTGGTGCGATTTCGCATCACCACTGACACTGCGGGGACGGCCGACGGTTGGCACGTGGACGACATCTCGGTGGCTGAATCGCCGGATGTGGTCTCGGCGCCGATCCTGGACAATGTCACGTCCCACAGCATCCGCATCTCCTGGGCGGCGAATACGAACACTCAGTTCTCGTACTATGCGATTTTCCGTTCCACCACATCAGGCGCAGGCATCAACTCCATCCTGGTGGCGACTGTCACCAACCAGAGTGCAACCACTTTTACCGACGCCACCCTTGCGCTCGACACGCCATATTACTACCGCGTTTATGCCGTCAATGCTTACGGCACATTCTCCGCCGACAGCCCGCTCGAGAGCACAGCTCGCACCCTGAACAATCCGCTCCCATTTGCCGACGGCTTTGAGAGTGGCCTGGCCAATTGGAATCTGACCGGCTCCTGGGGCCTGACCACCAACTATGCGCATGGTGGAACGTATTCGCTGACGGATTCGCCGCAAGGCACTTACGTCAACAGCAGCGACAGCGCGGCCCAGACGTCGTTGAACCTGGTGGGGACGGTGTGGCCGGTGCTGCGGTTCTGGGACCGGTATCGGCTGGCGAGCGGGGATTACGCGTATGTGGAGGTTTCGACCGACGGAGTCAATTGGACACGGCTCTACGGGGTGGCGGGCCTGCGGACCGACTGGGCGGAGCAGAGCCTTGACCTGTCGCAATGGAAGAACCAGTCCAACCTGCGCATCCGCTTGCGCCTGATGACCGACGGCAGCACCACCGATGATGGGTGGTATGTGGATGACCTGTCGGTGGCCGACAATGGCGCGGCGATGCCGGCGGTGCCGTTCTACGACGGGTTCGAGAACGGGCTGAGCAACTGGCTGCATTCCTCGTGGGTGGTGGACACCAACGGGCCGTTTGCCGGGAGCTACGCCGGCCATGACACACCGACGGGGCTGATGCCGCCCAGCACCCAGTTGTCTCTGACGCTCAACGGCACACTGAACCTGAGCAATCACCCCAATGCGCAGTTGACGTTCTGGTTGCGGGGACACCTCAACACCTATTCGTACTTCCGGGCGCAGGTTTCCGCGGATGGCGGGCTGAACTGGGCGGAGTTGGGCGCGGTCAATGTGGACAACGGCTACAACAACGACGGCACCTGGGTGCGCAAGCAGGCGTCGTTGGCGGCCTACGCCAACCAGATCATCCGGCTGCGCTTGATGACCGTTGAGGCTTGGGGCTACGCCCCCGACTCGGACATTTGGGTGGATAATGTGGTGATCGAGGATGTGCCCACGCCGGTGACCCTGACGAGCCTGACGCCGCATCTCAAGACGGTGGATTTGAACTGGACCGCCAGCACGCTGGGTGACGCCTTCAAGCGGTATGAAGTGTATCGGTCCACCGCGGCGGGCGTGAC
>PLZQ01000140.1 GCA_003152225.1 Limisphaerales bacterium | reverse complement strand
ATGATTGACCGGCATCCGTCTTTCAATTGGGACTTTGAGACCTTCTGGCAATTGGACTGCTTTCTGCGCGCGCATCCCGAGAAGGCGGAGGAAACCTTCCGCCGCCTGCGCGAGGGCCGGATGGGATTGTCGGCTTTCTTCGGGAACATGCTCACCGGTCTTTGTTCCCACGAGGCGCTGAANNGTGATCCTCGATGATGTGCCCAGCGCCATCGGCAGCCTGCCGACCGTGCTGGGGAATGCAGGGATCAAATACTTCATCGAGGGCGTCAATGGCGACCGGGCTCCCTTCGCCACGCAAGGCTTGCAGAGTCTCTTTTACTGGGAAGGTCCGGACGGCTCGCGGGTGCTGAGCCACATCGCCGGGGGCTACGCGATGGCGGGCGGGTTGATTTCCTCTCTGGAGCTGGCCGGCGAGCGGCTGCCCGGCCTGTTGGCAAGCTATGAGAACGCCGGCTATGCGTATGACGCCGTGCTGGTCAACGGCGCCTTCAGTGACAACCAGGGCGTGGCGGCCTGGCTGCCGGAGGTCGTCGAGAAATGGAATGCGCAATGGGAATACCCCAAGTTGATTCTCGGCCGCCCGGAGGATTTCTTCCGGTACATTGAACAGAACTTCGCCGCCAAGATTCCGGTCATGCGTGGCGACTTTGGCGCTTGGTGGGAAGACGGCGCCGCGTCCAGCGCCCGGGAAACTGCGCTGTGCCGCCGAGCCGAAGAGCGGGCGGTCACGGCGGAGATGCTCCATTCGTTGGCAGCAGTGCTGGGAGGAGCGCCTTATCCGAAGTGGGACTTTGACGAGTTGTGGCGGAACATCCTGCTCTACGACGAGCACACCTGGGGCGCGGCGGGCAGCATTTCGGCGCCCCAAGCCGAGCAGACGATCAAGCAGTGGGAAGTCAAAGGCTCCTTTGCGCGCCAGGCAGATGCCGCCTCGGGCCAGTTGCTGGAGTCGGGCATGGTCAAACTCGCGAGGCTGATCCCGGCGGCGGACCTCGTGGTGTTCAATCCGCTCGCCTGGTCATGCACGAATTTGGTCACGACCGCGCCGGCGGACGCCGTGCAGGACCTGAAGACGAAGCGCATGATCCCCTGCCAGACCCTGCCCGAAGGCGGCAGTTGCTTTGTCGCGGGTGACCTGCCTTCCGTCGGCTATCGCTCCTATCGCCGGGTGGCCTCGACAGGACCTGTCACAAATGCCGTCTCGTTTTCCGGCGCGGAGATGGAGAACGAGTTCTACCGCGTGAGCCTCGATCCCAAGAGCGGCGCGCTTAACTCCATTCTCGATAAGGAAACCGGGCGTGAGCTGATCGACCCCGAGAGTGAGTATCGCCTCGGCGAACTCATTTACGTGAGCGGCGGCGAGGGCAGTTATGCTGTCCATTCCGATCTGAAGGGTTTGCCGGCGCCGAAATTCACTTATCACCGCCAGAACGGGGTGCGGGTAAGCCAGGCCAACGGACCGGTCTTCGGCGAGCTCGCCAGCGAGGCGACGGCGGAGAAGTTCCCGAAGATTACGCTGCGAGTGCGGCTCTACCGCGGGCTCAAACGTGTGGACGTTCGCTGCGAGTTGGACAAGGAAGAGACGACGGCCAAGGAAGCCGTCTATATCGCGTTTCCATTCGCGTTCGACGTGGAGCGAGGGGGATTGTGGCTGGAATACCCCGACGCCATCACCGAACCGCTTAAAGACCAGCACAGCTCCGCATGCCGGGATTGGTACGCGGTGCAGCGCTGGCTGGCAGCTTCGGACAGCCAAGCGACCGTGGTGCTCTCGCCGTTGGACAGCCCGCTGGTCACGCTCGGCGGCCTGACGGCGTCAACCTGGCCGCGCCAGCTCTCGCTCAAGCGCGCCCATGTGTTCGCCTATGTGATGAATAACTATTGGCACACGAACTACAAGGCATCACAGGGCGGGCGGCACGTATTTCGCTTCTCGCTCACCTCGGCCCGCGGCGGATTCTCCAAGCGCGACGCGGTCGCGCGGGGCTGGGAGATGTATTCGCCCGCCGTGGCCCAATCAGGCGGAGGCCCGCTCAAGCCGCTTCTGTCGGCCCCGGCGGGAAGCTTGATCGGGGTCGAGCCGGTGGGCTTGCCTTTGATGGCGTTCAAGCAAGCGGAGGATGAGAAAGGATTTGTTTTCCGCGTGTGCGATTTCGCCGGCGTCGGTGGGAAGCTGAAGCTAACCTTGCCGAGGCCCGCTCGCGAATCCTTCACTTGCGATCTGGTGGAAACGCACGCCGTGAAACAGGACTCTCACGGGAAGACGATCACCGCCCCGCTGAAACCGTTCGCCCCGTCCACGGTCAAAGTGCAATTCCATTAAGCCGTATTGGTGTAGCCCCGGAGGGAGGGGATTAGCGCGGCACGACCATGCTACAACCGAACCGTGCGAAGCGTTTGGAGTGCGTCCAGCTTGCTGACGCTGTTTTACGCATGAGGCGGTTGAAAGCGGGAGCAAGCTCCACGCACTCCAAACGCTTCGCGCGGCAGGATACTGGCTCAGGGTACTGGCTGCGCCGTCCAGGTCGGCCCGTCGCCGCGCGGACCCTCGGGCGTCCAGAGCAGCTTGTCGATGCACATCCAACGCACCTTCATGGCTGGATCCCAGGCGTGATACACGAGATACTGGGAGCGGCCGTCAGGGCTCGGCACGATGGAATGATGTCCCGGCCCGCGAACCTTGTCCGGAACGCTGTGCAGGACGCGGGCGTGGTCGCCCTGGCCGGTGTAAGGGCCGAGCGGGTGGTCAGCCACCACGTAATCCACGCCATACCTGGCCGTCTGGTAGTTCGCGCCGCCCCGGCCCAGGCATGCTCTCACCCGCAGAACCTTCTTCCCTCAGACTGAACGGTTGATTCTCTTGCATACGGCAGGGACATTGAAGACCGGAAGATGCGCCGGCAACCATTTTCCTGTCTTCAATGTTCCTGTCTCCGCTGTCCCGGCCATTCTCAGGTCTTATGTACATTTTACAATCTTCTTACAACTGCCGCGCGCAGGCGGGCGTATATTCCGTCGTTATGAATGCACGACAATTCACTTTCTGCGGCATCGCCGCTTGCATGGCGGTGATGATTATCAATACGCCAGCCCAGCCGCTGGTGGTTCACGAATGGGGTACTTTTACTTCCTTGCAGGATGAGACCGGGCGCACGCTCGGTGGCATCAATACCGATGACGAGCCGGTGCCCGCCTTTTGCCATGACCTGGACTGGCAGTTGATCGCCCATCCCGGCGAACTGCCGCCGGTGCTTTACAAGGGAGTGGCCAGTTGCCAACCCGACGTGACGATGCGCCTGGAAACGCCCGTGATCTATTTCCACTTGCCGAGCGGCGCGGCCAGTCCGCTAACTGCGTCNNCCCAAGGATACTTTGACCGAAGCCACTACCGGAACGCTCACATGGAACGATCTCAAGATTGGGGTCGGAGCCAAAGGCCCCGAAACCAGCGAGCGGGTGTGGACGGCGCCCCGTGGCGTCCAGGCTGCGTCAGTGACTACCCCCAGCGGTGAGAGCGAGCAATTCCTGTTCTATCGAGGCGTCGGGCATCTGGCTTGCCCAGTGCAAGTCAGACGGACGGCGGACGGAACGACGCTCGAAGGCCGCGCGCAGGTCGGGGCGGCTTTATCCAACTGCCAACCGATGACTGTGCAACACCTTTGGCTGGCATCCTTTCGAGCAGGTGGCGTTTGCGCATTTCGTTCACTGCCGCCGGTGAATTTGGATGGGGCGACTGCCAGCCGTGACCAAGCCGCCCTGTTCTCTGTCCCCGCCTGCTTCTCCCGCAATGAGTATTCCGCCGCGAACCTAAGCCAACTGCGAGCGAAGATGCGCGCAGCCTTGCAGCAGGAAGGCCTGTTCCTCGACGAAGCGGAGGCGCTTTTGAACACGTGGGAGCTTTCCTATTTCAAGAGCGCCGGCCTGCGGCTCTTCTTCATGGTGCCCAGGGCATGGACCGATTCCCATCTACCGCTGGACGTATCCGTGCCCTGTGAAATCAAGCGGGTGATGGTTGGGCGGCTTGAGTTGGTGACTCCCGAGCAACGCATCCTCCTGAGGGAGCTGGCGCACGCCACGGCTCCCGCCAAATCGTGGGCCTACTACGAAGCGAGCGGGAACCGCTCGGTCCTGCGAGGCGCTATGCCGCTGGCTTACCGCGATCTCGGACGGTTTCGGAACGCCTTACTGCTGGACGAATCCCAAGCCCACCCTGCCCCGGCCCTCGAAGCGTTCATCCACGTGAACCGCTTGGATGCCAGCCGCCGTTGACACTATCCAGTTCTCTCGTTCCGATGGAAGGAAGTGTATCTCACTTCTTTCCAGCTTTGGTTTCCGCCTCGGCGCGGAGCGTTTGGGCGCGCTTGGCGAGGTCGGCGTTGGCGGTGGATTGGGCGACCTTTTGCAGCGGCTCCATCAGTTTAGGGGCCAGCTTTGCGCCGTCGCTCCCTTGCAGGAGCTTGCCCGCAACGTCCACTATACCGGTGCTCGCCTCTTCCTTGGTGGCCGGGTCATCGAGGTACGGTTGGATCAGGTCGATGGCCTCGACCGAGGCAATGCCGCCGAGGGCGGCCAGCAGCAGCTTCTTCTCATCGTCCTTTTGCACCAGAGTAGCCGCCTGCCGGCACATCGCCAATCGTTGGTCGGTGGATAACTCTGCATGCCCGGCCAAGGCGAGGTAGCCGCGCAGGCAAATCAACTTGTCCGTAGGGCTGGTCGCCGCCTTGGCCACCTCGAGCAGGTCGGTGGCGGCGTCGGCGCTGCTCCACCCGCTGAGGACGCGTATCGCCGCCGCATGGACCTCGACGTTGGGGTCGCCGACTCCGCTACGCACGGCCCGCAAGGCGCTGGTTCCGCCAACCGCACCGAGAACTCGCAAGAGCGCGCACTTTTGTGCAGGCGGCGATTGGTCCAGGCGGGCTGCGACCTGGCTGACGCAAGCATCGGGTTTCTCTGCCTTCAGACTAACGGCGCTCAGGGCTTGCTCCGTGACTTCCAAGTCCTCGGGACTGTTTGCCTTGCCGAGAAGGTCGAGCAACGCCGCCAACTCCGCAGGTCCGGCCAGCTCGCCGAGTTTCCTCACGGCGGCGGTCCGCAACTTCGAATCCGAGCCACTGGCGGCAGCAACCAGCGCGGGGATGGCAGAGGTCATGCGCCGACGGACGATAAGGTCCAGCGCGGTGATTCGGCGTTCGGCGTCGGCTCCGGCCAGCATGGTCATGACCGCCGCATCCACTTCTTTGCTGGGCAGGCTGGCGAGGCTTTCCTGGGCTGCCTGGGCAATCTCGCGGTCGGCATCACCCAGAAGTTCCAGCAGCACCGGCAGGGCGGCGGGCTTGCCAATCTCTGCCAGCGCACGGATAGCCGCCATGCGGACGGGCTTCCCGCCACTGCGGGCCGCGGCAACCAATGCGGGCACGGCCGCATCATCGCCGCGCTTGGCGAGAGTCTGGATCAGCAGCACTTGGCGGTCGGCGGGCAGCCCGGCCAATTCACTGGTCAAGAGACGCGTGACCGAGGCGCCCGGCATTTCCTGCGCGGTGCGGGCGGCGGCGCAGACCTGCGAGTAATCGTCGCTGTGCAGCGCCAGGGCCAGCAGGGGTAATCCGTCTTCCTGGCGGGTGAGGATAGCACCGCGCAGCGCCGCAGTGCGCACCTGCTGGGGCGCTTGAATCTGGCGCAGGCGGTCATAGATCGCCATGGCTTCCTTGCGGTCTCCTTTCGCAACGGCGGTTTCGGAGCAGCGCAACAGTCCTTCGCAGAAGGCAAGCTGGTTGGTGGCGGGAACGTTGGGCAAGGCGTCCAGCAGTGCCTTCGCCGCGGCTTTGGTGCCGATGCTGCCCAAAGCTCTGGCGGCGGCTTGGGCCACGTCGTTGTCTGAATCATGGAGCAACCCGGTGAGGGCTTTCACGGCGCCGGTGTCACGGCGCACGCCGATGCTGCCGATGACGCCGACCAAGGGCATGCCCCGGAGCTTGGTTAACGCTTCGCGCAACGCCTTATCGACTGCCGCATCCGGGATGGTCTCCAATCCGTAGCGGGCCATGTGGGAAATTTTCTCATCGGCCAGCAACGCCGCGAGCGGGGCCACGGCGTCTTTGGTGCCAATGCGGGCCAGCTCCCGGCAGGCATCGGCCTTCTCCTTCTGCGGGGCATCGGATTTCAGAACGGCGATCAGTTTGATTACCTGATCCGTGGTCGCGGGCTGAGTAGGCTTGGCAAAGGAGGTGGCTGCGCAGGAGAACACGAGCGCGGCTGTCACCAGGAGGCGAATGGGATGAATGTGAGGCATAGGTTGAATAGGTTAGGGCTTTTGTGCAGGTTAAATGATCCAAGGTGCCCGCATCGCGCGGGAGCGCAGGCGGTTGGCCTCGGGGTCGTTGATGAACTCCTCTTTGATGGGGTCGTATTTCAGGTCGCGCTTGAGCCACATGCAGATGTTGGCGGCGTGGACGGTGGACATCGAGCGGTGCATTACTTCGGGATTTGCGACCGTGAGGCGGCGGGATTTGATGCAGTCGAAGAGGTTGCGAACGTGGCTCATCGGGCGCTCGGTGCGCGCCATGTAGTCTTTGACCAGCTTCGAGAAGTCGGCGAGCAAGGCGGGCGAGGAAAGCTCCGGCTTGGAATAGCCGTCGGCCACCGCCACCCAGCCTTCCGTGCCTTCGTAGCGCACGCCACAGGAGCCGTGCCACCATTGGTCACCACGGGACAGGATCATCTTCACACCGTTTGGGAANNGGGCACGGGCCGAGCCATTGGTCCCAATCCACCTCGTCCTTGGGCGGCTCCGGCTCAGCGGGCAGCCAGTCGTATTTCATCTCCGCCGCGTCCCACGGCGCGATGTGCGCGCGGACGGTGTGCACGTGGCCCAGACGCCCGGTGCGGAGCAGCTCGTTGGCGAAGGTGAAGTTGTCTTCGCTCAGACGTTGAGTGCCGGTCTGATAAATCCGCCCGTAGCGCTTCGCGGTGGCCACCACCGCCTGGCCCTCGGCGATGGTCATGGCGGAGGGCTTTTCCGAATAGACGTCCTTGCCGGCGCGCATGGCCATGACGGACGCCGTCGCATGCCAGCGGTCGCCTGTGGCGATCAGGAGAGCGTCGATGTCCGTCCGCTTGGCCAGGAACTCCCGCATGTCGCGATACATCGCGCAGTCCTGGTTGCCATACTTGTTGTCCACAATCCGCTTCACGGCCTCCCGCGACGCCTTCTTGGCATCGCAGATCGCGACGAATTGCACGTCTTTCTCCGGCAGCATCCAGCGCAAGTCATCGCTGCCCCGGTTGCCCACGCCCATCCCGCCGAGTACGATGCGCTCGCTGGGCGGCACGGCACCGTTCAAGCCCAGCGCGGATGCGGGGACGATGCAAGGCGCGGCCAGCGCCCCGCCGGCCAGAGCGGCGCGCTTCAGAAACTGCCGGCGGGTGCAGGATGCCAGGCCGGTAGCAGCGATGGATGAACTGGATTGGGGAACGTCGTGAGGCGCTTTCTGCATAGACATGAGCCGAGCCTACCACCGTCGGTTCCCAAAGCGCAAAAGGTTTCTGTTGCTTGCCCGCACGGCAGGATTCATCCCCGGTAACCGGCGGCGGCGCCCGTTGGCAGCTACGCTTTCGCGGGTTTGGGAAGATTTTTGTCGCAAATGCACCGCGCGCGTCACTATAGCATGACGATATGAACTCATTGCAGCAGGATGGGGACACGGAACTGACCGACGGGGAATACGTCGTGAGCAGCCGCAACGGCTGTCCGGACCACTTCCGTCTGCTGGTGCAACGCTATCAGCGGCCGTTGTTTGCGTACTTGTCTGGCAGGCTGGGGAATCATCTGGAGGCGGAGGAGGCGGCGCAGGAATCGTTCGTGCGGGCCTTCATGTCGCTGAAGAAGCTGCGCAAGCCGGAGTCGTTCTATGCCTGGCTGCTGGGCATTGCCGGCAGGGTCCTCAAGGAGCAGTTCCGGGCGGTGGAGCGCCGGCAAAAGGACCGCGCGGTCGCGGAAACCTTGCTGGCGGAGAATCTGGGCGGCGAGCCGGAGTATCCGTTGGAGGAAGCCATTGCCGTCCTGCCCGAATCTTATCGTCAGGTGATACTCATGCGGTATTACGAGGGGCTCTCCTGTCAGGATGTGGCCACACGCCTCGGGATGCCGCTGGGCACTGTCACTAAAACGCTTTCACGAGCTTACGCCCTGCTGCGCCAGGAGCTCAAAGCGCGGGAAAGCGTTGAAGCAACAGTCAAATGAAAGCAACAGATATGAACTGCGCTGAATGCCGGGACAACCTCGTCGCCTGCCTGGAAGGGCTGCTCGACACCGAGCAAACCCGCCGGTGCCAGGCACATCTCGAAAGCTGCGAATCCTGCCGGGCGGAGCACAAGGCCCTCGGCCGCTTGCAGGAGCGGCTGGCGGCCCGTGGCCGCGTGGCTGCCGAGGTCTCGCTGGTTGAACCGGTCATGCGCGTGGTTCACGAAAGAAAGAGCGAACCGGAAAGGACTACACTTATGAGTTTACTATTCAAAAACCGATGGGGTTTCGGGTTGGGCGCTGCCGCGAGTGCGGCGGCTGTCATTCTAATCATCGCGCTGGCCGCGCCAAAGGCACAGGCCAAGGCCGCCGACGTAATGGCCCGGGGCGCCCGGGCGATTGCCAAGATCACCAGCATCCATCTTCGGGGGCAACTCCGCACACTGCCCGCCGATAACTTCAGTTATATCGATGCCGACAGTGACTTCTACCCCATCGAATTGTGGAAGCAGCTCGAACCTGAATTGAAATGGCGGGTCGAGAAGCCCGGCCGCATCGTCGTCATGGACGGCCAGCAGACCCTGCACTATGTCAAGAGCGCCAAGGTAGCAGTGAAGGTCCCGCAGCGGACGACCAGTGCGTTTGACACCGATTGGCTGCACCGAATCGCCAACCTGAGCAATACCATCAGCAACGAGCTGCGCATCGCCCAGGCCCAAGGCTGGAAGCTGGACCTCACCGAGGAAACGGGCGCGGATGGCCGCCTCAAATCGGTCGTTAGCGTCATGGCCAAGTGCGGTCTGCCCGACGACGATTACACGCGGAACAAGTTCTTTCACGATGCGGATACTCGCCGCGTCTATCGCTTCGATGCCCAGAGCGAGCGTTTGGAAGCAGTGCAGATTTATTTGGTCCGCAGCAGCGGCGAGGTGCAAATATTCGACCTCAATCACATCGACTACGACCAGTCGATTGATCCCAAGGTCTGGCAGGTTGAATTGCCGGCGGATGTGAGCTGGTACAAGGAACCGGAGAAGCTGCCCGACAACGAAAAGTATGCCTCCATGACCGCAGAGCAAGCCGCCCGCGCCTTCTTCGAGGCCTGCAGCAAACGGGACTGGGACGAGGTGGGGAAATACGTCTCGCCTTTGACCGAGCAAATGAAGGAGTACCTTGGCGGCCTGGAGATTGTGAGCTTGGGCAAACCTTTTACCTCCAAATCTTACGGAGGCCAGTTCATTCCTTATGAAATCAAGTTGCGGTCGCAGGAGTTCAGCGTGCGAGTGTCCAACGATAACCCGGCCAAGCGATACGTGATTACCGGCGCGTGCGATGACAAAGGCAAACTCCAGCAGGACCTGAGCTGGAAGAATGCCCCCGAGTTACTTCCCGACAATGAAGCCTATGCCAAGTTGTCTCCGGCTGAGGCCGTCAAAGCCTACGCTGCGGCGCAAGTAAAGATGGACTGGGCCGAAATGAAGAAGTTCGCGCCGGCCTATGACGTGGACAATGACATGCGCCGCTTCGAACAGGCCCAGAAAGCCGGGATCGACGTGCGCAACCTGCTGCCTGTGATCGAGGTTGGCGAAGCGTCCTGGTCGGCGGAGCAATCCGCCTACCTCGTGAAGTGCAAAATGTCGAGCATGAAGAAGTGGAACCTCGCCATGCGGAATGACAATCCGGCGCACCGCTGGCAGGAGGACGGCGGGATCTGAGTGGCCGGCTTTGCCGGTGTGGGGTAACCGCCTGGCCGCGCTCTCTCAGGAGCGCGGCCAGCTTTTGTCCACCGGCGATGGCCCCTCCGCCCGCATCAAAGCCCGATACAAGAAAGGAGTTGAGCCGGAAGCCAGTTTCACGTAATGGGTATCCCGACGACACAGCATACAATTATGAACCTAACACGCCGTGATTTTCTCAAGACAGCCGCCGTTGGCGCTGCCGCATTCAGTTTTAACGCTCGCACGTGGAGCCAGGTTGCTGGCGCGAACAGCGATATCCGCGTCGCTCAAATCGGCTTCCGGAGCCAGGGCGCCGGCCACATCAGCACGCTGAGCAAAATGAAAGGCGTGCGCCTGGTGGCCCTGTGCGACGTGGACCAACACGTGTTGGAGGCCAAAGCCAAAGAGCTGGGTAACGGCATCCAGACCTATACCGACATCCGCAAACTGCTGGAGAACAAGGACGTGGATGCGGTGTCCATCGCTGTGCCGAACCACTGGCACGCGCTGGCGACCGTGTGGGCCTGTCAGGCGGGCAAGGACGTCTATGTAGAGAAGCCGGCATGTCATAACATTTTTGAGGGCCGCAAGATGGTCGAAGCCGCGCGCAAGTATAAGCGGATCGTCCAGTGCGGCACGCAGTGCCGATCGTCGGTTGGGCTGCAAGAGGCGGTGCAATTCGTGCGCGATGGCCACCTGGGCAAGATAGTTATCGCCCGCGGCTTCTGTTACAAGGGCCGCAAGAGCATTGGCTTGGTGGACGGCCCGCAAAAGGTGCCCGATTTCATTGATTACGATATCTGGTGCGGGCCGGCCCAAAACGAACCGCCCCGGCGCAACGGCAGTTTCGGCCCGGTGCACTACGATTGGCACTGGTTCTGGAACTACGGGAACGGCGATTTTGGCAACCAGGGGCCCCACCAGGTGGATATTGGACGCTGGTTTCTGGGGGAGGACGCCATCGCCCCCTTCTCGCTGGCCGTCGGCGGACGCCTGGGCTACAAAGACTCCGCCGAGACGCCGAATACGTTGATCGTCTATCACGGCTACAAGACGCCGCTGCTGTTTGAGGTACGCGGCCTCCCGAAGGACAAAGCGTCGCAGGCTGACGGATGGAAGATGGATAATTACAAGGGCGCCGGGGTCGGCAACGTCATCGAATGCGAGAATGGTTACGTCGTGGTCCCCAGCTACACCGAAGCCATCATTCATGACAAGGACGGCAAGGAAATCACGCGCTTCAATGACAAGAAGAAGGACAAGGCCGACGACGTGAAGACCCCGACGGGGCTGGCCGCCGAATCCGGCGGCCATCATGGCAATTGGATTGCCGCGGTCCGCAGCCGGAACCCCAAGACTTTGCACGCGGAGATTCTGGAGGGTCACCTATCGGCTGGTCTCGTCCACACCGGGAATATCTCCTACCGTCTCGGGGCGCAGAAAGCGCCGGGCGAAATCAAGCAAGCGCTGGCGGACAACAAGAGCCTGGCCGAAGCTTTCGACCGCATGGCCGGTCACCTGGATGCGAACGGCGTGGATATCGCCAAGGATAACGTACAGCTCGGCATGCCACTCAAGTTCGATCCTCAGACGGAGCGGTTCGTGGACAATCCACAGGCCAACGAACTGGTGACGCGCAAGTACCGCCAGCCGTTCGTCGTCCCGGCCGAGGTCTGAGCCGTCTCAGACCTTCCCCGGCTCGGGGTGAACCCAAGGGGCGCGGTAAACCCGCTGCAACAGGCGGTTTGCCGCCTCGTCGCCGACGATGCGGCCGGCGCTGGCATCCCAGGCCAGGCTGCGGCCCAGCTTCATAGACATGTTCCCCAAGATGCAGGCAGTGGTTGAGATGTAGCCTTGCTCGATATCAGCGACCGGTTTGCCGCGGCTGGCAATGGCAGCCAGGAAGTCCTTCATGTGGCCGCGAATGGCCGGCGCCACTTGCTTCTCCAGCTCTTTCTCGGTCCGGTCTTCCGGGTATTGGTCGAACTCCATTGCGACCTCGCGGTGGATGGGTTCACCGCCTCCCAACGGCGTGAAGTCGTAACCGTTGATGCTGGCTTTCAGAGTGCCTTTGTCGCCGTAGAACGTGACGCCCCATGGGTAGTGCGGGTCCACCGATTGGCCCCAGCGGCGGTGCTGCCAGACGGCCTGCAGGTCGCCGAAATCGAAGATGATGGTCTGGGTGTCTGAAATGTTTGCCTTACGGCCCTTGCTCACGATAATGCCGCCGGAGGAGCTGACCGTCTTGGGAGAGCCGAGATCGAGCATCCACCGGGCCGCATCGAGCATGTGGATGCAGAGGTCGCCGACGTTGCCGTTGCCGTATTCCATGAAGGACCGCCAGCCGCGCGGGTGCTTCATGCGGTTATAGGGGAGCATCGGGGCCGGGCCGGTCCACATTTCCCAATCCAGGTAATCGGGCGGATTGCTGTCTTCCGGGTCCGGCCCGGAGCCCATGCCGTAATAACTGTAAACCTCCACCAAGCCGACCTTACCCAGCTTNNGCCTGCCCCTCAATCACGTCCACGCTAATCGGCTTCTGCACATAGACGTCCGCTCCGGCTTCGACGGCGGCAATCATTGGCAGCGCATGCCAATGGTCCGGTGTGCCGATAAGGACGATGTCCAGGTCTTTCTCCTTGAGCATCTCGCGGTAGTCATGGTAGGTGCGCGGCGTCTTCTTCGACGCTTGGCGCGTGGCAACAATCTCGGCTGCCCCGGCAAGCATCTGTTTATCCACGTCGCACAATGAGACGACTTCCACTGGCGCCACCTGGATCAAACGGAGCAAATCGCTCTTGCCATACCAGCCGCAGCCGATGAGGCCGACGCGCTTTTTCTGGTCTGCGAACTCTGCGGCATAGTTGCCAAGGGCCGACAACGCCAATCCTGCCGCACCGACTTGAAGGAATCTCCGGCGGTTCATTGATCCCTTTTACGCTCCCGTGAGCCCAAATACAAGCCACGAAAGCAAGCCGCCATCAGGGCTTGTTCATGACGCCAGCAGAGCAGCGCCATAGTAGCGCCATAGTAGCGCCATAGTAGCGCCATAGTTGGAAGGTAGTTGCAGGCATGTTGCAAGCCTGTTGTAAGCTTCTTGGAGGCTCCTTTCCTTCTTTCCCCCGCCCGGTGTCCGGCCTGCTGGCCGCCATGGGCCAGCCTTCGAGCGGTGGGGCGTCCCGAAGTGCCCGGGTATAAAGTATAGACTCCGGAAGTGCTGGCCCGGTTACAGGGATTCGATAGATTCCCAGCCGGCGGCCTGCCGCGGTGCCGGTCATCGCCAATAAATGAGCATGAAGATCGAGATCTGTGTGGATTCAGTGACTGGTGCTATCGCTGCCGAACACGGCGGGGCGGACCGGGTCGAGCTCTGCGATAACCTCATGGAGGGAGGTACCACGCCAAGCCTCGGCTGCATTCGCCTGGCCCGGAAACACCTGGGCATCGGGTTGCAGGTTCTGATCCGACCACGCGGAGGGGATTTCCTTTATGATGATTATGAAATGCAGGTCATGCGGGAGGACATTCATCTCTGCAAGGAATCGAAGGTGGATGGCGTAGTGATTGGCTGCCTGACTGCCGAGGGCGAAATTGACCAGGCCCGGACTCGTGATTTGATCGAGTTGGCCCGCCCGATGAACGTTACTTTTCACCGGGCCTTTGATATGTGCCGCGATGCCAAAAAGGGGCTTGAGCAATTGGTGGCTTTAGGAGTGGATCGGGTGCTCACCTCGGGACAAGAAGCGTCCTGTCTTGAAGGAATGGAGCTGATTACCGCGCTTCAGAGGCAGGCGGATGGGCGGATCATCGTCATGCCCGGAGGCGGCATCACCCCGCGCAGCGTAAGCCGGATCGTCGCTGCCACGGGCGTTAACGAGGTGCATTTGAGTGCTCGCGTTTCCGTTGAGAGTAGAATGACGCATCGCAACAGCCGTTGTTTCATGGGCGGTACGTTGCGCCCGCCGGAGTTCAGTTGGAAGGCGACGGATGTTTCAGTCGTACGGGATGTGGTGGAGCGCCTGCGGCAAAGCGCCTGAGCCAACCAGGATTTCCTCTTTGCGTTGTGAGGGTTGAAGTGCATTCGTATTCAGGCCATGCTTTTTCATGGCGCCGACATTCCAGAACGTGAAAATAGCCAATAGCACATCATATTCGCCGGTTGCTTTTGTTTGCTGCTCTTTAGCAACTTTGTTTTTGACGACCCGGGCCGCTTCGACTGGCGCAGCGCCAACCGAACCGACGAAGGACGTTGTTTTGCGCGAAGGCCTCGTCATCACCTCCGTTGGCCGCTATGGCCGCAACCCTTTTCACATCGATCCGATCGAAGCGCTGCTTGTCAAAGGCCAATGGAAGCCACCCACGGCGGGCGATGTCATCCTCGGGCCGGATGGGACGGATCGGACGTGGAAAGCCGCTAATGCCTCCGCCGACGGAGCGTTCGCGCCTTCAGCCGTTGAAACTCCAGCAAACCGCGCACGGGGCGGCGGGGCCTATTTGTATGTTCCCTTCAATGCCCCGGCGGGCGACATTCAGATCCTGGAGGCCACTGGTCAGGATGCGGTCTATGTGAATGATGAGCCGCGTGTCGGCGACCCCTACGGGAATGGCATTCTTCAATTGCCGGTGAAACTTCGCGCCGGCACCAACGATTTCCTGTTTCAATTCTCCCGCGGCACCGTTAAGGCCAGGCTCGTCACGCCCAAATCCCCCGCTCTGCTGAACATGCGGGACTTAACGTTGCCGGATCTGATCCGCGGAGATAGGACCACCACTTGGGGAGCAGTGGTGATCGTGAACTGCACCACCAACTTCCTGGATGACCTTTCCCTGTGTGCTTCTTGCGGCGGGCGTAGATCGGTGCGGACGGCCCTCCCCGCGATCCCACCCCTGAGTTCGCGCAAAGTCGGTTTTCGCATAAAACCGTATGAAGCTGTCGCCACAAATGTCGTGTCACTAAAGCTCGACTTGGCGCGAGACCAATCGCGCCAGACCGCACTTCTCGATTCACAGATAACCCTTTTGCGCTTGCGCCGCCCGGATGAACACTACAAACAGACCTTCCGCAGCGACATTGATGGCAGCGTTCAGTATTTTGCGGTTGCCCCGGCGCAGCCGCTGGCCAGGCACCGGCCAGCGCAGGCGCTGTTTCTTTCGACTCACGGAGCTTCCGTGGAAGCCTTGGGACAGGCGGCATGTTATGCGCCCAAAACCTGGGGCACGGTGGTCGCGCCGACGAATCGCCGACCATATGGCTTCGATTGGGAGGATTGGGGCCGGCATGATGCCATGGAAGTCCTCGCCCTGGCGCAAGCCAGGTTCAAGACCGATCCGCACCAGATTTATCTGACTGGACACTCCATGGGCGGACATGGCGCGTGGCAATTGGGCGTGACCTTCCCGGACCGATTTGCCGCGATTGCGCCGAGCGCGGGTTGGATCAGCTTTTGGTCCTACGCCGGATCGGATCGTAAAGAGACCGTGGACCGGGTGCAGCAGCTCCTTCAACGGGCTGCCACTCCCGCCGACACGCTCGCCCTTTCCAGCAACTATCTGCACCACGGTATTTACATTCTGCACGGCGATGCCGACGATAATGTGCCGGTGACCGAGGCGCGCACGATGCGGGATCATCTAGCCAAATTCCACCGCGACTTCGTCTATCACGAGCAACCCGGCGCGGGACATTGGTGGGGCAACCAGTGCATGGATTGGCCGCCTATCTTCGACCTCTTTGCGCGGCACAAGATTCCCGACGACGAGAGCATTTCCGACATCAATTTCTCCACGGCCAACCCGGGCATCTCGTCTTCCTCGCAATGGGTTTCAATCGAAGCCCAGCAACATGCCCTCGCCAGGAGTACCGTCGTCATCCAATACGATCCCAGCCAGCGGCGGTTCGCGGGGACCACGGAAAATGTGGCTCGGCTTGCGCTGCGGCTCAACCACATCAGGCCCGGCGGCAAGATCACCGTCGAGCTTGATGGGCAGAAGTTTGAAAATATCTCCCGCCTGGGACGGGAACAAAGGATCTGGTTCGAGCGGGCTGACAACAAGTGGGTTCCAGGCCGCGCGGCATCGCTTTCTCAAAAGGGGCCACATCGTTACGGCCCGTTCAAGGAGGCCTTCGGCAATCACATGATCTTCGTCTATGCCACCAAAGGCGCAGCCGACGAGAACGCCTGGGCCTATGCCAAGGCCCGCTTTGATGCTGAAACCTGGTGGTATCGTGGCAATGGCTCAGTCGATGTTGTTCCCGACTCCGCATTCGACGCTAGGAAGGATCGGGACCGCGGCGTAGTCCTTTACGGAAATGCCGATAACAACTCGGCATGGGCCGGGCTACTGGCGCAAAGCCCCGTGCAGGTTCGGCGTGGAGTCGTGAAGATCGGCGCTCGCGAACAACGGGGCGAAGACCTTGCCTGTCTCTTCTGCCGGCCTCGACCGGGGAGCGATCGCGCTTCGGTAGCGGTGATCAGCGGCTCGGGTATCGCCGGACTAAAGTTAACGGACCGTGTGCCATATTTCATGGCAGGCGTAGCCTATCCTGATTGCACGGTTTTCGGAGCTGAGACCCTTGCCAAGCGCAATGATGGGGTGCTCGCAGCCGGCTTTTTTGGCAACGATTGGAGCGTGGGACAAGGCGAGTTCGCCTGGAGAGAATGAGACAACCAGACTTCTACGCAAGCAGGCCAAGCTGCTGAAAGCAGCCAACTGTCCACTGTGCTATTTTGGGGGCAGTGCCATCCTCCTCGCCTTGGCGGTCACGGCAATCGCTCACGCAACCAGCCATCACTTCTTCACACCTGACTATCGCTGGAGCAATCCGATTCCGCTATCCCTGGACCAGGACCGCCTTGTTGTCTTTGAGATACTTCTCCACGGCCTTTATGTTGGAAAGCGACACGGGGGTGCGCTTGGCCTCATGTTTGATGAGCTTGTAGTGCACCAGGTGCTTGCCCACCAGGTCAATGTGAAGATGCGAATCCTCCATTTGCCAGACTTGACCGGTTTCCAGAGGCTTTTGAGGAATTCGGCTTTTTTGATTCATTATCACTCTGGGGCGATGATGTCAGGGTGAATCAAACCAGGCAATGCAAATCGATCTCCAAATCTGATTGAATAGTGGCGCGATTGGCGCCAACCTCCTGCTATGCAATCTGTTTTCACAGGACCGGTCTTTGTGGTGCGGGATAATATCGACACCGACCAGATAATCCCGGCGCAATACTTGAATCTCGTGCCTACGATTCCCGAAGAGTACGAGAAATTGGGTGCTCACGCCTTTGCCGGCCTGCCGGAGTCCAATTATGCCACGCGCTACGTGAGGGATGGCCAACTCGACAGCGAGTATCCGATCGTGGTTGCCGGACGCAACTTCGGCTGCGGCAGTTCCCGGGAGCACGCGCCGATTGCCCTGGGCTCGGCCGGCTGCAAGGTCGTGCTGGCGGAGAGCTTCGCGCGCATCTTCTTCCGCAACTCGGTCGCGACCGGCGAGCTTTATCCGTGTGAGTCGGACGACCGGCTCTGCGATGTGTTGAAGACGGGCGATGTGGTCACGGTGGACCTGGATGCCGGGACGGTGACCGCCAAGAGCACGGCCAAGGCCTATAAACTCAAGCCGCTGGGCGATGTGCGGCCGGTGGTGGATGCAGGTGGGCTGTTCAACTACGCGCGCCAGACGGGGATGATACCGAAGTAACCCGCGCTGCGGGATTCGGCGTCACCAACTTTGCCCGAGCGCGAGTGACCCCGATACCACCCTACAGTCTGAACAACAAAAAAGGCGAGCCGCTGCCGGCTCGCCTTTGAATTGATTTTGGCTCGGATTATCTCCGCCCGCGCCCACCCCGGCCACCGCCGTCTCGCCGCGGACCGCGGTCGCCCCCTCCGCGGCTCTCGCCACCGCGATCGCCGTGCGGTTCACCACGGTAATCTCCCTGGTCGCTGTGCGGTTCCCCGCCTTCGCGAGGCTGCCCCTGATCGCCGCCTCCGGCGGGTTGGCCGCCTTCGCCGGCTGGGGCGCCTTCGGCAGGTGTGCCGCCCATCGTTGCGTCGCGCTCGGCCATAGCGGCTCGGCGGGAGAGCCGCACGCGGCCCTTTTCATCCACACCGAGGCATTTGACCCAGATCTCATCGCCCATTTTAACGATGTCCTCGACTTGCTTGACGCGGAAGTTGGCCAGCTCGCTGATGTGGACCAGGCCGTCCTTGCCGGGCAGGAACTCGACGAACGCGCCAAACTCTTTGATGGTGACGACTCTGCCGCGGTAGATCTTGTTGATCTCGGCTTCGGCGGTCATTCCCGCGATGGCATCGACGGCGATCTTCATACCCTCGGCGGAGACCGAGTAGATGTTGACCGTGCCGTCGTCGTCGATGTTGATTTCGCAGCCGGATTCCTCCACGAGCTTCTTGATGTTCTTGCCGCCAGGGCCGATGAGCAGGCCGATCTTCTCGGGGTTGATCTTCACCGTTTGGATGCGCGGGGCATACTTGCTGATTTCCGGGCGCGGGGCGGCCAGCGTCTTGGCCATTTCGGCCAGTACGTGCAGTCGCGCCACACGCGCCTTTTCCACGGCCTCAGCCATGAGGCTGTGTGAAATGCCAGGCAGCTTGAGGTCAAGCTGGAAGCCAGTAATGCCCTTCTCCGTGCCGGCGATCTTACAGTCCATGTCGCAGAACGCGTCTT
>PLZQ01000424.1 GCA_003152225.1 Limisphaerales bacterium | reverse complement strand
AGAAGACGTGCCCGGCGAGAACAACATCGGGGGGGTCAAGCACGACGAACTCCTGCTGGCGGCTAAGAGAGTCTGCTTCCACGGCCAAATCGTGGCGCTGGTGGTTGGCCAATCCCAGGAGGTCTGCCGAGCGGCGGCGGAGAAGGTGGTGGTGGAATACGAACCGCTGCCGCCGATCCTGACGCTGGAGCAGGCATTGGCGGCCCGCAGTTTCCACAACACCCCCAACTACATCCGCCGCGGCAAAGTCGGGGCGGCCTTGGCCGATTCGCCAATGACGCTGACCGGCGTGTTTGAGCTGCAAGGGCAGGAGCATTTCTACCTGGAAACGCAGGCAGCTTGGGCTAAGCCGGGGGAGGACGGAGCCATATTCGTTTCATCCTCGACTCAGCATCCCTCGGAGGTGCAGGCCGTCGTCGCCCATTTGCTGAGTGTCCCCGCCAACAAGGTTGTCGTGCAAAGCCTGCGCATGGGCGGCGGGTTCGGCGGCAAGGAGACGCAAGCGGCGACGCCGGCCGCGCTCGCTGCGTTGGCAACCCACCATACTGGCCAACCCGTGCGCGTGCGCTGGAATCGCGACCAGGACATGATGCTAACCGGGCATCGGCATCCGTTTCTTGCGCGGTTCAAGGTGGGCTTCGACGCCGAAGGCCGGTTGCTGGCCGCGCGGGTGCACCTCTATTCCAATGGCGGCTGGGCGATGGATTTGTCGCCGGCCGTGACGGACCGGGCGTTGTTCCATCTCGATAACGCCTACTACATCCCGGCAGTCGAATTCCGTGGGCAGGTGGCCAAAACCAATCTGTCCTCGAACACCGCGTTCCGCGGGTTTGGCGGGCCGCAAGGGATGGTAGTCATCGAAGAAGTCCTCGACCGGATTGCCCGCCGGGTTGGACTGCCGCCGGAAGTCGTGCGCGAGCGAAACCTATACCACGGCAAAGGCAAGACGAACACGACGCACTACGGCTTGGAGATCGAGGACAACCGCGTGCAGACCATCTGGCACCAGTTGAAGCAGTCGAGCGACTTTGCGCGCCGCCGCGAATCTAATGCCCAGTGGAATGCGGCACACCCGCACTGCAAGCACGGCCTCGCCATAACACCGGTCAAGTTCGGCATCAGCTTCACGGTGACCCATCTGAACCAGGCGGGCGCCTTTGTGCTGATCTATCAAGACGGCACGGTGCAGGTGAACCATGCAGGGACCGAAATGGGCCAGGGTCTCCACACCAACATCACCGCGATTGCCGCGCGGGAACTGGGCATCCGGCCCGAGCACGTACGCGTCATGCCCACCAGTACGGACAAGGTGCCCAATACCTCGGCCACCGCCGCCTCGTGTGGCACCGACCTGAACGGCGCAGCCGTAAAGAATGCGTGCGAGATCCTCCGCGCCAGACTGGCTCCGGTGGCGGCACGTTTGCTCAAAGAGAAGAACGGGCGTGCGCCGGCAGCCAACAAGTTGGTCTTCGCCAACGGCCTGGTCTGCGACAGCCGACGACCGCGAACGACGGTGAGCTTTGCGGAAGTCGCGCGGAAGGCCTACATGGAGCGCATCAGCCTCTCGGCGACGGGTTATTATGCGACGCCGGGGATCTACTGGGACCGCGTGGCTGGCCGGGGCAAGCCGTTTCACTATTTCGCCTGCGGCGCCTCGGTGAGCGAGGTGGAGGTGGACGGGTTCACAGGTATAACACGGGTGCTGCGCACGGACATTCTGCACGACGCGGGGGATTCGATTAACGAGGCGGTCAATCGCGGCCAAGTCGAGGGCGGTTTTGTGCAGGGCATGGGCTGGCTGACGACCGAGGAGTTGAAGTGGGATGATCAGGGCCGGCTGCTCACGCATTCGCCGGACACCTACAAGCTCCCTGCCATCGGCGACATGCCGCAGGAGTTCAACATCACCCTGCTGAAGCACGCCGCGCAAAAGGGCGTGGTCTATGGCAGCAAAGCTGTAGGTGAACCGCCGTTCATGCTGGCCATTTCCGTGCGCGAGGCCATCCGCGATGCCGTCGCCGCATTCGGTTCGCCGGGCGCCGAAGTGCCGCTCGCGCTACCGGCGACGTGCGAGGCGATCTTCATGGCGATTCGACGAGTTCGATCTTCGCCGCCGACGAAACCCGTTTCTCATAGACCAGCTCAGCTCGCTTGTCGATGAACTGGGCCATGATGCTTACCGCGATTTCCTGAGGGCTCTGCGAGCGAATCTTGATTCCCACCGGGCAGGCCACGCGCGCCAGCTCTTCGGGTGTGGCGAGCTTCTCCTCGGTGAAATGCTCGAAAATGGTGCGGGCCTTGCGCGCGCTGCCGATCATGCCGAGGAACAGGAACGGCCGGTGAATCCACTCCTTGAGCACCAACGCGTCGTGCCGGTGGCCGCGCGTGACGATCAGGCCGAAGCTCGGCACCGCCGGCAAGGGCAGCGCCAGCAACTCTTCCCACACCTCGGCTTGCAGGCTGACCTCGGGCGGGAAGTACTGGTGATTGGCCAGCGCGGGGCGGTCGTCGAAGACTGTCACCCGGAAGTCCAACTGCAACGCGAGCGGCGCGACGGCCTGCGCGATGTGGCCGGCCCCGGCAATCCATAGCGCGCACGGGGGCGTGACCGTTTCCTGATAGAGCAAGCCGGGCGTCGCGCCGGGCTCTCCCCTGCCCTCCTCAAGTCGGCTGATCGAGAAATCCTTCTTCACACCCCACGAGAGCGTGTTCTGGCGTCCGGCCAACTCGGTCCAGAACTGCTCTCCGGCGTTTTGCGCATTGGGCAGGATCAACCCGCAGACCTTGCCGCCGCACATCAGGCCGTCGTCCCAGCCGAAGTCGTGGTCGAGCACCAACTCGAACGTCGCCCCCGGTCCCGTCCGCAATGCGTGCACCGCCCGCTGCTGGATCTCGGCCTCCAGACAGCCGCCGCCGAGCGTGCCCTTGATGCGGCCATCCGCATAGAAGAGCGCCTTGGCGCCGACCTTCTGCGGGCTGGAACCTTTCGCGCCGGTGATGATGCCGAGCGCCACCGGTTCACCGCTGCGCGCGGCCTCAGCCAAGGCCTGAAAGACGATGTTTCGCATGATCTGAAGGAGAATAGTGCCCTCCCGCTCCGGAGTCGAGGGCAGTGCTTGGCAGCGCCCAAGTCGGCCTGCGTTCCAGCCCCACAGTCCGGACAGCAGTCGGCGGGTACGACCAGTAGAGTGCAACTCTGCGCTACAGGTTCAGCGCGCTAGCGCTTTTTCGCTCGCGAGGACGGCGGTTTCCGAACATCCTTAGCCATGCGGAACCTCCAGCAGAAGCTCAGCATCGCGCGCGGGGAGCGGCCCGCGGAACGGCTCTTCAAGAATGCCAACCTCGTCAATGTCCTGAGCGGCGAGATTTACCGCACGCACGTGGCCGTGGACGATGGGCGGATCGTCGGGTTGGGCGACTACAAGGCAAAGAAGATCATCGACCTCAAGGGTGCGTATCTGGCGCCGAGCCTGATCGACGGGCATTTCCATGTCGAAAGCTCGATGCTCACGACGCGGGAGTTCGCGCGCGCGGTAGTGCCACACGGCACCGGCGCGGTGGTGATCGACCCGCACGAATATGCCAACGTGCTCGGGCTGGACGGCATCCGCTACGTCCTGGAGTCGAGCCGGAACCTGGCGGTGGACTTCTTTATCATGCTCCCCTCGTGCGTACCGGCCACGATGCTGGAGACATCGGGCGCGCGGCTCACTGCCCAGGACCTGAAACTCATGATCGGCGACGAGCGCGTCGCCGGCGTGGCCGAACTGATGAATTATCCGGGCGTCTATCTGGGCGCCGAAAGCGAGTTGGCCAAGATCGAAGCGGGCAAGGGCAAGAACATCGACGGCCACGCACCCGGGCTGCGCGGTCGTAACCTCAACGCCTACATACTGGCGGGTGTTCAGTCGGATCACGAATCCACCGAGCTGACGGAGGCGCAGGAGAAGCTCCGACTGGGCATGCACGTTCTCTTGCGCGAAGGCAGCACCGAGCGGAACCTGGCGACGCTGGTCCCGCTGATCAATGCGAACAACGCGATGAATTGCTCGTTTGCGACGGATGACAAGCTGGCGGGCGACCTAGTGGCCGAAGGCCACATCGACCACAGCGTGCGCAAGGCCATCAAGCTGGGTCTCCCACCCATGGCCGCGTTGCAGATGGCGACCATCAGCACGGCGCGGCATTATCGCCTGCGGAACTTCGGCGCCATTGCCCCGCGCTACTGGGCGGACTTCATCGTCTTCGACAGCCTTAAGAAGTTCGTTGTGCGCCAGACCTACAAGAAGGGCATCCTGGTGGCCGAGGACGGAAAGTTCCTAGCGCCGCAGCGCCCGCTGGTACCGCAGCCGCGCAGCACCATGAACCTCCGCTACAACGCGCCGGAAGACTTCCAGGTCCGTCCCAAGCGTGGCGCCCGGATGCGGGTGATTGAGATCGTGCCGAACCAGATTGTCACCCGCCAAGTCATTGAAACGCCGCGGACCGCGAACGGCCAAGTCGTGCCGGACGTGGAGCGCGACATCCTCAAGCTGGTCGTCGTGGAGCGGCATCGCGCCACCGGGAACGTGGGCGTCGGCTTCGTGCGCGGGTTCAAGCTCAAGTCCGGCGCGCTGGGTTCGACCGTCGCCCACGACGCACACAACGTGGTTGTCGTCGGCGCCAATGACGCCGACATTGCCCGGGCCATTGAAGAACTGGTGAAAATGCAGGGGGGCCAGGTGGCGGTGGATCATGGCAAAGTGCGGGCGGAGCTGGCGCTGCCGATCGCGGGGCTGGTGTCCGACCGCCCGCTCCAGGAAGTCATCGAGCGGATTGCGGCTTTGAACGCGGCCGCGCAGGCGATGGGTTGCCGGCTGGACGCCCCCTTCATGACGCTCTCTTTCCTCAGCCTCTCGCCGATTCCGGAGTTGCGGCTGACCGACCAGGGTTTGATCGACGCCGTACGGATGCGGCCCACCAAGTTGTTCGTCTGAGCCTTGCGCCCGCCGGCCCCATCACGGGTGGCGGCTGATGAGATAAAGAAAGCAGGCCACGATGGCCGATGCCAGCAGGCCCGCCGCAATCGACCACCGCAAAAACTTCATCTCCTTCTTCCACCGCGCCCGGCCACCCATGCCGGGCAGGAGGTAGAACCGTTCTCGCTTTTTGTCTCTTGCAAACCAACGCATTCGAAAATCCTCGTCACAGGCCCGCACACCATCCACCACAAAACATTGCTAAGCAACGCCTTCCAGCCCGGCCGCGAGCTCCACTGCCCACCGTCAGCCCAAAAGAAACCAGGGCTGTGATCGCAGTCGTGGTGGATTCTGGCGCAAACACGTTTTGCATGCTGCTCCTTCGCTCCGTCAAAGGCCAGTCCTTTTTCAGTTAACGAGGGAGGGCTCTTGGTCCTTGACAGGTATGTGCGGGCCAATAACGATTGCGCGCGTCATTGGTTCAACCGTTAACGGAAGGACGCGCTATGGAAACAGCTTTATGCAACGGATGGTTTGGTCTCAAGCAGCCGAATCTCCGGCTCGGCTTCGCCTCGATTCTACTCAGCGCGGTAGTCGCGGGCTGTTCGGGGGGGAAGCCGGAGAAGATCGTCATGCTGGGCTCCAACACGATTGGCGAAGAGCTGGCGCCCCAACTGGTGGCGGAATACAAGAAAGACCATCCGTCGGTTACGTTTGAGCTCGAATTCAAAGGGACCACCTATGGAATGGGAGCGTTGATGGTCGGTCGCTGCAACATTGCGGCCGCTTCCCGGGATGCGACCACCAATGAGGTCGAACTGGCTCGGGACCGGGGCGTCACGTTCAACGACCATGTGATCGGCGCTTATGATGTGGCGGTCGTCGTCAAGGCCAGCAACCCGATCGAGAACCTGACCCGCGAGCAGGTGCGCGACCTGTTCACCGGCGTGGTCCAGAACTGGAAAGAAGTGGGCGGCCCGGATGCCCCGGTTCACTTGTATTCGCGCCACCCGATATCCGGCACCTACCTGGGCTTTCGCGAATTGGCGATGGAGAATAAGCCGTATTCCTTACATCTGAAGACCTTCACGAATTACACGGACCTGGTTCAAGCGGTCGCCCAGGACGAAAACGGGATCGGTTACTCCACCATCACCCTGGCCAGCAGCGCCGGAGTCAAGCCTGTCTCCATCGGCGGAGTCGCTCCCAGCGTCGAGTCCGTGAACAAAGGCCAGTACCCCTACGCGCGGGTTCTGCGTCTCTATACCGACAAGGCGAGTGAGACAGCCGCCGCGCGCAGTTTTGTTGAGTTTATCCAGTCACCCCGCGGCCAGGCAATCCTGACTCGAATGGGCTTCGCGCCGCATCCTTGACCCTTCCACTGAAAATAAATGCGCCTCTCCATATATAGGGGAGCGGTTCGGTGAAAATAGTGTTGGCGGGAAGTGGTTGATGGATGCGGGGTTACGCATATCGTTAACGTTATCGGGTCACGGGAAGTGGGCGTTTGGGGGGTGGAATTATTTTGCTGAATTGTTGTAAGTGCCTGCAAATGCAACAGGACTTTTTTTCAGGCTATCACTGAGTTCGAACTGCCCCCACCCCAACTTTGGACTTTAGACTTTAGACCTTGGACTTTGGACTGCGACCCCGGCACGCTGGCCAGCGCTGGCGGGCTGTGGAGCGAAGCGACCCTGCCGATCAAGTGGCTTGCGGCGCGGGTGCAGATCGGCACCCTGTCCAACGCTACGATGCTCGTTTCGATCCTGGCGCCTCCAGGAGGCGCCCTTGAGGGCCAAGAGTAGGTTTGTGCCCCCCGCCAGGTTTCCCAGGTTACAAATCGCTCTCAAGGGCAGGCTGCCGACGCGCAATTCGTGAAGTGGCTGATGGAGCACCAGAAGGAGGCGGGCGTCTTCGCGACTGTGTCCGGGCTGGTGGACCAGCTCAGCGACAACCCGGCGGCGAAGATGACGGCGGAGGAGATTGCGGAGCGGGTCCGCAAGGCGCAAGGCCAGGGCGTGGCCGGCTAGGATGAAGCGGTGGAGTGGTTTTCCGGTATCTTGAGCAGGGAGGATATGGTGCTGCCGTCGAGTTCCTGCGGGGTTGCTTCGGCTTCCGCGGCGGGGAATGACGGGCTGCCGGGGGACCAGAGTTCGAGGCTTTCGGTGTGGTCGTCGAAGTAATCTGGCCGCGTTGTGATACGGACGGGTTTGGCCATGCCGGGGGCCTGGTAGGCGTACTCCCGATTGTTGATGTTAAGTGTGGTAATGGTGACACCTGGCGGCAGGGCGTCGGCGCAGTTGAGAACGAGGTCAAGGTCGGCCAGCGTTAGTTTGGGCGCTGGGCGCGGTGGCTCCTGGAGGTCGGCGTCGAGCATGGCGTCGAGGTCGAAGCCTTCCTGTTTGGCCGCCTCCGCTTGCTGTTCGAGGTCCCCAGTAATGGCGGCGCGTGCCTCGGGGTCGCGGTTGCGGCGGTCGAGGATGTGGCCGGTGATTACACTGGGGAGCTTGGCGAGAATGGGCTGGAGTCGGCCGACGACACTTTCAAAGAGGTTAATGCGGCGGCGCAGTGCCATATAGACATCGGCTTCGACGGTGCCCTCGTAGTGCAGATTGAGGATGCGAATCTTGGCGTGCTGCTGGCCGAGACGGTCTATGCGGCCGATGCGTTGCTCCACGCGCATGGGATTCCACGGCATATCGTAGTTGATGAGGGAGCCGCAGAATTGGAAGTTAAGGCCCTCGGCGGCGGCATCGGTGCAGAGGAGCACGTCGGCCTGGCCGGCGCGGAATCGACGTTTGGCTTCGTCGCGTGAGATAGTGCGCCAGTGACCATCCTTTTCGCGAACCTCGCCGCCGCGGCCGGAGAAGCACATGACGCGGAGGGTGGTTTTGGCGGTGAGTTCGTCCCGGAGGAAATCCATGGTGTCGGTGTACATGGTGAACACCATGGTTTGGGCGTAGCCGGCGGCGCGCAGCTTGTCGAGTTCCTCGCGCAGCCATGCTGATTTGGTGTCGGGTGGCAGCTTGCGAATGTCTTCGAGCAGGCGGGCGATGTCGTCCTTTTCTTCCTGTGCGAGGGCCTGGCGTTCCAGGACCGCCACTTCATCGGGGGCCAACACTTCACCTTCGGGATCGGTGGGCTCGGCCTCGGCCTCGTCGTCGGGTTGCTGCAACCTTGGCGGCTTGCCGGATTGCATGGCGGCCAGGCGGTCTTCGAGGGTGTGCCGTAGGGCGTGAAAGCTGCTGGCGAGGCGGCGCCGGTAGATGGTCATGACGAAGCCGACGGCGTTCTTTTCTTTGGCGGAAGCCTGGTTGTAGGTCGTGCTGATGTAATTTTCGACCTCTTCGTAGATGCGGGCCTCGTCGGCGGAGAGCGGGACGAAGCGGTCGTCCACCTCGCGGTCGGCAATCGGGGTCAGGAGTTTGCCGGCTTTGTGATAGCGGCGGAGCAGGTCGCGGGTATGGCGCGAGATGAGCCTGCCGATGGGAGATTGGGCGCGCAGGAGGCGCAGGGCGACGCCGCGGGTCTTGCCGTCCATCTGGCGGCGGGGTATAGCGGCGTTGTCGCGGAGCGCGGAGAGAATTTTCTTAGCCTGCAGACCAGTCGTGGCGCCAGCGCGACGCGCGTCCTGCTCGGTGGCGGGGCCATAGCGCTGTTCGGTGGCGCGGAACATGCCGGCCAGGAACTCCATGTCCTCGTGAGAGGGGGATGGATGGTCCACCACCTCGCAGAATTTGAGGAAGGCCGTTTCGGTCCATTCCGGGGGCAGGCCGAGAATGGAAAGGAGATCCCAGACTTCGACAGGGTGGACCTGCATGGGGGTGGCCGTCAGCATCAGGAGGGCTTTGGTGCGGCCCTGGATGCGGTGGAGCAGATCGAGGAGGCGGTTGGTTCGGCGCTCGCCCGCAAGGCCGGGCGACTTGCGCCTGGCGTGGTGGGCCTCGTCAATGACGATGATGTCCCAGGGCTCGGCCTGCTCGGCCAGTTCGACGACACGGTCCCGGCGGCGCATGAGATGGCTCGAGGCGATGACAAACGGCTGTTTGTGCCAGTCCGCCCGGGCGATGGGCTGCTCCAGTGGGGTGTCGGGCGCAGGCGGCTTGAGCCAGAGGAGCTGGTCGCCGTCATAGACTGGCCAGTTGAGATTGAATTTCTCGCGCAGCTCCATCTGCCACTGGCGGCAAATGCTGGCGGGGGTGAGAATGAGGACGCGGCGGGCTTTTTCAGCGAGCCAGGCCTGGCGGATGAGCATGCCGGCCTGAATGGTCTTGCCGAGGCCGACTTCGTCCGCGAGAAGAAGGCGGGGAGGCCAGTTGCCGTAGAGGCGCTGGAAGGCGCGAATCTGGTGGGGCCACGGCTCAACATTGGAGGTAGCTTCGCCGACGCGCTCGCCGCCGTTGGGCATTTTGGGGGCCTGTTTGATGAAGGCCCAGACGATCCGCCGCAGGTCGAGGGGCGGTTCCGGCGCTGGTGGCGGCGGCAGCTCGGGCGCGAGCTGAATCGGTGGCGTGACCTCGAGTTTCTTGAGGCGGGCCGGAAGGTCGTTTTCCGGCAGGAAGCGGAGCAGGTCATCCCGAAGGGCATCGGGAACGGGCATGGTGATGACGTGCTTGGACTCGCCGGACCAGAGTTTGGCGAAGTTGGTCTCCTCGGCGGCAACGCGGGGGTCATCGCCCAGCCAGGAGCGGAAGATGTTAAGGCTTTCCCAGTTTTGGGTCCAGCCGGCTTCGGTCTCGTTGAGGCTGCCGTTGAAGGCGAGTCGGTCGCCGGTCTTGTCCTCGATGATGCCGGCTTTCTCGTGGAAGATGCCTTGGGCAGGAATGGGGCGGCGGTGTTCGTCGCAGGGGACGGCGACCTGCACTTCGAGGACTTGATTGGCGACCATCCAGGCCAGGAGTTCGAGCGCTTGGACTTCGCTTTGGTTGCCGGGCTTGAGCGGGTTCGCGAGGAGATGGGCTTTGACCTGGGCACGGCACTCGGCGCCCTTGGCGATGGCGTCAACCTCCGGTTGGTCGAGGGTGCAGCCGACCAGCAGGCGCATGCGGCCAGAGTTGCGGACAAGACCCTCGATGCCACGGGCGGCGAGGGCCAGCGCCCGGGCGCGGAAGTAGCCGGTGAGGCGGTCGTAGCGGGTGGCACATTCCAGGGCGGGAATGTAGAAGATGGCGACAAGGTCGCCGTCGTCCGGCGTATATTTGAGTTTCCAGTCCCTATCGCAGAGCAGGCTCATAGGGGCCAATCGGATTGTTCATATATGAATTGGCCGGCTTCATCGCGGCTCAAAACATAGGTTTCTGCCTGAGGTTTGCCCTCTTGTTTGGCGCTGATTGCGGCGCGCAGCTTCTCCAGGGCGGCCTTGTCTAACTGGTCGCGCACGGCGGGTGCGGCGGCGTCGGCAAGTTTCTTCAGGTCAGCGAATTGTTCAATGTAAGCGGCAACGAGTTTGAAGACGCTTCGCGTGCCACGGTGACCGCTGACCTGACCTTTATTTAGCGTGGCGCGCAGGAAAGTCATCGCGATTTCGGGTTTCAGCAGGGACGGCGCTAGGCAGCCTCTCACTTCGTCAACGCTGGACCACCTGGTAAGGAGGTGTAAGAAAAGGTTTGGCGTGCGCATTTTCCAGAGGCTCCCAGACGCGGCCGCTTGCTTAAGCCTGGGTAAGAGGTCGGATTCCATGGCGCCCAACTCTTTGAGGGGTATGATTGGCACGCGCTTGATCTCTTCATCCTCTTTGGAGGGGTAAAGCAGGTGAATGCAGAGGGCCGGACCGGTGATTCCGGTCGATGCCAAAGCTGCTCGGCGGAAAAGAGCGGCGCGAGCCGAGTCGTCGTTGATTTGCCGCAGCAACTGGGCGGCGAAGTGGGCGAGCTGGAGCTCGGCGTCGGGGAGGAGGATGTCCGGTGTTATCTCCGGCAGGCTGTCGGAGAGGTCAAACAGCGCGATGAGGAGGGGCTCGATAGTTGGCTGCGGAACGTCTCTCACGACCGCGCGCAAGCGATCCATCAGGGCTGTGAAGGGCTTCGAGTCGAATGCTTGTTTGAGCAGGCCTCGGATTGTCGCCGTGTCGTTGTCGGCTTTGAGGAGGCTCGCGATGAAGGCGGCGGAGATGTCACCGGGGTCGCCGCCAATTTGGAAATAGCGCCGGAAGAGTTTGGGGTGGCAGAGGCGCAAGTTGCGCTCCCAGTCTTGCTCGGTGCGGTCCGACATCGAGAACCCGTCCTGGGCCTGGGGGAAAAGCGCGTACAGGACGATCTTGAGGCGCTCCTGCTCAGCCGGGGTGAGGTCTTTGCGGTTGAGCAGCTCTTTGATGCCGATGGTGAGCCGGTCTTTGGGGTCCTTCTCGTTGAAAAGCGACTCGAGGAAGAAGTTGCGCTGTTTCTGGAAGGCGCGGCCAACGGCCTCGTATGCGTCGGGGTCGAACATGCGGAGCGTTTCCAGCAAGATGAGGTCGATAGGGTTGACCTCGAGGACGCCGGCCTCCACGTGGGCTTCAAAATAGAATTCAAGCACGCCTCTGAACCGTTTGATGTCACGGGGCGTGCGGAAGTAGCGCCAGACCCCCTCCTCGAACACCTCATCCCATCGTTCCTTTTCCCAGCGCATCTCCGCGCGCTGGAGCACTGGTGTGGTCTGCTCATGGAAGAAGCTGCGCAGCTCGTGTTCCGGGGCTACCGGGACCTCCAGCTCCACTTGAACAATTTTCTTGAGGAAGTCCTGCCCGTTTTCGGAAGTGATTTCGCCAAGAGCTTTGACCAGGACGTCTTTTTGGCAAAGCAAGAGGTAAACGAGGTTGGGGAAATCCGCGTTTGCCTTCACGAGCTGGACCATGAGGCGCACCTCGTCCTTGGTTAACCTGTCGAGGTCATCAACGACGACTATGAGCGGCGCTTTGAGCTTCTCAAGTTCGTGTTGGAGGCTGCGGCGGACTTCTTCGAGCGAGGGGACCTTCTTTGTTTTCCACTCGAAAATCGCGGCCAACTTTTCTGCCAAGGGTGCGTAGAGGGCGCAAACTGCCGAGACCCCGAGTAGGCCAGCGCCGGTCCAGCCAAGAATGGCCTTTCCGGTCGGGTTAGCCGTGAAGGCGGATAGAACTCCAGAGCCGCCGGCGAGCAGGGCGGCGGCGGCAACCAATGCCTCCCGGAGCCGGGTGGCGATTTCACCACCGGCGAGGGTAATTACCTTCAGACCTTCCCAGAAGCGGGCAAGTCTTTTGGCGAGCGCTTCGTCGCCGACCTTGTTGTGTCGGAAGGCAGCTCCGATTTCGTCGAAAAAGGCCTGCAGGAGCTTGTCCTGGCCGCTCCACTGCCACGGGTTGAATTTTACGACCGTCGGCTTCTTTTCCCCTGATGATGCGGCCTGTTCTTCGGCATAGAACAGGATGAGGTTGGCGAGGGTGGTTTTGCCGCTACCCCAGTCGCCGTTGATGCTGATAACAAGGCTGTCCTTTTGATGCCAAGCCCGCAGCTCCCTGGCAACGCGCTGCGCGAAGGCTTTTCGCCCCAACTTGTCGTCTTCGGGGCGCTCGACCGGACGGTCGGCGTTCCACTTGTGATCGAACGTTGGGGGCGCCTTGCTCATGGAGCTATTTCTTGGGTTGCTCGCTCTGCCAGAGGAGGAGCTGCTGCGGGGCTTCGACCTGGTCGGCGAAGGCGAGCCGGCGGAGTTTCTCAAGGGCTTCGAAGTCGTTGCCGGCACCGGCAACGTCTGTGGGCAGGTCAACGCCGCTGAAAGCGGTGCCGACCGGGAGGACTTCAAGAATGGCCTGCATGGCGGGCCGGAAGTTGGCGTCACCCATGACGCCGGCGCGCTCTAGCAGTTCCCGAGCGGCCTCCAATGTCTTCGTCCGGGCCTGGTAGGCGGCATGGTGGAGGGCATCAATCATGCCGCTGGAGCCGTCGGCGGAGCTGAGAGCGCCTTTGTTGGCGCGCTGGACGCTGTCCCAGAGGGTGAGGTCGGAGCCTTTCTTTTCGGCGAGGCTGCCGACGATGTCCGTGTCGAGGTCAACGCCGACGGCACGGGCCAGGCGCAGGGCTTCGTCGTATGGGAATGTCGGGGCTTGGAAGGCGTCCCAGGCGAGGACGAACCACGAGGTGCGCGGGTCCAGCTCGGTGCGGGCCTGTTTGTGGGTGAGCTGCTCCAAGCGCCAGCGCTTGACCTCACGACGGGCGGCGTTCAAGGCGTCCTCTGGTGAAACGGCGTAGGGATCCCATACTTCCGGGAATAGATCCTTCTGCGCCCGCTTCATCGAAGGCGGGAGTGGATTGGGCGTGCCGCGCTTCAACGGCCAGTGTTTGGAAAATTCTTCCAGCGCCGGGCCGAAGGAGGCGAGGTACAAATCCACGCCGCGAATGCCGGCCCTCTGAAATTCTGCGACGCGCTTGCGGACGGCCCCAGCGACGAGGTGTTCTACATCTTCCCAGTATTGTGTATCGGCGTCGGTAGGTTTCGTCGCTCGTGGGCGGCAAGCGAGAAAGATAGTACTATTTGCGGCAGCCTTGTCCTTGATGTGCAAGCTGCCTTGGGCTTCTGTGTTAATGGGCCAGCTGGCGGTAATCGTAAAACTGGCTTGCATCAAGGCTTTGGTGAGCGCATCCCAAGCGCCCGTGGCTTTGTGGGTGAACATGAGGGTCATTATGCCGTCGGCTTTTAGGACACGTCTGCACTCAGCGAAGATCGTGGCCATTCGATCTTGATAATCGCGTCCCGCGAGCGCCTTGGCGCCTTTCTGGCCGCGGAACTTCGAGGGGTTGGCTACGGCTTCGTTTTCCTTGTCGGTCAGGGGCCGGCGGAAGAGTTCTGGCATGACTTGGCCGGCTGTTCTTTTGAGCCAGACGTAAAAGAAGTCTGAGAGCTCAGCGTACATTACGTTGTCGTAATAGGGCGGGTCCATTACCACGCAATCGACCGAGGTGTCAGCCAGGTGATCGAGGGCGTCGCCGGATTTGCATGTGATGGTGACGGGCTGGTGGTGGAAGCTTGGTGCCGAGGGATTGGCGGGCATTGCCGCGTCGTGGAGGAGTAACTGAGGGTCCGGGGCGGATGCGCTGCCTGGGGCGATTAGGTTTACTAGTTCGCCAATGCATTTGGAGGTCTGCTTGACTACCCAATCGGGGCCTAAGCCTTCTACCATGGGCGCCATCTCTGCGTAGGACCACTTAAAGGAGAAGTCGTGGCGGTCAAAGACTGACCGCATGGACTGGAGTTGGACGTTCCAGCTTGCAAGGCGAGCGTTCCAATTTAGGAGCTTGTCGAGGCTCAGAGCAAGGTAGATGAACGCCGCCTTCGTGAGTTGCGCAGGGGTGCCCTTAGCGACTTGCTCGGCATACATGCTGCTGAAGACTTCAACGCACGTCCCGTGACAGAGTAGTTGGCGCGCGGAGAATAGATCCCGCCATTGATTTATTCCGTAGGTCTTCGAGCGGTCGCAGTACATGATGGGGTACTGCTCGTTCGGCACCTGATCCAATGCTTCCCACTCGGGAAGCTTATTGTCGAGAATCTGCTGGATGTGGGCGGAATTGTCGTCGCTGGGTTGAGGCGCGCGGTAATCTTGTTGCCATTTGTCGCGGACCGATCCGGATTTGGACTTTAGCCTAACTCGGCGCTTGAAGACGACTGTATAAAGCTGATCGCCCATCAGACCTGCTTGTGCTTGCTGTTTGACATCATCACCGGAGACTATGCGGTTGCAGTCAGGGAATGGACACGTAGCGTCACCGTCGGCAACTGTTCCGGGGGAGGTATCGGCCGGTGTGCGCACAATTTCAAAGCGGCAGTAGCGGTTGGACTGACTGGGACCTTCCGCACACTGGGGCAGAAGCCGAACACCTGTTCCGTCCGAGGCGAGTCGCCAGTTGGGTGATAGTGGAATAATTCCGTTGCAGTAGGGGCAGCGGATGGTTCGCGCCCAGAGAAATGCGTCGGACCTGCAGTCCGCTTCGGGTTCTGAGGGGAAGATGTGAGCAAGTTTCTGGCGGACCTTGGACGTGAATTGTTTCCCGAGTTTTTCGAACTCAACCTTAACGGCGGGGCCAAATTCTGAGGGCCACTTGACCGTGGCATATTCGATAAGTGCGGCGACCGGATTAAGGTCGTTGCCGAAGACCGGTAGTCCGAGCCGCATGGCCTCAAATGGTATACTGCCGCCTCCGGCGGTGGGGTCGAGGATGCTGGCGTTATGCCGGTTGCCGAAGCCTTGCAGCCATTTTCGATCTTCGCTGTCCGGTGCCCATGTGAAGGCGCGCGGGTACCCGTAGGCATCAGCCCCAAGGCGTTCGCCTTTTCGGTCGGCTTGCGCGATACGTAATTTTGCGGCGACTGGGTCACCGTGAATGCCGAGGATGCGCTGAAATTTATCGTGATCTGCATCCGCGGGGAGCAGGGAAGCGAGGATGGCTGCGCGCGACGCGACAAGCGGCCGTCTCGCCCACCAGACGTGAAGNNGGGGGGGGGGGGGGGGGGGGATTCGGATGGATGATTTTTGCTCACGTGTCAGCGGCCGGGCGATGGGTTGGGGTGGAGTGGCAGGGAACCGGGGGTGCCGGTTATGAACACCAGGGCATAAATATGGACCGCGTTCATAACTTTGGGGCGGAGCCTGGCAGGCGGGGGCCAGAATTGCCCGCCGGGCAAATAATTGACCGGGAAGCACTTGTTTGGCGGTCTCCGAGGGCGGCAGGAAGGCGGCGTTCAGGGTCAGGAAGTGCTGAATCGGCAATTCTTTGCGGGTTCAGCCATTCCAAGGTGGGTGCCGGGTCGCTTGGGGATTCGATCGCTGAAGGAAGGGGTGCGGCAAATGGCGTCTGCGCCAAAAGAATGGCACGGGTGCCAATGGGGAACCGGACCAAAGGCGTGGTCTGCGGCGCTCGGGCGGGCGCCTCGGAATGGTTCACCGACCCATTCTTATGGTTCACCGACCCATTTTTGGGGAGCAGGCTCATGGCTTGATCCGGGGGAGGAGGTGCCAGCGGCGGGCGCGACCTCCGCCGACCACGTGAACGCGGCCTTCCTGACGGAGAGAGGCCATGAGACGTTTGACCGCTTCCCGGCCCAGTTGGGTGATCTCGCGGGCCTGGGAATTCGTGAGGTCGCGTGTCTCCAGGGTGGCGAGGACGCGGGCCTTGACATTTTCGCGAGTGAGCCGGCTATCCACGTGGTAGGCGAGGGTTTGGCCGAGTTGGTCGTAGGCCGGGGGAGCGAGGCGATAATAGCGGCCTTTGCCTGCGGGGCCGCCGGATTCAACGAGGCGTTCCTGATTGGCGAGCCGGGCCAGATGCTCGCGAGCGCCTTCGAGCGGACGCTGGCAGATTTCAGCGGCCTGGCGAGCAGTGATTTCGCGGTGGCGCGTGAGGAAGTGGATGATCAGGAGGTCGTCCACGTTCAGGCCGGGATGGGCGCGAACCAGTTCGAGGAACTCGCGGCGGGCGTCCTGACCTTTGACGGTCACGACGACGGTCTGGCCGGTGGTGGCGTAGTAGGGCGGCTCCTTGCCTTCGCTAAGGAGTTCACGGAAGACGCGCGGGACGCCGAGGTTGGCGGCGTTGGCGAGGCGGATGCGGGCGAGTGCGCCGAAAAGGGCCGGGTAACGCGGGGTGGACGGATGGTGGAGGATGTTCTCCGGGGTGATATCGGCAAGAAAGCCGCCAGGGTTCGAGATTTCGAGGCGGTCGGGGTATTGTTTGACGGTGACGGTGCCCGGCGCGGTGTAGTCACGATGGGCAAGGGCATTGACGAGCAGTTCACGCAGAGCCAGCAGCGGGTAGCGGGGAAACTCCGGGTGGACGAGCCAGCCGGGAATGGTGACGACCGGGTTGCGGGCGTTGACGAGTTCGCGAAGGCGGCGGAGCGCGGTGGTAAGGCAATCGTAGGCCCCGTCGGGTTGCTCGTAGTCCGTGTCTGAGATCATGCGGAAGAATTGCCAGCGAGCGTGGGGCAGGCGGCGCTGGATTTCCACGGAGGTTCCAACCAGGAGGAGGCCGCCCAGCAGCAGTTCTCCATGCTCGGTAAGCAGTCCGAGAGCGCGCAGCAGGTCGGCGTCGTCGAGGCGGGTCAGGTCGGCGGGGGCGCCAGCTTCCTTCATCAGGGCGCGCAGTTCCTCCATGCCGGCAGCGCGGATGAGCAAGCGCCAGTCACCGGAAAGCGGCTGGGCGGTGAGTTCGACGCCGGCTTCCTGACGGAAGGCGTCGATTTCCTGAAGGGTCATGCCGCGCAGGTCTTCGCCGAGGCGGATGAGATATTTGCCGTCGCGGGTGTGAAAAACGTCGCCACGTGGGCGCGCCGGGATGGGAACAATGACGACATTGCCGGAAGGAGTAGCAAGGTTTTCGACCTGGATGTGGATTTGGGCGGAGTCGTAAACGCTGCGGCGGATTTGCTGGATTTCGTCGGCAGAGGGCGGAGCGACGGGTTGAATCTGGCGCGGCGGCTTGTTGGTGACGCCCATAATGAGATGGCCACCGCCGGCGTTGCCGATGCCGACGGCGTATTCCGCGATTTCCTTGCGGCTGAGGAGGGAAGGTTTGAACTCGATGCCCTCGGCTTCGCGGTCGGCAATGCAGCTTTGGAAGTCAGCCAGGGTCATTGTTGATGGGCGACGGGGTGGGGTCTTGGTGAAGTGAGCAGCATCCTGAGCGCGGACAGGACACGGCGCGGATTTTTCCGGTGCATTGCCATGCCAAGCCAGTAGGCGGCTTCTTCCTTCCCCATCTGCTCGATGCCTTCGACGACGTTGCGGAGGTTGTCGCGGCTGCGCATGGGAGCAAGGGCGCGAAAGAGCAGCCCAAGTGTGAGCGCCGTTTCCTCCGCCAGCGACCAGGCGCGGGGCAGGCGCAAGGCGGGCTGTTCGAACGGCACAACGGCCTGTTTGAGCAGCCGCGTGACGCGGTGCTCCACCAATTCGAGGTTGCGACCGCGCAACCCGGCCACGCGCACGGGCGCGGTGATCGCCGGGGTTGCGGGCGACGGGAGTTGCCAGACTTCCATTTCCGTATCCGCCGGGCCGAAGTAGTGGGCGCGTAGCTCATAGCGCGGCAAGGCCATGCTCGGGTCAGCGGGCGCGCGGCGAGCGATGGGGCGCAGGCGGCCGTTCCCAGTGAGATTGAGGTCGCGGAACATGGTTGGCTTTCGGGCTTTGGGTTTCATGGGACAGCCTCCGCCGTGGCGCACACATAGGCGGCGCCGCTGGCAAACTTGGCGAGGCGTTCGCCGAGCTTTTCCGCCGCGTCGCCGGCCAGCGGGAGTCCGGGGTTGAAGGTGAGAACGAAGGTAGCCTGCACGTCTCGTTCGCGCGCCGCGTTGAGCTGCGGGACGAGGAAGTCTTTGACCGGCAGGGCGTCGCCGGGTGCGCCGGTGAACTCAAGTTGCATTTCGCCGCCTTCCTGGGTGACGTAGCCGCCGGAGAGTTTAACCTGTTTGGCGCAACCTTTCTCGGCGTTCACACTGCCCACCATGCGGAAGGCGTCGGTGGCATCGAACAGGCGGACGGAAAGGACCTGCACCTGGCCGAACTTGGCTTTGCGCGCCTTTTCCCAAAGCTCGGTGAGGGCGGCTTTCAGGACGCCTTCGGCGATGATTGCGCCTGACGGCGGCTGGGCGGGCGTAGTTGGAGACGCGAGGCCGCCTTCGTGGCTGGTGAACCCGCCAGCGGGTGTGCCAGGGGGATAAGCCGAGTCGCCGGCGGCGGGGGCGGGTGCCGGCGCTGGACGGGGCCAGATGTTCTTCTCTTTCGCGAACTGCATCGTGAAGACGAACGATTGCTCGTCAATGATGATGCTGGCCAGGGGGTCGCCCGGTCCGCACAGCAAATCGCCGCGCCGATAAACGTAGTCGCCCTGCTGGATGCCCTGGGTGATGGCGCGGATGAGAACGGAGTCGTGCGCGTGAATGGAGAGGGCGGGGTCTTTCCGAAACTCGTCGCGCAAGGAGGCGGTGGAGATCTGGCCTTTCTTGAGGGGCGTGCGGTCGCGGATGTAGCCTGGGGATTCGGGCGGGTCTTCGGACAGGCGGAGTTTCTGATTGGCGCTTTCCCGGAGGGTGCGCACGACTTGCTGCTGGCCGCTGCCGGGCTTTTCGGAGGCACTGTGGATGTCCACGGCGGCGTGGGCCAAGTCCACCGGGCTGCCGGTGAGGCGCTGGCGCGAGGGGTAGAAGATGTGGCGGTAGCACTGCTGAATGGCGGTGGCGACCTCCATTTCCGATTTCTGCTCCAGCTCCCGGACCTTGCGCTGCTGGTGGTCGGCCAGCTCGGCAATGCGGTCGGGTTTGATGAGTTCTCTGAGCGCGAGGCGACGGACGACTTTCTTGCGCATTTCCTCGATGCGGGTCTCGTCGGCGACGACGAAGACAAGGTGGTTGCGGAGGCTGCGGAGGCCGACGCCGTCGCTGCCCTTGCGCTCGAAGATCCTGGCGATCAGCTCGGGGACGGCGTCCACCGTGGCGCCAACGGCGGTGCCGTCGTACGCCATGATCGCGAGGCGCGGGCGGCCATTGCCGAAGTCGTCGTCCACTTCGCCCGGCGCGGCAGGGAACGGGATCATTTCAAACACCGAGCCGGCGGTGCCGCCGAAGATGGTTTTGATGCGGTCGTTGAGTTCGGCGCGAGCCTGGGCGGAATCAACGTTGGCCTCCTCGCGGCGAATGACCTGGGTGAGGTTGGCCTCGGCAAGGAACCGGAGCGGGACACCGGGCCGGTCGTCCAGGTAGGAGGACTCGCCCTGGAAGCGTTTCCAAGCGGCGTCAAGGAAGCTGAGGTCAAAGGCCGGGCCGACAACGGAGAACCGCAGGCGCTCGGGTGAGAGGCCCTTGAGCTGGTCGTTAAAGGCGAGGCTGTGAATGAAAACGGTGCGGGCGGTGTAGGTGGTGTAGGGGGCGAGGCCGGCGTAGTACTTTTCGTCGAGCTCGACGGCGAGGGGCTTCTTGGCGCCGCCGGCAATGTCGTGGTTCACGGCCGGGATGAACTCAGTGCGGCCGAGGCGAGTGAATATCTCCTGCCGTATCGGCTCAAAGCCTGGATCAATATGGTGGAGGTGAATTGCGGTCGTCCCAATTGGACGGGTCTGCCAGAGTTGGGCGACGGAGCGAGCCAGGAGGCGCAGCATCCCGCGCACACGGTGGAAATTATTTAGCGTGGCGGTCTTGGTGGTGAGGGTTTCCAGGACCTCGGGGTGGAGCGGGTAGCTGGTGCGGAAAGCCTCGCTGGTCTCGGGGTGCATGGCATCCGGTGAGAGGACGTCCTTATTGGCGAGCCAAAGCGAGCGGTAGGCCTCAATGACCGGCATGGCCTTGGTCCTATCAATCTTGCCGAAAAGGCGGCGAAGCAGGACGTGGACGGTCTCGGAGTCTTCGGTCGGATTCAGAAGTGTCGCCTTGCGGGCGGAGATACTCTCTGCCTCGGCCATCTTGTCGGCGATGAACTGGTTCTCGGCGCTGTAGGCGTCGCCGGCTTTACCTTCCTTGCCGATCGCGAGGGTATAGACGAGGGCCACGCGGGGGTTGCTTTCGACGGCTTTGAACAGGGACGTGAGAAAGGCGCTGAGTTGTTCCCCGGCACTGGTGGCCTGGAGATTGCGGGTCTTGCGAAGATAAATGGAAAGCTCGTCTAGTAGTATGAGCGCTGGCTCGCCGCCGAAAAGCTCGGCCAGGGTCTCGGCGCCGGGCGCCGTATGACTCTCGTCGCTCCTCCGAACGCGGTCGTAACCAGCTTTGCCGGCGAGCGAGTAGGCCAGCTCGCCCCAAAGCGTGTATGCAAGGACACCGTCGCCCATGCTGCGACCGTTGGCCGGATCGGCGTTCTCGCCGTCAAAAGCTGCGACGCGGATTTTGACGCTGGGGACAAGCTTCGGGTCGAGAAACTCGGCGACGTTGGCAACGCCTTCCATGCCGTTTGCCGCGTGGGTCAAAGCGATCAGGGCGTGGGTTTTACCGCCGCCATAGCTGGTGTCGAGGCGGAAGATGGCGGCGGCGGCGCTGCCCTCGCCGGTCAGACGGGCCAAAACATTGCGGAGCAGGTTCTTGAGGCCCTCGGTGGGGTAGGTGTTGGAGAAGAATCGGTCGGGCTTCTGGTAGTCATCGGAGGCGATGCCGCGGATGACTTTGGCCAGGTCGGCGGCGAAATCAGCGTCGGCGATTGTGCCCTTGAGGACGTCTTCGCGTGGTTCGCATGTGTCGAATACAGTTGGCAGATTCATAATCCAAGCTTTGTCCGCGCCAGAAAGGCTGGATGATGTGCTTATCCGCAAGGATTTGCAGCAAGAAAGTTTTTAGGGGACGCACAGAAGGGTAGGATGCGGGCTGCGGCACCGAGGCTAGGAAGTTGGAGGCGGCGGGGAGCCGAAAGGCAATGGAGACTGGAACAGTTCCCGCAACTCCCCCATCTCTGACTCCGTGTGCCGGGGGGCCAAGACGCCGAAAGGCAATGGAACGCCGCAGGGCTGACCATTAGACCACGAGACCACTGGACCACCAGACCGGGCGCCGTGTAACGCAGCGAATAGTTTCGTGGGGGCGGAGTCGAGACGGCAGCGGATTCGCTCGTGGAAATAGGTCCGTGGACACGGAAGGATTCTGCAAATCTCAAATGACGGTTTTGTAAAGTAATCTGTGTAANNAGCAGGGGGCGAGCGGCGAGCACCCAGCTCGCGCCCCCTGCGGTCGAATGGTCTGTAACTCTCCGGTGGCATGGGCTCAATCCAGCTTGGGCATCCGCTCGCCAAATTCGAGGGCAAAGCGGTTGAGCGCCTCGCTCCAGTTGGGGATCGGCATCGTCCACCTCTTGGCAATCCGCTCCAAGGCCAAATAATACAGCTTGAGCAGCGATTCCGAGTGGGGAAAAACACCCCGGTTCTTGCTGATCTTGCGCAGCGACCGATTCACCGACTCCAGCGCGTTGGTCGTATAAATCGCCTTGCGGATCTCCGCCGGGTATTTCAGAAACGTGATCAGCTCGGGCCAATGCGTCCGCCAGCTCTTGCTGATCGTCGGGTATTTCCGATCCCACTTCTGCTCAAAGGCCCGCAACGCCTGCTCCGCCTCGGCCTCCGTGGCCGCCCGATAAATCGGCTTCAAATCCGCCGCCACCGCCTTGCGTTCCTTCCACCCCACGTAGCTCAGCGAATGCCGCACCATATGCACCAGGCACAACTGCACCTGGGTCGCCGGAAAGACCACCTCCATCGCTTCGGGAAAGCCCTTGATCCCATCCACGCAGCCAATGAAGATGTCGCGCACCCCGCGATTCTTCAACTCGGTCAACACCTGCTGCCAAAACTTGGCCCCTTCTGTACTGGCCACCCACATCCCCAGCACCTCCTTGTGCCCAGCTATCGTGATCCCCAGCGCCAGATACACCGCCACCTTCGCCACCTGCCCATTGTCTCTGACCTTGCCCCACAGCGCGTCAAAATAGACAATCGGGTAAACCTCCTCTAACGGTCGGTTCTGCCAGACCTGCACATCGGCGCACACCGCGTCGGTCACTTGCGACACCAGGGCCGGCGACACCTCCACCCCGTAGATCTCCAACAAGTGCCCTTCGATCTCCCGGGTCGTCAGACCCCGCGAATACAAACTGATGATCGCCTGGTCAAACCCCTCGAAACGCCGTTGCCCCTTGGCCACGATCTGCGGCTCAAAACTCCCGTTGCGATCCCGCGGCGTCGCCAGCTCCAGGTTGCCAAACTCTCCCTTCAGCGTCTTGGGACTCGTGCCGTTGCGCGAGTTGCCCGAGTTCCTCCCCGCCGGGTCATGCTTGCCGTAGCCCAAATGCACCGTCAACTCCGCCCCCATTGCCTTCTCCAGCAATCGCTTCTGCAATTGCTTGAGCAACCCATTCTGGCCCAACAAATCTTCGGGCTTCTGGTAGTCTTTAAGTAGTTCGTTCAACACTTCATCGGTAATGGCCATAGTTTACTATCCTTTCACTTTGGCCACTTACACGAATTACTTTATAGCCCCCAAATGACTCTCAATAGCGGACTTAGGTGGCTGCAGGCCACTCTTGGCCGTTTTCTATGGAACGGGCGGAATAGCGTGCCGGGCTGCCCCCGAGGCCACCCCGAGGCCACCCTCAGGCCCCCCTCAGGCCATGTAGTAGCCAACCGGTAGGCACCCCGAGGCCACCCTGAGGCTACCCCGAGGCTACCCCCAGGCCATGTGGTAGCCAACCGGTAGCCACCCCGAGGCCACCCCGAGGCCACCCTGAGGCTACCCCGAGGCTACCCCGAGGCTACCCAGAGGCTACCCTGAGGCTCCCGGGAGGGTCTGGTGCAGGGCGGGAGGAACCGGGGGCTGGAGGGCCGCCTTGAAGTAGTAATTCCACGAACCAATCCGCCAAAGCGCGGGCAATCACCACGAACTCAAACAGTAACCCCGTCCACGAAATAGCGCGCCACGTTACAGCGCCGCAGCAAAGCAGCCGAACCCGAACTGCGAGCTGGTCAATTGGCGCGCGTTTGAAGGCAGGCCCCCCCAGGGTCTGTTTGCCTGTGGACTGTCCGCCAAGCCGGATTTGGGCCAAGTTGGCGCAACCAGTGTGCCAGGATGGCGCAGCTCCTGGAACTGGCGCGGACAATCGAGGCCGAGATGGCGATTCGCTAGTGGTTCCCTAGCGCATCCCCGGCGTATCTCTTGCGAACAGCTCTCTGGTACCTAGTGAGTACCTAGTGGTTCCCTATACAACACCTAATGAGTACCTATCCAACACCTAGTGAACACGCGGCAAATGCGTGAAAATCACGCATACCGTCACGTCCACCCAGAGCCACATTCTGGCAAAAGCTGAAATGCTGAAAGCTGAAAGCTGAAACCGCGGAAAGATTCTGAGGATGGAACTCCGGTTTTGCTTCGCTTTGCTCCAGCTCATTGCCCGGTGAGCGGGTTCCCGCCGTGCAAAAGCATGGTAATGGGCTGTCCTCATCTGTGTCTATCTGTGTCCATCTGTGGTTGTGCTGAATCGTTACGGCTTAGCAGCCTGTTGAAGTAAGGCTCTTTTTGAAAGAATGCGAAATCCAACCAGCTTTCCCTGTGAGAGGAAAGGGTATAGCCGTTCATGCCAAGAGATTTTTCGCGCGCCGCAGAGTTATTCACAGAAGCTGCGGGGAGCAAATCCTTCGGGCTCTCCTCNNGCTTCAGGGTGGCCTCGGGGTGGCCGTAACCCGCCTTGGTCCGCCCTGGTCCTTCTTCGCCTCCGTTGACACCCAGCCTGCACGCGAAAACCGCGGTTGGCAGGGAATTGATCCTGGTTTCCGGCTCCCGCCGACCAACATTTGCGGCCACTTCCTGAGAAAAGCTCCATTTTGTCGGGCCTTATCTAAGCGCCATTCGGCTCTGATGATGCTATTGCTTCCCGCGCGTTTTCTCGGTTCACTGGCGGGGGTTATCCGTATGAAAATTGAATTGGGTCCATGCTTCCGCCGAGCGATGCTGACATGTGGTTTAGCCGCTGGCTTGTTATTCACCGGCCTCACGTCCTCGGCGAAATCGATGCCACGACTGAGAGTAAGCGAGAACCGGCACTTCCTGGTGACGGACGAGGGAGAGCCTTTCTTCTGGCTGGGCGACACGGCTTGGGAGTTATTCCACCGGTTGAGCCGGGAGGATGCTGAACGATATCTCGATAATCGAGCTCGGAAGGGTTTCACCGTGATCCAGGCAGTTGTCCTCGCTGAATTCGCGGGCCTCACTGATACCAATGCTTATGGCCAACGCCCGTTGAATGGCAACGACCTCACGCAGCCAAACGAAGACCATTTCCGGCACGTGGATTGGATTGTCGCGAAGGCCAACTCCCTTGGCCTCTATATCGGCATGTTGCCGACCTGGGGCGACAAATGGAACAAGAAGTGGGGCGCCGGTCCGGAGATCTTCACCCCGCAAAACGCCGAGGCTTATGGCGAGTGGCTGGGCCGCCGATACAAAAATGCCGGCATCATCTGGATTCTGGGCGGCGACCGGCCTGTGGAAAATGACACGCACCGGGCCATTTTGCAGGCGATGGCCCGCGGCCTGCGCCGGGGTGACGGCGGCGCGCACCTCACCACTCTGCACCCGACTGGCGGCGCCGGTTCGGCACAGTACTTCCCCGACGCGGATTGGCTGGATTTCAACATGCGCCAGAACGGACATGCCGCCGAGTTCACGGGCCACTATGACCAAACGCGTGTGGATTACGACCGGACACCCGTCAAGCCGGTGATCGACGGTGAACCGCTTTACGAGGATCACCCGCTTTCCTTTGACGCCAAGAAGCTGGGGCATTCCACCACCGCGGACGTGCGCCGACCGCTTTACTGGGATTTGTTCTGCGGCGCGTGCGGGCACACCTATGGCAACCACGCCGTCTGGCAGATGTGGGCGCCGGGCAGAAGTCCGGTCAACAACCCGCTAATGTACTGGTTTGAAGCCATCGACCAGCCGGGCGCAGGACAAATGCAGTTCGCCCGGCGGCTCCTGGAATCACGACCGTTTCTGACGCGCATCCCCGATGATTCGATCATCGTGACCGACCGCGTGCCCACTTCCGTCCCGGGAGCAGGGCGATACCGTTTCGTGGCCACGCGGGACACAGCGGGAACCTACGCGATGGTGTATGCGCCGGTGGGGCGCAAATTCAAGGTGCACATGGACAAAGTGACCGGCCCGAAAGTCAAGGCGTGGTGGTTCAATCCGCGCACCGGCGAAGCGACCGTCATCGGCGGGTTTCCCAACACCGGCGAACGTGAGTTCACGCCTCCTGACTATGGCGAGATGCTCGACTGGGTGCTGGTGCTTGATGATGTCTCCAAGAACTTTCCTGCTCCCGGCGCACCGAAAGTGAAGAAATGAAAGACATATTCCTGCTGGCCACCGCACTGCTCACCAGCGTGGCGCTTCATGCAGAAAACTGGCCGTGCTTTCGCGGGCCGACGCGGCAGGGCGTTTCGGCTGAAACCAACATGCCGCTCCATTGGAACGCCACCAGTAATGTCGTCTGGAAGATCCCCATCCCCGGCGAATCGTGGTCCTCGCCGATCGTCTGGGGCGACCGCGTCTTCGTCACGACGGCCACCGAGGAAGGGACGAGTTGTCGCGTGCTCTGCTTGGACCGGAAGGCCGGGAAAGCGTTTTGGAATCGGGAGGCCTTCCAGCAACGGCCCGGCCACAAGAACAATCGCAACAGTTACGCGACCCCCACGCCCTGCACCGATGGCCAGCAGGTTTACGCGGTCTTCGGCGATGGCAGCTTTGCGGCGCTGAACTTCAGCGGCCAGGTCGTCTGGACAAACAGGGACTTCCCGTTTTACGGTGAGCACGGCCTGGGCACCTCACCGATTCTCTGGAACGACCTGCTGATCATGGCGCGCGACGGCAGTCATCCGCCGCCGGAGACTGGTCCGGGCTGGCACTCGCCGTGGGACCAGGCTTTCCTCGTGGCCCTCGACACGCGCACCGGCAAAGTCCGCTGGAAGGCCAGCCGGGGCTTGTCACGCATCGCGCACGTCGTGCCCAACGTCTGGACCGCGCCGGACGGCCACGCCGAACTCGTCAGCGGCGCTGGCGATGTCGTTCAAGGCTTCCAACCCCTGACCGGCGAGCGGCTCTGGACTTCGAAGAACATTGGGGAAGGCGTGGTGCCCTCCATCGTGCTCGGCGTGGGCCTGGCGTTTACTGCTTCCGGCTGGGGAGGACGTGAATCGATTAAGGCCTTTCGGCCGGGGGAGAAGGGCGACCTCGGGGAATCCAACCTGGTATGGGAACAGCGCAAAGGCATGCCGCACATCCCGTCCTTTCTTTACCTGAAGCCATACCTTTACCCGATCAACGAAGGCGGCGTCGCCATGTGCCTGAAGGAAGATACGGGCGAGATCGTCTGGCAGGAACGCGCCGGAGGAGCCTATTCCGCTTCGCCGGTCGGCGCGGAAGGACGCATTTACTTCATCTCGGATGCGGGCGAGACGACCGTGATTGCCGCCGGCCCGCAGTTCAAGGTGCTGGCGAAGAATCCGCTGGGCGAAAAGGTCCAGGCCTCGATGGCAGTCTCACAGGGGCGACTTTACATCCGCACGGCGAACAACCTGTACGCTCTCGGCGGGAAGTAGGGCTTGATGGGGAATAACACATCCGAGGAACCAAGGCCTGCCGGCCCTCGTTGCACGCCGATAAGACCCAGCATGACAGCTTCAAGCCTCGCCTACTTCTACGCAACAGGGATTCTTTGGTTTGGTGCGGTCGCGCTCGCGGTGCCCCCGGACTACGTGCTTTCAGCGCAGGGCTTGAAGCTTGCGCATGTCTCCCAAGACAACCCGATCAAGCTCTGCGCGGCGGCCGTCTTTGCTTACCTGGCGAATCTGCCGGCTTATGTTTACCACTCCCGCGCGGGCGTATAGGGATACGTTGGTTGTTGTCCGCCTGCGGGTGACGAAGTTCGCTTCGAGGACACCGCCGGTATCAACGCGTATCAACACCTTCGCCAGATCCTGCCGCCCGACCTGGCCAGTTGGACACGCAATGACGGCATTGAACCCGGCGCGCCATTCACCGTCCTTTGTGACGATAAGCCAAACCAGTATTGGCCCGACGTAAGCGGTCCGACCAACGGCTGCGACCGCAATATCGGCTCCAGCAAAGGTGACCAATTCGTCTGCCTGCCGATGGGGATCCTCGGAGGCGGCGTCACAATGGAAGCCCGGCGAGATGTTCGGGCTGAGGTTTTCAATCCGTTGACCGGCGCGGTTGTAACGAACTTGACACTCAATGCGGGGAAAAGGTTCACGCTCCCGCTAGGCCCCGGTGCCTACATCATCAAAGGCATTTTCCAGCCGGCTTTGGGCTTTGATCGGCCCGCTAAGACATACGCGAAGGCACCATCGCGGACCTTCACGCGGGCTGAGCTCACAGATTCTCAGACGGACTTGATGCTGTTCATCGGCGACGTACCGGAACTCAAGCCGCACTTCAACGCCGACGGCTATGACCCAATCCTGCGGATGCGAAACCATGGGGACAACGGCCGGGTGCCGCATGGCATCGTCAGTGGCACCTGGATGTGGGCGGTCAATCTGCCGAACTATCCGGAAGATCTGTGGCCGTTCGCATTTGGGTTCTTCAGGAATGTTCCGGTGATTTGTAATTGGTTGCAAATGAACGTGTTAAGGGCCGAAGTGCAGCAAAATCCCTGGAAACGGGGGGTTTTCTCCATTCGACCGCAGGGGGGCGCGAGCTGGGGCTCAAAGCTCGCCCCCCTACTCGTTTAGTTGGCTGGCGAATGCCCTCGGCAATACGAAATAGAGGGCTTTTGCCTATGCGTTGAAGGGGCGACGACCGCTACATGTTGATAGACGTTGGGAGGCGACACCGATTATGCCCAATGAAAAAACCCCAGAACATTCCTGAAGAGGC
>PLZQ01000226.1 GCA_003152225.1 Limisphaerales bacterium | reverse complement strand
AAGGCGTGCATCCAAGCATTCCCGGGGAAGGCAATCCGACCGGGCAACTGTTTAATGGCACGACCGCGTTCCATACCAACATATTCATCTTCGCGAGCGAAGATGGCACGATCTCCGGGTGGCGCAATGCCCTCGGCTCCGCGGCGGAAGTGCTGGTGACACGCACTAACGCGGTCTATAAGGGCATCACGCTCGTCACAACCCCCAACGGCCCCGTCCTGCTGGCGGCCAACTTCCGGGAAGGCACGCTCGATGCCTATGGCAGCAACCTGACCCTGGTGGCGCAGTATGCCGACCCATCCGCGCCGGCTGGATATGCGCCTTTTAATGTCCAGTCACTCGCTGGCATGGTCTTCGTGACGTTCGCCAAACAAGACGCCGCGAAGCACGACGACGCCGCGGGCCCGGGGAACGGGCTGATTGACGTGTTCGATGCGCAGACGGGCATGTTCCACCGCTTCGCAGCGGGCAAGCATGCGGGCGGCAAGCTGCAGGAGATTAACTCGCCGTGGGGCCTGGCGCTCTCGCCGACCAACTTCGGCGGACACGCAGACCAACTGCTGGTCGGCAACTTCGGCAGCGGCACGATCATGGCGTTCGATGCCGACGGCAAGTTCAAGGGCCTGCTCGAGGGCCGGCATGAACGGCCGATTGTGATCGACGGCCTCTGGGGGCTGGCGTTTGGCAACGGCGGCCGCGCCGGACGACCCGGCACGCTCTACTTCAGCGCCGGTCCGAATGGCGAAAGCGACGGTTTGTTCGGCGCCCTGGACCCCGCGCCAGAGCACAAGCCCGATAGAGATCGCGACCACGACGGCGACCACGATTGGGACTCTGGCCACGGCGGCCACGACAAGCATTAACCCGCGCGTCGCACGGCATTCAGAAGCCGCCCATTACTGCGATCAGCCCCGAAGGCCCTCGCGAGCAAATCGCCGAGGGCCTTCGCGAGCCAATACCCTCGCGGCCACAGCTCGCGCCGCGAGTCGGTCCCGTGCGAGTCCCCGCTCAGCTTTTCACTTTTGTTCACTGGGGCGTTCTGGCGGAGGCTCGGGCCGGGCCATCCGCGCTTCCACTTTCCCTGAGTAATCCGGGTACAATTTTCGCATGCAGTCCAGGCAAAGGCCGTGGCTGAACTCCGCGTCTGAGTGGTGGGCCAGGTAGGTGTCAAGCTGGGTCCAGTAACCCTGGTCATCCCGGACTTTCTTGCAGGAGGAGCAGATGGGGATTAACCCCGTGAGCGTTTTGACGTTGGCCAGCGCCTCTTGCAGTTCGGCAATGAGCCGCTCGCGCTCCGCTTCGGCTTGCTGCCGCGCCTTCAGGTTGCTCTGCAGATTTCGCGCGCCGAAGATCAGCCCCGTTATCCCCACGAGCCATAGGGCGAAGTGCGCCAGCCCCAGCCGCAGGTTTGCCCCAGCGCTGGCAAATCGGCTCATGGGCACCGTCACGCTGATGCCGCCGCGGATCGTCCCTGGCTTGCGGCCCGCCTCCTCGTGGCAACGCAGGCAGGTCGGAACGGTTACCAGCGGCTGCATCAGGCGAAGAGAACGCTCGCCCTGCACGGTATCCACCGAACAGACCTCCTCGCTCCCCTGCTCAAAGGCTTCCAGCGCCCGTCGCTCCCAATCATCCGCACGGTTGGCCGCGTTGAAAGGCCGCAAACTCGTGATGTGGCCCCGGACGCCGGTCTGCTGCGCCTGCAGGTCGAACACCTGGCGGCTCACCGTAACGGGGTTGAGCAACGTAAGCACCTGGCCCGATGGAGTGACAACCTCGCGTTCTTCCCCCTGAGCTAGCCAGTTGGTTTCTGCCGGCCCGGATTTCGGCACGTAAACCGCGCCGTGGAGAATGCTCCATTCACGGTAGAGCATGTCCTTCTCCAGCAGCGCGCGCGCAGATTGCATGGTCAGGGAGTGAACCTCGTCCGCTTCCTGCGCCACATTCCAAGTGAATGAGCCCGCCACCACCGCGCTCCAAGCGCACGCCAGCAACCAAAAATATCTCCGGTGCAGCGCTTCCGGGCCTTTGCCAAGGCCGCCCTTTCCCGCCCGCTGATTAATCCGCTCTTCGGTCACATTAGGAAATGAGGCTAACCCTCGCTCAGGAACCGAGATAATACAAGTCCCCTAAAATTAAAGCCGCAACATACCCGCTTCCTACCGGTATTGCTGCACCACCTCGAACATGGCCAGGACGTTCTCAATCGGTGTGTTCGCCTGGAGATTGTGGATCGTGCAGAAGACGAAGCCGCCGCCAGGGCCAAAGACCTCGATCCGCTCGCGGACCTGGTCCCGCACTTCCTGCGGTTTGCCGAAGGGAAGCGTTTTCTGCGTGTCCACGCCGCCGCCCCAGAAGACCAGTTGATCACCGTAGTTCTGCTTGAGGACGCGGGCGTCCATGCCTTTGGCGGAACATTGGACGGGACTGAGGATGTCGAACTCGGCCTCGATCATGGCATCCAGGAGCGGCGCGATGCCGCCGCAGCAGTGCATGAAAGTCTTCCACTGGGTGTGCCGGTGAATCCAGCCGTTGACGCGCTTCTGGTAAGGCAGGTAGAGGTCGCGATAAGTGGCGGCGCTCAGGAACGGCCCGTTCTGGGTGCCGAAATCGGTGCCATTGGTCTGCATGATCGCCGCGCGGTCGCCGATCACCACCTGCAGTCGCTGGAGGTTCTCGATGGCCACCTCCGCCTGCCGCTCGAAAACGGCTTTGATATAATCCGGCCGCGAGACGGTGCTGACGTACCATTCCTCGATGTCGCGGATGCCTTTGGGTCGCTTAAGAAACGTCGCGGGCACCAGGGCGATGTCGCCGAACGTCAGCCCGCCGAAGGTGCAGTACAACGCTTTGTCCCTGGTCGAGGCAAGGTGCTCAGCGAGGCGGCGGTAGTGTTCAAGCTCGGCCTCGGGGACACGCTCAAATTCCTCCGTGTTGTCAGCGGGGTTCAGCTTCGCCTCGTCCAGCGGCGCCTGGCGGATGATGCCATCAAAGAAATGGCCGCCGGCGGGCATGCGGCCGCTGGCAGGCGCCGAACGGTCGTTCGCGGGCCATTGGAGCAGATCGCCATTGGGCTCATACTGCGTATTGAAATCCTTCGGCACCAGCACCGGGGTGCCATCGGCAAGCTGCCATTCCTTGAACTCTGTTTGCGGAAAGCCGAACATCGTCCCGGTGCCGTGGAGGCTGACCACATCGACGCCCAGCACGGCCTGCAAGTCGGGGGCGATTTCGCCGAGCATCTGGTAGATCTCGACTACCTTGATGGGCGTGCCGGGCCGGTCAAGCCCCAGCGCCTGCCGCAACTTATAGACTAAACTGACGTGGATGCCGGTCTGAAAGCCGCCCCCGAAATCAACCGGGAGCTTGTCTGGCTGCCGGTGGGCGCACGTCGTGAGGATGCGTTCGCGAGAAGTCATAACGAGGAATGCAGAAGGCAGAAGGCAGAATGAAGAAAGGCAACAGAAGGCCGAACGGGAGACATCCCGCTTTCTTCATTCTGCATTCTTCCTTCTGCCTTCATTCTCAGTCCACCAGTTCCTTTTCAATCTGTTCCAGCGTCTTGCCTTTGGTCTCGGGCAGCCGTGTCAGGATGCCGACAAATCCAACACAACAGATGGCGGCGTAAATCCAGAACGTAACGGATGCGCCAAGGACGGCGTTGAAGATGGGGAAGGTGTAGGTGAGCAGAAAGCAGGCGATCCACAGGAAGCCGACTGCGATCGACATGGCGGACCCGCGGATGCGGTTGGGGAAGATCTCCGAGATGATCACCCAGGTGACGGGCGCCAGGGACATCGAATAGGCGGCGATGGCCGACAGCACCAGCACGAGGAACAGGGTGTTGGGCACGACACTGCCCCCGCCCTTGAGATGGTAGCAGTAGCCGATGGCGGCGTAGATCAACGCCAGGGCCGCCGCGCCGAACAGCATGAGCGGCTTGCGCCCCAGCCGGTCCACCGTGAAAAGGGCAACAAAAGTGAAGAGGAAGTTCACCAGGCCGGTCATGACGATGTTGGTGAGGGTATCGTTGATGTTGTAGCCGGCTTGCCTGAAGATTTCCCCGGCGTAGTTGAAGATGACGTTGATGCCGCACCACTGTTGAAACACGGCCAGAAAGATGCCCAGCCCCAGCACGACCAGCACCCGGCGGTCAAGCAACTCGTTGAGCCGCACGTGCTTGTCCTCGTTGACCAACGTCGCCCGAATATCAGCCAGCGCGGCAATGGCATAGTCCCTGCCCCCGATGCGCGACAGCGTGCGCTCGGCCCGGGCGCCAGCCCCGGCCTTGGTCAGCCAGCGGGGGCTCTCCGGCACGAACAGCGAGCCCACGAGGAACAGCACCGAGGGCACGGCGCAGGCGGCGAACATCCAGCGCCAGCCCTGAACAACGTTCCAGGACGCGGCAAACTCCGCCGGTGGCAGGCCGTCCGGGACCGGCCGGGCGATGCACCAGTTAACGAATTGCGCCGCCAGCACGCCGATCACGATCGTCAGTTGGTTGATCGCCACCAGCAGGCCGCGGCGGGCGGGCGGGGCGATCTCCGAGATGTACATCGGCGAGATGTTGGAGGCCAGGCCGATGCTCATGCCGCCCAGGATGCGCCAGGTGACGAACGCCGGGAAGCTCTGCGTCAGGGCAATGCCAACAGAGGAAAGGACAAAGTTCGCCGCCGCCAGGATCAGCATTGGTTTGCGGCCAAAGCGGTCGCTCAGCGCGCCGGATACCAGCGCTCCCCCCAGGCACCCCAGCAGCGCGCAACTCTGCGCCCAACCGGTGGGTGAAATCGCGTTTGCCTTCACCTTCACCCAAAAGCCGGCATCCTGCGCCACCAGCGCTGCCGTATCTTTGAGGTGGAAGAAGGCTTCGTAGAACTTGGCGGCGCCGCCAATAACCACCCAATCGTAGCCGAAGAGCAGCCCGCCCATCGCGGCGACCACGGAAATCATCCAAACGTACGTGGCGTTGAATCTGGCCTCGGTGTGGGTTGTCGGCGAGCCGCCGGGGGTTGCGATCATGATGCGGCAGACTTATGGGGGGCGCCGGGCCGGAGCCGGATAGCCGCGATACCACCGCTTCTCCAGCGGCGACTGACTTTCGGGCCGCAAAGCCGAGCCATGGCCCGCCAGGAGACTAAAGTATGAACGCGCCCATTCATTTCATCGCTTGCTCCGTTTGTATCCCAATCGTCTTCCTTAGGCAACTGCGCGTTTGACGGCTGTGCGTTTGACCGCACACCCCATTATCTTCTTGCCGGCGGTCTGGCCCCGTGGCACAATTTACTTAGTAGAGATCGTTCGAATAGAAAGGCAGTCCACTGGTTATGCTGATCGAAAACGGGAACCGCATTGCTGGCGGCCCAAAAGCTCACGGCTTCGCCGGGAGCACCGAGATTGGCTGCCGCCGGAGGGGCTTCACATTAATCGAGCTGCTGGTGGTCATTGCCATCATCGCCATCCTGGCGGCGCTGCTGTTGCCGGCCCTGGCCAAAGCTCAGATGAAAGCGAAGCAGACCGCTTGCCTCAACAACCTCAAGCAGGTTGGCCTGGCCACGATCATGTACGTGAACGACAACCGGGCCTACCCAGGCTGCTATTCGGTGGACCCGATGCCTTACGCGGTCTGGCCGGTGCGGCTGTTCAGCGTGATGGGCACCAACCGAACGGTGTTTTTGTGCCCGGCCGCGAGGCCGGATGCGGCCTGGGACCCGAAGATCAACAAGACTCTCGGAGCCACCGGACCGGACCGCGTGTATGATCCCTACGGCATTACCGTTGGCTCGCGCT
>PLZQ01000027.1 GCA_003152225.1 Limisphaerales bacterium | reverse complement strand
TCATCGGCTGCGTCGCCTGCACCGCAGCCGTCTCCATCTCGTTGTAGCTTGCCTCCTCGCGCAGCTTGCCGGCGGCTGCGACGGCCGCGTCCCATGCGCACTGCTTCAACCCCGCGCACTCGGAACGAAGTTGAACGTCCAACGGTAGGCGGTTCATAGCCGCTTTGAGGGAGCGTTCGATCTCCTGTTTCCTAGTCCACGGCCGCAGCGCCCTATGCACGGCGGCGTCCACCAAGGGCCGAGTAATGGCCTCCGGTTGGCTAGGCTGGAGGCCGGAGAGTGCTTCCCGCACCGTGGTGTGGACCTCCATCTCAACCTCTCGCTGCGCATCGTAGGGCATAGAGTCGAGCGCGTATTGCGTCCATTGTTGCAGCCAGAGGAGGCGCCGCTGCTCGCCCTGCTTGGCCTCCGCCCTTTGGCGCTCCGCTGCTTCCGCATCTGCCTCCCGACGTTGGCGGTCGCGGAACCAATCTTCGGTTTCCTCGATCTCCCGCTCGATCTTGCGCCTTTCAAACGCGCTCCTGGTGATGGCCACCTGATCGGCTGCGGATGCGACTTCGTCGGACGACTTCTCAAGTAATTCTGAATAACCGTGGTGATNNCGCTCCACTTCCGAGGCGGGCACTCGCCAGTGGCCACCGGGGGTGGTTTCGGCTGCAATGGCACGGTTTTCGCATAGGACGCGGACTGCCGCCAGCGTAGTGCCAAGCTGGCGCGCAACTTGGCCGGTCGAATAGAAAAGGGGTCGCATACGTGTCGAACATACGAAAATTCGGACGTTTATTCAACGCTTAAACGGTTCTTCGGGCGGTTTTCAGTATGGTTTTTTGGTTTTCCGCGCGTTCCTCCGCCCACAGGGATTCCCATCGGAATTCGCTTGCAATGGCCGCCGCGCTCCCGGCGCCACGCGACGCGCGCGAATCGGGGACTTTATCCGGCCGGGAACATCGTTGACGCTTTAGACCGGCGACATCCTTGACACTTTCCGGCTTGGAGCGAAGCTTCAGTTTATCCATTTCAACACAGTCGTTCTTGCTAAAATGAGGTCACCTGAACGGAGGATAGGGCTCTCCAGGGATGGAACCCGAGCGCCGATTCAGCGGCCGGGATTCCGCGAGAGCGAGTGATCTCGCTCTTGCGGCCCAGGAATCCTGGCGCGAAAGCGAAAAATCCCGGGGGTTTGGGGGCAGAGCCCCCATTTAAGAAGACGTTTGCATTCCATTTATCGTCGCCGCCGCGGAACGCGGACCGGGAAGAATCTCAGCTTGCGGATGTTCATGCGGCCGATCAGCAGCGGCCCGTAGTAGACCTCCAGCCAGTCAGGGTCCTGCTCTAGTCCCAAGAATCCCACCACCTCATAGGCCAGCAGCGCACTGACGAACATCCGCACGCCGTGCAGTCGGACGCTGCCTTGGTGAGACACCCGCCGCAGATCCGCGCCTTGGGGATACTCCAACTCCGGTAGCTTAGCGGGATAGCGCCGCTCTGAACCGACGTAGCGCGACGCGGGTGTTTCATATTGGAGAGCTTCATGGGGACGCTCCTGGTTGAACACCCGCTGGAATTTCAGAAAAGCGATCTGCTGCTGCCGCAAATTTCGTTCTGGAGGGCTCGCCGTCTCTTGTTTGAGAGTTTGATGCATGCGCTCGTGGCGGCCGTTTTGTTGCGGCTGGCCCGGCTCGATTCGTTCATGTCGGATGCCCAATCGTAGCCACAACATCGAGAGCTGGCTCAGTCCTGCGGGAGCTCTACTGGCAAACGGAGATCCGTTGTCGGTTCGAATCGCTTCCGGCAATCCGAACTCACGAAACGCAGCCTCAAACACCGCCCATGCATGCTCCCCATCCGTTTTCTTCACCACGCAGCATCGCAGCAAGTATCGGCTATAGGCATCGGTAATGGTCAGCGGGTCGCAGCGAAAGCCATCCTGGGTGAGAAACCATCCTTTGAAGTCCGCGCACCAAACCTGATTCGGGGCCTCAGCATGCTTCAACGGCTCCGTGTACGGCGGCGTCCGTTTCCGCCTCCGCCGCGGATGAGCCAGGCCTTCCCGCCGCAGCAGATCTCCGATACTACTCGCCGCGGGCCAGACAATCTTGGGAGTGTCGCGCTGCAGGTAGGCGCGTAGCTTTCGTGGACCCCAAGTCGGATGCCGGCTCCGCAAGCCCACCAGCGCCTCCCTCACTTCGGGCACCATGGCTTGCGGGTGGTGCAGCGCAGCCCGGCTGTGTTCCTGTAGTCCTGCCTCGCCTTCCCGCTGATATCGTTCCAGCCACTTATAGCCGGTCTGCCGGCTAATCTCGTACCGTCGGCACAACTCCGCCAGATTCTCCTCCTGCCGCTCCCATTCCTCGATGAAGCTTTTCTTCTCGTCCAAGGCTTTCCTCTCTTTCCAGGGCAAGCGATTTCTCCTTTGCCCTTGGTTCGGAAGTTTCGCCTCAGTTGAAAAGTGTCAAGGATATCGCCGGTCCAAAGTGTCAACTATGTGGCCGGTCCGGACCGACTAAGTGACGTGACGGAGCGGTCACATCACAAGGTGTTGAGCCAAGGCCTACGCTCGAGGGAAAGACCTCATTCGGCCCGCTGATCAACTTTCGAATGGCTCGGCGTGATCCGCCGACATCGGTTCGGCACGTCCCAAACTTCCGACCAGCCGACTTATCGCTCCTAATCCGGCGACAACCGCTTCCACGATGCGCCGGCTACACGATCGCATACCGAACTGCACCTGACTCACGCACTTGTGGCAGTTTTCGAGTCCAGCTGCATGGCCGATATCGTTGCATCACGGCCCTGCCGGGCCACCATCGCCCTCAGTTCCGCCAAAAATCGGTTTGCCGTTCAAATAGATTCTGCGGGCATCCATTAGATGAGAGCCATCTTTAGATGCGTAGCCGTCCACGACGATTTTATCTCCAAGTTTGACGTCGCCCTTCTTGAATCCCCGGCGCGAAAGGGCGCCTGGATTGGCGCCTTCGCAGCCCCAAGTCACCACGTTTCCTCTGTCGTCTTTGACGTCGACGTAGAAGTAGGAATGCGGATTGGTC
>PLZQ01000087.1 GCA_003152225.1 Limisphaerales bacterium | reverse complement strand
TCTAAACAAGTTAACGCATATGGGCAAACGCCCTGGGTTCATTGCCCTAAAGGCGGTCTCCAGCGCTGAAAGCGCGACTCATCCTTACTCGGCTTCAAGAGCCACAGCCTCAAACCGATGAAGCAGGCCTTTGGCCTGCGATGGGAACACGGGGCCGCGAACCCAGGGCGAGTGCCCTGGGCTGCTATGAAATAGGCCCTTGGCCTGAAAGCGAAGCCGCCTTCTCCTCCGCCCAGATTGGGAAGCGGGGTGGGCGCTATATACGGATATATATAGTTCCCATCTACAGCAGGTGCTCCGATGCTCTTCTATCACGGCTATTGAAGAATTCAGTCCTGCACCCTGTTCAGCAAGAGATAATCGAAAAAGGTTGCAGAGAGCGACAGACTTTGTTCTGCTTTCCCTGCGCAATGGCGAATGCAATAAATATATCCAAGACCCGTCTGATTCATGTCTAACGCATCAGCACTCTTTCGATCCCTCCTGATCTATGGGCTCTGCCTGCCGCTGGCGGTGTTCCTGGGCTACCTGCTGGCGACTCCGCTGGACATTACCACCATCATGGTAGTGGTGTTTATCTTGTCCATGCTAGCCATACCGCTATTGTTGCGCTGGCACCATGCCTGGCTGATCGCCACCTGGAACATGAGCGCCGTGCTGTTCTTTGTGCCGGGCCGGCCGCCGGTCTGGATGGCGTTGGCCGCAATCAGTCTTGTCATCTCCATACTGCAATACGCACTCAACCGAAAAATGAAGTTTCTGCACGCGCCCTCGATAGCGTGGCCGCTGATTCTTCTCACCGTCGTGATTTTCGTTACGGCGCGGCTGACCGGCGGCCTCTCGATCAGGCTTTTTGGCGGGACTGTTTACGGGGGCAAGAAGTACTTTATAATCCTCGCGGCGGTTATCGGGTTTTTTGCCATCATCAACCGCCAGATTCCCCCGAAGCGGGCCAACCTTTACATTGCGCTCTTTTTCCTGGGAGCCGCAACCGTGGCGATCGGGGAACTGCCGGGGGTGTTGCCCCCGGTCTTCGATTTTCTGTTCGCGTTCTTTCCCATGATAAGCATGGACACCTTTATAGGACAGAATGACGTGATTGCGCAAACCAGCCTCATAGGACGCCAGGGTGGTGTGTCCTCCCTGGGAGTTGGGGGCGTTTGCGCCATGCTGGCTTGCTATGGCATCCGCGGGATCCTGGATGCGAGGAAGCCCTGGCGGTTGGGGGTGTTTTGCCTCTTTTTCCTGCTCACCCTGTTGGGCGGCTTCCGGTCAACGTTGATTATGTTGCTGATGACGTTGGCGCTGCTTTTCTACCTCGAACGTTTGCACCATACCTGGTTGCTGCTGCCCATGATCTCCGTGTCGCTGTTGGGCGGGGGTCTGATAGCCGCTTTCGCGAGCCATTTGCCGTTGACTTTTCAGCGCTCACTTGCGTTCGTGCCGTTCCTCCAGATTGATCCGATTGTGAAAATGGATGCCCAGAGCTCGACCGAGTGGCGACTGCAACTGTGGCGGGACGTCGCGCCACAGATACCGCAGTATCTGCTGGTCGGCAAAGGCTATGCCTTTAGCGGCACCGAACACCAGCAGCTTGGGTGGGAGACGCTGGAAGGGTTTGAACTGGTCGGCGACTATCACAGTGGGCCCTTGTCCGTCATATTGCCGTTCGGTATCTTTGGCTCGATCGCTTTCATTTGGCTGATCGTCGCGGGCATTCGGGTCGTCTATCATAATTACCAGTTCGGCGATCCCGCCTATCACAATATCAATACGTTTCTGTTCGGCTACTTCGTCGTAAAAGCTATTTTCTTCTTCACTATCTTCGGCTCGCTTCATTCGGATTTGCCGATGTTCCTTGGAATGCTGGGTTTGAGCATCAGCATCAACGGCGGCGTGGCCAAACCGGAGGTTGTGCCTCAACAGTCCGCGATCGTCTTTAACCGATTCAAGCTCAATCCAAGCGCCCGCCGGCCAGCCGGCGCTTCTTAGCCATATCTGTGTCCATCCGTGATTGAATTATCACGGCTGAGCGGCCCATGCAGAACGAATGTGAGCTGACGATCCTGATGCCGTGCCTCAACGAGGCGGAAACGCTGGCGGGGTGCATTGAAAAGGCGCGCACCGGCCTGGAGCGGGTGGGGTTGCGCGGGGAGGTGCTGGTAGCCGACAACGGAAGCAGCGACGGGTCGATGGCCATCGCTGAGAAGGCGGGGGCCCGCGTTGTCACGGTGAAGGAAAAGGGCTATGGCAGCGCCTTGCGGGCGGGCATCGAGGCTGCCCGCGGAAAATGGGTCATCATGGGCGATGCGGATGGCAGCTACGACTTTTCTCGGATCGAAGAGTTCGTCGAGAGGCTCAGGGAGGGGTTCGACCTGGTGATGGGTTGCCGGCTGCCCGGTGGGGGGGGGGTGATTGCGCCCGGCGCGATGCCCTGGAAGAACCGTTGGATTGGCAACCCGAGCCTCTCGTTTATTGGGCGGCTACTGTTCAAATGCCCGGCGCGGGATTTCCATTGCGGGCTACGCGGGTTCGCCAAAGAGCCCTGCCGGGAACTGCAGCTCAAGACTACCGGCATGGAGTTTGCCTCCGAGATGGTGATCAAGGCGACCTTGAAGTCTTTGCGCATCACGGAGGTGCCGATCATCTTGCATCCAGATGGGCGTTCCCGACCGCCGCATCTGAAACCCTGGCGCGATGGGTGGCGCCACTTGCGGTTCATGCTGATCTATTCGCCACGCTGGTTGTTTCTCATGCCGGGGCTGGTGCTGGTGGTGCTGGGAGCTTCGGCCAGCGCGGCACTGGCGCTAGCGCCGTTTCACATTGGCAACGTAGAATTCAGCACTGGCACCCTGGCAGTGGCGTGCATGTCGGTGATTATCGGCACCCAACTCGTCGCCTTTGCCTGTTTCACCAAGGTCTTTGCCATCGGAGAAGGGCTGCTGCCCCAGGACGCAAGATTCTCAAGGGTCTTCAAGACCTTCAGCCTGGAAAAGGGTATATGTTTCGGGCTGGCGTTCCTGATCCTGGGTCTGGGGCTGCTCCTGCACGGTGCATGGATTTGGAAGCGGGCCGGATACGGTCCGCTGTCCTATGGGGACAACATGCGGCGGTTGCTCCCAGCCGTGACGCTCATTGTGGTTTCCATCCAGACGGTCTTTTCGAGCTTCTTCATGAGCGTCCTCGGCTTGAAGACCGACTCACGCCACCCGCCGAATACGTAAAACCCGGGAGCCCCAGCCATTCCGAGGCCTTCGGCATTATCCGGCCGGAATTACTCGCTGCGGCGCAACTCGGCGAATCGGGCGGAAGCGTCTTCCCAGGCGGCGGGCTTGCCCGGCTGGCAGGTGGCCACGTCGCTCGACTTTCGGACAATCTCTCGCATTTCGGCCAGGGAGGCCAGCTCGCCACTCGCGCGCACCTGGACAAGCAGATTGCCCAGGGCGGTCGCCTCGACGGGGCCGGTGATCACGGGGCGCTGGCAGGCGTCGGCGGCGAACTGATTAAGGATGGCGCTCTTGGAACCGCCGCCCACGATGTGGATGACCTCGATGCGGTTGCCGGTGAGTTCTTCCAGCCAGCCCAGCGCCTCGCGATACTTGAGCGCCAGGCTCTCGTAGGCGCAACGGACCAGCTCGCCCTCAGTCTTCGGCACGGGCTGCCCGGTTTCGCGGCAAAAGTCCTGGATGGCCTTCGGCATGTCGGGCGGGTTGAGGAAACGCGAATCATCCGGATTGACGATGCTTCGGAGCGCGGGGGCCTTGGCCGCCATCTGCGCGAGCTGCGCGTATTCGTATTTCCGTCCACGGGCGTCGAAGGCGCGCTTGCACTGCTGGACGAGCCACAAGCCCATGATGTTCTTGAGCAGGCGGTAGGTGCCATCCAGGCCGCCCTCATTGGTCAGGTTCAATTCCTGCGTGCGGGCAGACAAAGACGCCTTGTTGACCTCCGCGCCCATCAGCGACCACGTGCCGGAACTGATATAAGCCCAGTTAGCCTTGCCGGTATTGGCGGTGGGAACGCCGGCGACGGCGGATGCGGTATCATGGGCGGGCGGGGCCACCACGTTAATTTTATGTAAGCCTGTCCTGACCGCGACCCCGGGGCGTAACGTACCGAGCTGGGTGCCGGGCGCCACGACCTTCGGGAACATGCGCGTGGGCAGGCCGAACTTCTTGAGCAGGCCGGTCGCCCAGTTGCGCGTGAGCGGGTTCAGGCACTGCGAGGTCGAAGCGATGGTGAACTCGGCGACCCGCGAGCCGCACAGCGCCCAATGGAGGAAGTCGGGCATGAAGAGCAGGCAATCGGTCGCGTCGAGCAATTCGGGTGTGTGCTGTTTGGCTGCCAGCAATTGGAAGAGCGAATTGAACTGCATGAACTGCAAGCCCGTCTGCGCAAAGATTTCGGTGCGAGGCACCTTCCGGAAGGCCTTCTCCATCATCCCGTTGGTGCGCGCGTCGCGGTAGGCATAAGGCTGCCCCAGCATCTCGTCGTGGCGGTTGAGCAGCACGTAGTCCACGCCCCAGGTGTCCGCACCCACGGAAACGATGGCCTTGCCATACTTCTTGGCTGCCAGGGTGAGGCCGGTCTGGATCTCAGCCCAGAGCCGCACGACGTCCCAGCGTAGCGAGTCGCCCAGGTAAACGGGGCCGTTGGGGAAGCGGTGGACTTCTTCCAGGCGGATGGCGTTGCCATTCCAGAGGCCGGCCATGATACGGCCACTTTCAGCGCCGAGGTCGATGGCGAGGTAAACTTTGTGTGGCATCGTGAATGCGACTGAGCAATACAACTTAGTTGAAGATCATCTTTATAACCTCCCCAAGCGTCTGACCGCTCTTGAGGAGGGCTCCGTATCCAATGACCACGGTTGAAAGGACGAGTGTAGCTATGCCGGCGGCGATCAGCCCGTGGGCTTTCTTGCTGGCGCCCTTCCATTCATGGAAAATCCAGCCCCATATGGTGCTGAAGATAATAATGCTGGCCATGTGCAGCGTCCATGAGGAGAAATTGTACTTGCCCATCTTCACTTCGCCCATCGCATAGAAGAAGAATTGAAAATACCACGTGATGCCTGCCAGGGCGCTGAAGAGGTAGTTCCGCAAGATCGGCACGCGGTTGTCGTAGTTGCTGGTGTTCCCGCCGGGGACGTGCTCGATGGCTTTCTCGCTGATTGTCTCACCCTCGCGCATCGGCGCTAGCGGGCGCAGCGTGGGACTTATGAACTGATAGCCGGTCTTGTTCTTGATATAGAGCAGGACGCACCAGACGAAGTTCGTCGTGAACCCACCGAGCATGATGACAATGTATCTCGGAAGACCAGACCAGATTTCCGAGGTGCCGGCATGGATGGAAGCATCCTTGATCGGCGCACCCCAGGTAATTGCGAACGCGAAACAGGCGCTCATGATCCCCGAGAACGTTGCCACCAAAATGCCCTTGGTGAAACTGAACTCGGCAATCGCCTTTAACTTCTCCTCCGCCGGCATCTCTCTTTCCTTGGTCAGGCCCGCCAATGCAGCGATGCCGATGCCGAGTAGGCAGACGGCCACTCCGGCGAGGGTGACTTGGCCGGGCGTAGTCGCGGCGATCTGTCTGATCGTTTCAATCACTGCTCCTTTGGGGAAGAACCCCGGGAACATCGGGGGCACCAATGTGCCGAACGCCGCGCAATAGCCGAGTGCCACCCCCATCCCCAATGACATGCCGAGGTAACGCATTGTCAGCCCGAATGTCAGGCCCCCGAAACCCCACATCGCGCCGAAGAAGTACGTCCACCAGAGCGTGGTCGCTGATTGCTGCTTGAGCACACCGACAACGTCATTGGTCAGCCACGATGCCAGAAACCACGGACAAATGATCCAGGAGAAGAATCCGCCAACGAGCCAATAGACTTCCCAGGACCATTTCTTAACCCCCTTGTAAGGGACATAGAAACTGCCGGACGCCAAGCCGCCGAGCCAGTGATAGACGACGCCAAGTAATGGGTTCATAGGGTCTAGTTAGGGGTTCACTTCAGATTCGTTTCGCGAGCACCGTGCGCTCGTAGTTCTTTACTTCCGCGAGCCAGGCATCGCCCACGGGTACGCCCTGGCGGGCGCAGTAGTAATCCCAAACCGCGCCGGCGGGCAGCAGCTTTGCGTCTTCCATCAATGCCAGTCGCGAGGTGTAGTCGCCCTCGGCCTCGAACTGCTTGAGCTTGGCGATGGGGGCGACGAGGGCGAGCAGCAGCGCCTTGCGCATGTTGCGCGCGCCGATGACCCAGGCGGCGACGCGGTTGATGCTCGCATCAAAGTAGTCGAGGCCAATGCGCACACGGCCAGCCTGGCCGCCCCAGACGATCTCCTGCGCGATGGCCAGCAGCTCGTCGGTAAGCGTGACCACGTGGTCGCTGTCCCAGCGCACTCCGCGGCTGACGTGCAAGGCGATCTCGGGCAGGAAGCAGAGCACGGACGAAATCTTATCCGCGATGCCTTCCGTCGGATGGAAGTGCCCGGCATCCAGTGTGAGGAGGATTTGTCGGCTGGTGGCGTAGGCCAGGTAAAACTCGCTCGACCCCGGCGTGTAGCTCTCCGCGCCAATGCCGAACAGCTTGGGCTCGACTGAGTCCACATTGTACTTGTGGTCAATCTTCTTCTTGAGGATGGCGTCGAGCGATTCGGCCAGACGCTCGCGCGGGCCGCGGCGGTCCGCCGGCGTGTCCTTCATGCCGTCGGGGATCCAAATATTATTCAGGCAGGTGCTGCCAAGGGCTTTGCCAATGGCGGCGCCGATCTCCCGGCAGCGAATGCCATGCTCGATCCAGAATTGGCGCACCGTCTTGTCCGCGCTAGTGAGCGTGACCCCGCCAACCACCTTCGGATGGGCGAAGTAGGTCGGGTTAAAGTCGAGCCCGATCTTGATGGACCTCGCCCACGCGATCCAGTTCTTGAACTGGTCGGCGCTCAACTCGTCGCGGTCCACCTTGCGGCCGCTCATCTCGGCATAGCAGGCATGCAGGTTGAAGCGGTGGGGCCCGGGCAGGACCGAAAGCGCCTTCTCAAAGTCCGCTCGCAGCTCCTCGGGCGTGCGGGCCTTGCCGGGGTAGTTGCCGGTGACGGCCAGACCGCCGCCCAGCGCCTCGCCGGCATTCTCGAAACCGCCGACATCATCTCCCTGCCAGCAATGGACAGAAACCGGGATGCCGCCAAGCTGTTTAAGGGCTTTGTCGGTGTCCACCCCCAAGATGGCAAAGCGTTCCTGGGCGAGGCGGTAGGCTTGTTCGATTTGTTTAGGCGTGCTCATGCTGGTAGTCATGTTTAAGGTGCTCGTTAATCTTCAGTCTGCCGCGATGCTAACAACCTCAGCCGCCCTGCGCAACCTCCAGCTTGCGTCCACTCCTGCATAATGAACCGGGCTTTAAGCCGCGGCCAAGTCTGGGCCGTCGAAAGCAAGCCGACGTTCCGGGACAACGCGAGGGCGAAGGACTAGAAGAGCCGCCGGGAACCCCAAAGCGGGAGAAACCGACGAGAAATCGAGCAACAATCGAGCAACAATCGAGACAGACAGGGGAGTATCGCGCCGGTAACCCGGGGGCTTCCACGAACCTGGCCAATCATAAGTGGGCTCCGGTGGGAACCAATACCCTCACCAACGGCTCCTCCTATTTCAGCGACCCGCAGTGGACAAATTACCCAGCGCGTCTCTACCGCCTCCGCTCGCCGTAAGCCGCGGGACGCGAGCCGCGAGGGCACTTCCAGGCGTACTGCCGCGCGAAGCGTTTGGAGTGCGTCCAGCTTGTCCACCCTCCACAGTGTTGCTACGGAGGACGGGCTGGCGCTTTCGAACGGTGCCGCACAGCCCAAAGCGGGAGCAAGCTCCGCGCACTCCAAACGCTTCGCGCGGTAGTGTACGCTCTGGTTGCTGTCGATTGCGCTATCGCAAATGCCGAACCTTTACTAAAAGCGCTGCTCATGGACGAGTATTTGCCGCAGTCGCCGAACAGCTTCGCTCTCAAGCCCCCGATCACCAAAGACCTTAGCCAGGAGGCCCCTCCCAAAGACTGGCCGCACGCCCCAGTCCATCGGCTCAGCGAACACGGCATCTACATAGTCACTACCGGCACGCTGCATAAGCGGCACCTGTTCGACACGCCGGCCAAGCGCGATCTGCTGGAGCGGATGCTCTTATCGCTCGCCAGGGAGTGTGTCTGGCAGCTTGAAGCGTGGGCGGTGTTGGTGAATCACTATCACTTCGTCGCTCGTGGCGCGCCGGATTCCGTGCCCATGCGGGAGTTTCTGCGGGAACTGCACTCGCGGTCGGCCATTGCGCTCAACCGCATGGACGGCGTCGCCGACCGCCCGGTGTGGTACAACTTCCGCGACACGCGGCTGACCTACCAGTATTCCTACCTGGCGCGGCTCAACTATGTCCACCGAAACGCGGTGAAGCATGGCCTGGTAGCGGTGGCCAACGCGTATCCGTGGTGCTCGGCAGCCTGGTTCGAGCGAACGGCCTCCCCGGCCCAGGTCAAAACGATCTACCGCTTCAAGATTGACCAGGTGAAAGTGGAGGATGATTTCTGAAGCGCGGACAGCGAGGCTGTGCTGCAGGCGTGTGATGGGCCACTGGCGTTCTGACTCGCGAAGCGTATGGAGTGCGACCAGCTTGTCCACCCTCCGCAGTGTTGCTACGGAGGACGGGCTGGCGCTTTCCGATGGTGGCGGGCGCCCGAAAGCGAGAGCAAGCTCCGCGCACTCCAAANNTGGTGCCCTTGAGCAGCCGCGTCAGGTTGCGGGCGGCCTGCTCCACCCATTCGCTGCCGGGCAGGGCGTAGGGGCGGAAGGTTTCGAGGTAGCCTTCCTGGGCGTTATAGAATACCGCGCGATGCAGCCCGAGCAGGCTGGCTTTCGGGTTGTCGATGAGGCTGGCGGAATCATTGGCGCTCATCTGGAAAAGGACGCGCATCTCGAATTCGCTGAAGGCTTTGCGGCTAAGGTAGCGGTTCACGTTGTTGTAGGTGTCACATGTTGCGATGACATGGAACCCGAGCCGCGTGCCCTCGCAGACGAGGTTGTTCAGGACCATAGCCGGATTGGGTTCGGCCTCGGCGTCGCCGGAGGAGAAGCCAAAATCCTCTTCATAGCGCAGCTTGCTGTATTTCTGCAGCCCGTGGATGAAGATAAACACGGGCGGGGCCGCCTCGGGATCCGCCGCGTCGGCCCGCTGCTTCATCTCCTGGCCAAGCTCCTTCATGATGCCCCCCAGCTCACCCGGCCTCGCCTGCGTGATCGGGTGCGGAATGGCCTGGACGATGCGGTCGATATACTCACGCTGCGAGGTCCCGGGCGCCGTGGCATCGCAGAGAATAAAGCGCGCCTTCCCCAGCGGGTACTGGGCGGCCAGGGACACCAGCCCGACGGACAACATGGCCAGCATCGCCTCGTCGCGCTGCCCCACGAGCAGCAGGTTGTTTCCGCCTTGCCGCTGGAACGTCGCCTCCGTCGGTCCCTTGATGGAATTCGGCGCTCCCATCCAAATGCGGCCCGCCGCTATCGGCTTGATAGCCTGCGCCTCCAGCAAACCCCGCAGCAGCGCATTCTCCCGAACGTCTGCCGGCGAGTTGCCCTCGAATACAATCGGCCCCGGATAAAGCCGCCCACCGTCCGCCCCCGGACTTTGGACTTTAGACTTTAGACTTTGGACTTCTGCCTGGTCGGCCCTTGCGCGCACCTTGGCCAGATACGTTTCCCTCACCTGGTCCGGCAGCCAGACCACCTGGAAGGGGCTGTTGCCTTCGAGCATGCCAGCCATGTCGTTGTAGATGCCCTCACCAGGTCGCGAGAGCAGGCGAGGCGCAGGATTGTTCTCATCCATGATCAGGTAGGCATCCGCTTCGTTACACTGCAAGGCGATCCGGATGACCATCTGGCCCAGGGTGGTGCGGGCAACGGTGTAGGCGCCGCCCAAGGTCTGCGAGCCCAGCAGCACATGGATGCCGAAGGCCCGCCCCTGGCGCACAATCCGATCCAGCAGCAACGACGCCGTCTGCGAAATCCGGTCGTCCTCGACAAAGAACTCCTGGAACTCGTCGATGATCAGCAGCGAGCGCGGGATGGCTTCCTTCCCACCCGCCCGCTTGTAGCCGGCGACATCCTGCACGCCGAGCTGGCGGAACAGGTCGCCGCGGTGCTTCAGTTCATCGTCCACCCGCTGCAAGACGCTCAAACCGAATTCCCGGTCGCTCTCGATGGCCACCACGCGCGCGTGCGGGAGGCGGTGGGTCGCGTAGCACTTGAATTCCACGCCCTTCTTGAAATCGACGAGGTAGAACTCCACCTGCTCGGGACTGCACCACAGCGCCAGGTTGGTAATGATGACATGGAACAGGGTGGACTTCCCCGAACCGGTCTTGCCCGCGATCAGCCCGTGCTGGCAAGTCCCCTTGCCGATGGCGAGGTATTGGAACTTGGTCGCGCCCGTGCGGCCGACCGGGACGCGCAGTTCGCTAGAGGTGTCCTCCGACCAAATCTCCGCCTCGGGCGGGGCCACGTGAGCGAACGGCACTTCGACGCGGCTGGAATCCCGGCTGGCCAGGCCAACCTTGTTGACGAACTCAATGGCGAACTCCGGTGGCGGCGGAGCATCAAAAGTCAGGTCTGTCCCCGGGATCGCTTTGCCGCCCAGCAGGAACTGGCTCCCTTTGCCGCTCAAGCAAACACTGCTGTCCCTCAGCTCGTCGGGAATGAACTCCGGCGGCAGGGGCTGCCGCTGGTCCCAGTGAATGAGCATATACACGCCACAACGCGCCCCGCTGGCTGCGATGCTCAATAGCCGCTTGGCGGCGGTCTCCGTAAAGTTCGCCGGGAAGTCAGCTATGACCAGAAAGTAATACTTCTCCGCAATCACCCCCGCCTGCTCGTTGTACTCCGCGATAGTGGCATACTCGTTGCGCAGGTACATCTGGATGACCTTCTCCATGTGCTCGTTCAGGTCGGCGAGCTTCTGTTCGATCTGCCCGGACTGCGTCCAGATGCGGCTGTTGATGATCTGCTCCTCGTAATCGGCCAGGTGCATGATGCCGGCGAAGTTCTGGCCGAGTCCCACGGGGTCAATGATGGTGAAGTTCAGCCGGCCCGGCGGTGCCACCGAAAGCAGNNTCTTTGATCGTGGTCTCCGAAAGCTTCACCACGTCCACGGCCAGCTTGGCGAACTGGGCGGCAGCAGCAAACTGGGCGGGCGGCGTCCAGGTCTCCAGGACGCGTGGCTCCCAGGGCGGGAACAGTCTCGCCGCGATGGTGCTCGTCGATTCAATCGCCTCGTAGATCGGCTGAAGCCGCTGCTTCCAATCCGCCTCCAGCGTCAGCCACTGGGCCTGGTAATCCGTGTTGAGCTTGGCTTCCCGCTTTTCGCTGGCCACCAATTCCGCCATCCGGCGCGTCTCTGCCGTGCGCTTCAACAGCTCGAGGTTGCCAGTGTGATGCCGTTCGAGCGTTTCCAGCCTCACGCGTCGCTGCCGGGTATTCCTCTCCAGAGCCCGGGATGCCTTCTCGTCGGCCCCCATGCGACAGGCCACGCGCCGCTCCCCGGCCTCGGCCAGCGCCTGCTTCAACTGCTGATCCACGGTTTGGGTGGTGGACGCAAAGTCATGCTTGATGCGCTCCAGTTCCTGCTGGTAATGGACCTCACACCTCGCTTGCGCGGTGTCGTGCAGCCGCCGCGCCTTCCCGAGCGCGCCGGCAATGGAGGCGGCCAGCGGCTCCGCCTGCCTCCGGGCGAGGGAGCGGAGAACCAGAACTACGACCAGGCTGCCCGCCACACAGAAAGCCGCCTTGTAGTAACCGGCGGGATCAAGGCCAGTCTGGTGGAGTACCAGCGGAATCTCGCAGAGCACGAGCAGCACCCAGAGCGGCAAATACTTGAACACCCGCAGCAACCAGAACCTCCGAAACCGCTCCAATTCGCCCCGCGTCCTGGTGAGCAAGTCGCGCAGTTCCGCCAGTATTTGATTCTCGTCCTGCGTGGCCCCCGGCGGGGCCGCTTTTTGATATGCGTCCGCCAGGAGGCGCACGAATCTCCGATAGCCACTGAGCGCGCTGCGCGTAGCCGTTTCCAGCGGCGCCAGCGCGGCCTGTTCCGCCGCCAAGCTGGCCTTGAACTCCTCGAGCTTAGTGGCCGCGGCGGTGAGGCCGGTGGCGCGGTCGCGCTCGGCTTGCAGCATCTGCTTCTGGAGTTCGTATTTCCGGGTGCCCGTCTGGTCCTCGATGTCCCCCAGGCAGTTTTCTTTGCTCACCTGGAAGGCCTTGCCGATCCAGGCTTTCCGGGCATCGTGCTTTGCCTCAGTGGCACTGCGGGCCGCGGTAAACGTCGCGTCCGCCTCGCCGATAGTTGCGAACAACTGAGTTGCGTGCTCCTCTGTCAGGGCTTCCCGGCGCCGGCGTTCACGGGCGGTGCCGGCCTGGACATCCTGATTCAGCTTGTCCCCGCGGGCTGTAAGCTCGCGGACCGTGCCTTTCAGGCGATCCAGCAGTTCCAGTGTCTTGCCGATTCCCAGGTTGCTACTCACAGTCCTTCCTGATTTTGGTAATGAGCTTGTCNNAGTTCCTCGATCACTGTAACGGTCCGGTCCACGCTGGCCAAGAGTTCTTCCATGTAGCGGTGCTCGAACTCCAGGCTCTTGGCGTCTTTCCAGTAAGCCTTCGTATCCTGCCACTGGGCACGCAGCTCCTTGGTGATGCCAGACAGCCGGTTGCCGCTCGCTTTCATGGTTTGCTCTCCGGTCCGCCACCCTGCCCCTCCGGCGGGGCCGACCCCGGAGCCTCCCCGACCGGCGCGACTTCCGCATACGCGTCCAACGTCTGGATCGCTTGCGTCAGAAAGGCAACGGCTTGTACCATGTCGTGCGCCAGGACGGTCTGCAGCTTCTCCATCTGTTTAACCAGCGGGTCCACCCGGTTATCAAACACCCGGTTCCACTGCTTCACGGTCCTCAGCTTTGCCTCCGCCTCGTCAACGGCGCGCTTAGTCCGTTGGACGGCCATTTGCTCGGCTGCGCTCGCCTCGCGGATGCGGGAGAGCTTGGAGCTGAACAGTGCCGCCTGCGCTTCCTCCAGGGCTCTGTGCCGCCGCCGCAGCTCATTGTCCCAATGCGTGCGCTGCTCGCCCTCCAGCCAGCCGCGCATCCGCTGGACGTCGGCGCTGACCTCCTCCAGCGTCGGGCGCGCCTTGGTCAGATAGATGATCAGGTTGGCGCGGAAGGCCTCCAGCGCCTCGACGGACGTGACATGGGCGCGTTCCGGCATGGCGCTAGCGCTGGTTCAGGTATTCCTCGATGCGCTGGGCTTTCCTCAGCAAGTATGGCGTGTGCTGGTTGGAGATCTCGACGAACCGCTTGAATGCCTTCATGGTCTGCTTGAATTCCTCGGCAAACTTGGTGTGCTCCTGGTCCTGCCAGGTGTCCCCCAGCGCCGCAAACCGCGCNNAACCGCCGCACCTGTTCGGGATCCATGATTGCCTGGGCCATAAAGTCTCTTTCTGTATGTGTCTGTGGCTCGCCAGCGCGCCGGGCGCTCAACCTGGGCGACTCTGACTTACCCAAACCTGCCCTTTTCCCGTGCGCTCGGCAAATCTTAACCGTCGCGCAAACCATCTGGGTGAAACAGCCGATTGACAATCCGTGCGAGCCACGTGACAGTGCGGCAGTCCCATTGAGAGTCCCGGTGGCCGCGCAAGGTCGAGAAAGCAGTTCTTCTGAATGTTCCGGCCTACCGCGTGTGAACCGAGGCGATCCGGGCCGTGCCCCCGGTGCGGTATGCTTTCGGGGTGGCGGGCGTCGTGGCCGGGCTGGGGACCGTTGGAACGAAATGATATCGGCATCAAACCAATTACAGCTCCGGCGACGCCCAATGAAGCCGCGAACAGCGGTTAGTATGTCCGCGGTAAGTTTCCATTCTTGGCTGACAAGCGGCAGGGGGTTCATGCAAGCGAGTCGCCTCATTTCAAAACTGCTGCTGGGGTTGTCCCTCTCAGCCCTGGCGGGCGACACGCTGCAGTTGCACTTTATAGACGTCGGGCAGGGCGACGCCGAGTTGCTGGTTTCACCCGGTGGGCAAGCGGTCCTCATCGACGGGGGCCTGCCCGGCAGTGATAAGATCGTCAACCCCTATCTCCAATCCCACGGTATCACCCGGCTGGACTATTACATCGTGAGCCATTACCACAACGACCATATTGGCTGCGCCACAAAGATTCTCAGCCCGAATGTCGTGAGCGGGCTGCAAGCGGCTTATGACCGCGGCGACACCCCGACAAATACCGATTCTTATGCCAAGGCATTCGCGGCGGATTATCGAACGGCGGTAAGCGGCAAGCGCATCACGGCCACCACTTCGCCGTCGGGGGCGGCCACGAGCCATGGGTTCGTGCTGGACGCGAGTTCGAACCAGCCGGTGGTAATTGAGTTCGTTGCGGCCAACGGAAACGGGAGGATCACCAAGTCAACGACAATCAATGAGAACGACTTCAGCGTCGCGTTCGTGGTCCGGTTCGGCCAGTTCAGCGCTGTGCTGGGCGGGGACCTCAGCGGCAGCAACGGTTCGGATTACGACGATATCGAAACCTCTCTCGCGAGCACCTTCCCCGGGCCAGTGACTCTTTACAAAGTTCACCATCACGGGAGCCGTTACAGCTCCAATACCAACTGGCTGGCCGCCATCAACCCCATTGTTGGCATCATTTGCTGCGGCACGCGCAACAATTATGGGCTCCCGGAAGACGGAGCACTGAGCCGGCTGGCGGATTACAAGGTGGATACGTATTGGACCGAGACGGGCAGCAAGAACGCTGACAACCTGGCCGACGTGAAAGGAGGCGTCGTGCTCAAAAGCGGCTCGAAGCCCAAGGTGGAGCGCTTGCCGGACGCCAGCAAGCATCAGAGAGTAGGCGGCAACATCGTCGTCCGGGTTGGCCCTCACAGCACGACGTTCGACCTTGTCACCGATTCCCCGCAGACCACTAACACCTACAGCCTGGTAAAACCCAAGGGCGACTGGGGTCGGCTCCTCTCGACCCCGGTCGGGGCGCCCAACGAATATGTTTGGAGCGCAGTCGGCGTTCAGTACCATGTTGCCGATTGCCCCAAGGCCGCTTTGCTCAGCGCGAAGCACCGCCAGCAGGGTTCCGTCCCACCGCAGGGCATGGTTCCGCACAGTTGCGTCAAACCACCCGCGTAGCGCCAGGTGAAGAACGGCGCGTGAAGAGCGAATGCTGATCAGTAATTTGAGTTTCCACCCCGCGCGGTTTTGGCGAAGCTGCGCGGGTGAAACCGAAGACATTGCCAGCCCTCGTAATCGACGAAACCAGCAACGGCCGGACGCTGGAAGCCGCACTCGGTCAAACCGTCGAAATCTGCCTCACAGAAAACCCCACCACGGGCTTTAGGTGGCGGATGGCGCAGGCGGCCGAGCCAGTGGGCACGCTCTTGTGCGATGCTTTTGAGCCAGGGCGGCAGGCGCCGGGTCAGCCGGGAATCCATCGCTGGCAGTTCAAAGTCGTGGCCGCAGGCAGCGGGCCGCTTCGCTTCGTGTATCGCCGTTCCTGGGAGGATGACGCTGCTGCCGCGCGTGTTTTCACCGTCACCCTGAGTGTAAAGAAGTAAGGCGCGGCGAATCTCGCGAACCGCCGCGCCAGATTAGAGTGATAGGTGGGGTGGTTTAGATAAGCCGAATCGTCCAGAAGTCATCGGCCAGATTTGGATCGGTCAGATAGGCGTAAGGCAGGGTGAAGTAGCCTTTTATGCCCCAGGTCGTGCCCCATGAGTTGCGCACGATGAACCACTGCTTGCTGTCGTCGAAGCCCACGGCCATCACGGCATGGCCGCCGATCACGGCCTCGGCCGGCACCGGCATCGGTGCGTGGCCTGACTTCGCCACGGCGGGCGACTCAAAGCTATCATAGACGGTGAAGCCAAACACGAACGGATAGCCCGAGGCGAGGCACCCCTTGAGTTGATTGAGCGTCGGCACGAGGCGCTGATAGAGGGACACCTTGTGCTTGAGCGCCTCGACGTAACAAGGCTTCGACGGGCTGGTCTTGAACTTGGCAATGGCGTAAGGCCAAAGGGGTTCGGGGCAGACGCCCTGCTGGGCCACGGACTTGATGCCATCGCGAATCTGCGCGCCGCTGTCCGTGCTCACAGTGCCCTCCATCGCACGTTCATTGTAATAAATGAACAGCCGGGAGGGCATGAAATCGGCCAGCCGTTGCTTCACCAACTCGAACTCGAAGGCCGCGCCGATGGCGTTGGCCGTGCAACTGCCTAACTGGCCCTGGTCGTACACTGGCGGACACTGTGAGGTGAGATCCATTTTCGGCGGCATGGCCCGTAAGGCGGCGACCGGCGCGGAGTAAAGCTGGTCACGCTGGTCCGGCAAATCGGGAACCCAGCCGTAGCGTTGAATTTTGTGTTGCATGGTTTTGTCCTTATTGTTGCGAGTTTTGTTCTATGGTTGCTTAGCTCCGTCCACCCCTTCGTTAGAAGGTGAATTACTGGTAAAGATTAGGGCTCCGCCTGCTGCGTGTCAAGGGCTGGCAGCTAAAAGACAGGTTTCACGGCCGCGCAAACCCTCTAGACAGCGCGCCGTGACCTGATACTCTGGTGGTCCACGTCCGGGGGCGAAGACCCATTCTCGTTACCCGCCGAGTGGCGAGAATGCAACAGACATCTGAATCTATTAATGGAGCGGCTCAGGCCGGCCAACCGGCCGGCGTGGGCGGCGCTTTGGAACGTGTGCGAGCCGCCACTAAAATGCTGGAAGCGCTGGCCGCGGATGAGTCCATGCTGTCCGGAATCTCCGTCGAGGAGCGAGCACGGTTGCTCCAGGCGGCTGGGCAGGTTTACTGCCCGGATGTGCGGATCCGGAGGCGATTCATCAAGAACCGGGAACGCCAACGCAAGGCTGAGCGGCAAGAACGCCACCAGGCCATGTTGGCCAAAACTGGCATTCGGAAGTTGCGCCAGCAGCCGGTGTTTACCACACCGAATGTGTTTCCGCCCCCCGGGTTTCAGGCCCTGCCGGCCCCGGAGGAGACCGTCCCGGGAGAAGTGGAGGAGACGCAACATTGTTATATTTGCAAGCGCCATTACCGCGAGATTCACGCGTTCTATGATCAGCTCTGCCCGGAGTGCGCCGAGCTCAACTTTCAAAAGCGAGCTGAGTTAGCCGATTTGAAGGGCAGGGTCGCTCTGCTGACAGGCGGGCGGGTGAAGATCGGTTACCAGGCGGGCATCAAGCTGCTGCGCTCCGGGGCGGAACTGATCGTCACCACGCGATTCCCGCGCGACTCGGCGGAGCGCTATGCCCGGGAACCCGATTTCGAGCAATGGGGCCATCGGCTGGAAATCTATGGGTTGGATTTGCGTCACACCCCCAGCGTGGAGGCCTTCTGCCAGCACCTGCTCAAGACGCGCGCGCGGCTGGATTTCATCATCAATAACGCCTGCCAAACGGTGCGCCGGCCCCCGGATTTCTACCAGCACATGATGGCGCGCGAGACCGGGCCGCTCCAGAAACTGTTCGCGAAGGCCGCCCGGCTGCTTGGCGGCTACGAAGGATTGCGCGGCTACCATCTGCTCCCAGAAGGCGGAGCGGTGCTGCCAGGCCGGCAGACGCCGGAGCTCGCAGGACTGAAGCATGCGGCGGAATTGTCGCAGGTGCCGCTGCTGCCCGAAGAAGCACTGGCCCAACGCGACTTGTTTCCCGAAGGCCGCCTTGACCAGGACCTCCAGCAAATTGATCTGCGCGACCGTAACTCCTGGCGCCTGACGCTGGGCGAAGTGTCTTCGGTCGAGCTGTTTGAGGTGCACTTGGTCAACGCCATCGCACCGTTCGTGCTCAATGCCCGGCTAAAGCCCCTGATGCTGCGCACCCCGGAACAGGACAAGCACATCGTGAATGTGTCGGCGGTAGAGGGTCAGTTCTATCGCAAATTCAAGACCACCCGCCATCCTCACACCAATATGGCCAAAGCCGCGCTGAATATGATGACGCGCACCTCGGCGACGGATTACCACGCCGATGGCATCCATATGAACAGCGTGGACACGGGCTGGGTGACGGATGAAGATGCCAAGCAGCTCGCGGCGCGCAAGACTCGCGACCACGGCTTTCACCCGCCCCTGGACATCGTGGATGGGGCGGCGCGGATCGTTGATCCGATCATCGCCGGCTTCAACACTGGGGAGCACCTGTGGGGCAAGTTCCTGAAGGATTATCAGCCAACGGATTGGTAGTCTTGGCGGCCACGTAGATGCTGACCGGAAAGCGTTTGGCAGCCGCGTAAAGCGGGGCTGCGACGACTCGGACCTCGAAGCCAGCGCGGGCCAACCGTTGGGCAAAGGCCGGCTCCGGGCGAGCGGACCAGAAGAGGGCGCGTCCGTGGGGTTTGAGCACACTGGCGATCTTCTCGAAGCCCTTGGAACTGTAGAGGCGGGCGTTCTGCTTCTGGACCATGGCGGTGGGACCGTTGTCGATGTCGAGCACCAGGGCATCGTACCTGGCGGGTTCACCGCCCGCGATGACGCTCCATACATCGCGCAACAACACTTCAACCCGTGGGTCGTCCAGCAACGCTCCGTTCAGATGGGCCAGGAGATTGCGATTCCAATCGATGACTTGAGGGATGAGCTCCGCGACCTGGACTTTCACCCTGGGACCGCCTTTGGCGAGCAGGCTCTTCAGCGTAAAGCCGAGACCCATCCCTCCCAGCAGCACCAGAGAATCCGGTTGCTCTGAGAGTGTCTCAGCCGCCAGTTCCCCGAGCTGGAGCTCAGACGCCGTGGCTGAGGAATGTACCAGGTCCACGCCATTCAGCCGAATGCAGTAAGCCCCGTCATGCTCGTATAGAATCAGCTTAGCCCCTTCCGGAGTTGTAGTTTCGGCCAGTTTTCGGTTGGGTTTCATAAAGCTCTTTCAGCGCCACTCACAATGCCTCCGCCGCGCGACCGAAAGCAAGCTGCGTCGCGGCCCCGCCTCCGATGAATTCGCCATGAGTCGTTCCTGTCCATTAGCATTAATATTATTGTGATAACTGGCGCGTTACAATGGGGACGTAACCCACCTCCAAGCCTTTGGGCGGCGTCACGAGCAGGGCTGGATCGAGTGTCGCCAACGCTCCACGGCTGGGGGGCGCCATGTAATCCCGGTCAATCGGCCAGTGCGCATGGATATGCTCCACAAAGGCCTGCAATGCCGCCTTCTTCTCCTCGCTCCAGCCATACTGCTGAAAGGACGGCTGATCCACAAAACGGTACCAAGAGTACGTGACCAGGGAACCGTCGCCGAGCTTGGCCGTGAAATGTCCCCCTTTGGGGCCGGGCCGGCTCCAGGCGCCGGTCGGCGGCGAGGTGTAGGGCTCCCCCCGCCCTGCCAGTTTGAACTCCTGTGATAGCAACTGCGTCTCCGCCGGCACGTCCGCCGCCGCGACCGCCACGCGTTCCTCCCCGACCTGTTTGAAGTACTGCGGAAACGAACCTCTGGGACTGAGGCCGCTGGTGAACCACTCCAGGCCCCACACGTTGCCGTCGAACACTCGGGTGTCAAAGACACGCTCCACGCCGTTCATTTTCTTGCCGTCCTGGTCGTAGCGCGTGGTCTGCGTCGTCAACCTAGACTTCCAGTTGCCCTTTTCATCGAATCGTCCGGAGCACGGGAGGCCATGATTTCGCCAGCCCTTGAAGGCGTCGTACAGGGCCGCCTTCGAGTAGTAAGTCACGTCCTGCGCCAGGAACGCTTTCCCCTGGCTGTCCACCGGGAATTGCAACCTGGGTATCTTAGAATAGACGACCCCCTGCGCGTCTGTACTGTCGAAGCGGGGCACGGTGTTGATCTCCATCGCCCCGCCACCCATGTTGCCCGGGCGCGCGTCAAGCCCCCGCCCATAAATGAAGGGATACTTGAACAGCTTGCCGATCTTGCTCCAGGTCTCCGGGATGTAATAAGCGATTGGCCCCTTGAAGTTGGCCGCGCTTAGGAAACAGGTCCAGCTCTGGTCGCCGGTGGGTGGGTCTCCGTTGGTGGCGTCCGTGAAGGGCAGGGCCATCCAGGTGTAGCCCAGGAACTGGCCGTTGGGATTGCCCTCGAACGGCAGCCCGTCGGGAGGAATCAGCAGCCGGTTGCTCAGTTGGGCGATGCCTAATCGATTGTCCGGCAGCGCTTCGTTGCTGTAGAAAAAGGACCAACCCGGCGATCCGATCTCGTAGTCGTAACATTGCGGTGTGGCGTTCATGCTGAACTTCGGGGCGCCGTATCGAAAGTGGTTGCCCCCCCAGTAGCCCAGCCCGCCTTCCACGGTTTGGAATACGCTGTCCCAGGTGGGCCCGCGCTCTTTCCAAGTCCGGGCTAGCGTGCCTTCTGGAGTCAGGGGCAGGTCCTTGTTATCGTAGTTGTCGGGCGTGATCCAGGTACTCGCCAGGCCGATCTGAAAGTTGGCCAGCGGTTGGTCAATCAGCGGCCAGACAGCGGAGTAGAAACCCATGCCCGCACTGAACTCGGACCGGGCGGGTGGACGAGACGCGCTGAAGCCGATATACCCATGCAGACCGCCTGAATGGGGCGTGACCTTGCCGGCTTCGGCTTTCCGCGCGGTATTCGTTTCTTGTCCGGCATAGGTCCAGGACAAGAGCGCAAATCCGAGCAGCCCCGCAAAAACCCTGCCGAGCAGACGTTTGGTGCAGTAGCGTCGGCGGTTCAGGGTTCTCATGGATGCGAGGATAACATGCTGCCGGTAATCCGTCAGTTCTTCCTTCTAGGCAATGATAAAACCAGGATCAATTCCCTGCAAACCGAGGTTTCCGCGCGCAGGCAGGGTGTCAACGGAGGCGAAGAAGGACCAAGGCGGGCTACGGCCATCCCGAAGCCACCCTGAGGCCACCCTCAGGCCATCTGGTGGCCAACCGGTAGGCA
>PLZQ01000233.1 GCA_003152225.1 Limisphaerales bacterium | reverse complement strand
TTGGAAGTGTTGGGGCGGCTCAAGTCGAACGAGGAAAGCCGGACCATCCCGGTGGTTGTGCTCACCTCCTCCCGCGAGGAGCAGGATATTGTGCGGAGCTATAAAATGGGCGTGAATAGCTATATTGTGAAGCCGGTGAACTTCGACAACTTCTCGGAAGCCGTCGCCCAACTGGGCCTATACTGGCTCCTGCTCAATCAACCGCCGGCAGCCGCCGCCCAGGCCCCGGACTCGACTCCCAAGGGATGAACAGCAAACTCCGCATCCTGATCCTCGAAGACCGGCCCGACGACGCCGAACTGGCCATGCGCGAATTGCGCAAGGCGGGCATCCGGTTTGACGGGAAGTGCGTCGAGACCGAAGCTGCTTTTCTGGCCGCACTGCGTGACGCCCCCCCTGACTTGATCCTGGCCGATTACGCCCTGCCGGCCTACGACGGCCTGTCGGCGCTGGCCGCCGCCCGAAAGGAAACCCCCGAAATCCCGTTCATCTTCGTCTCCGGCACCATGGGCGAGGAGACTGCCATCGAGGCGCTGCATCAAGGGGCGACGGACTACGTGCTGAAGCAGCGGCTGTCCCGGTTGGGACCGGCGGTGCAGCGGGCCTTGCGCGAGATTGAGGAACGACGCCTGCGCCGCCAGGCGGAAGAGTCGCTCCGCGCCAACGAGCGGAGCTACCGCGAGATCTTCAATGCCACCGATGACGCCTACTTTCTGCATGACTCGGCTACGGGTGCGATCCTCGACGCCAACCAGCGGGCGTTGGAGATGTTCGGCTATACGCGAGAGGAACTGCAGTCTCGTCTCCCGGGCGATAGACAAAGTGCCGGCGGGCCGTTCTCCCATGAGGAAGCAGTTCGCCGAATCCGGCAGGCGGCTGCGGAGGGTCCCCAGGTCTTCGAATGGCACAGCAAGCGCAAGAATGGCGAGTTGTTCTGGAGCGAGATCGCCTTGCGGGCCGCGAACATCGGCGGTGAGGATCGTGTCCTGGCCGTCGTGCGGGACATCACCAGGCGCAAGGCCGCGGAGGAGGCACTGCGAAACTCCGAGCACCGGGCCAGAGTCCTCTTTGAATATGCCCCGGACGCCTACAGTCTGTACGATCTCCAGGGCAAGTTCCTTGATGGAAACAAAGTGGCGGAGGAGTTGAGCGGCTATCGGCGGGAAGAGCTTATCGGGAAGAGTTTCCTCCAGTTGGGCCTGCTCACGCCTGAAGGATTAGCCCTGGCGGCGACGCGGCTAGCCCAGAACGCCCGGGGCGAGCCCGCCGGGCCCGACGAGTTCATCTTCCGCAGGAAGGATGGCAGCGAGGTTACCATAGAAGTTTGCACCTACCCTGTCCGTTTCGAGGGCGAGGTGCTGGTGCTCGGAACCGCCCGTGACATCACGTTAAGAAAGAAGGCGGAGCGAGCGCTCGCTGAAAGCAGGGAGCTCCGGCAGGCGATCCTGGACAACATCCCTGACCCCGCGTGGCTCAAGGACCTCCAGGGGCGTTTTCTGGCCTGCAACGAGCCCGTGGCCCAGCTTTGCGGCCGAAAGCCGGAGGAGATTCTCGGGAAAACGATCTTCGATACGATCCCGGCAGAGGCCGAACGGATGACCCGTGAGGACCAAGCGGTGGTCGCCCAGCGAAAACCGATTCAGGTCGAGACGGCAATCACCGATGCCCGAGGACAGAAGCGCTGGTATGATACGATTAAATCCCCCATCTTCAATGAGCGGGGGGAGGTGACCGGCACCGTGGGCATTGCCCGCGAGACGACCGAGCGCCACCAAACCGATGAGGCGCTCCGGGTGTCGGAGGAACGCTTCCGATCGGTTTGGGAGCATTCCATTGACGGCATGCGGTTGACGGACCGCGAGGGCCGCATCGTGGCCGTCAATAAAGCGTTTTGCCGCCTCGTCAGACTGCCCCGCGAGAAGTTGATCGGGCAGGTGTTCTGCGTGGCCTACGAGAGCCACGGCCCGGAGGAGGTCGAGGTTTATCGGCGGCGCTTTGAGTCCGGAACCTTCGCGCCCCGCCTGACGGCGCACCTGCGGTTATGGAATTCGGAAGCCTTGGACGTCGAGGTCTCCAGCTCGTTCGTCGAATCAGTTGGTCAGAGCAAAAGCCTGCTCTGTATCTTCCGCGATGTTGGCGAGCGCAAGAAGTCGGACCTGCGCATTGCCGCCTTTTCCCATTTGGGCCAAAAGCTCAGCGCCGCCATGAGCGCGAGAGAGGCGGGCGACCTCATCGTAGCGGCGGCCGATCAGTTGCTGGGCTGGGACGCCTGCACGTTCGATTTGTATTCACCGGAGAAGGATCGGCTCTACTACGTGCTGAACCGGGATACGATCAACGGCCAGCGTGTTGATGTCCCCTCCGAAGGTCACGGTGGACCCCCTACTCCATGCGAGCGCCAGGCCATTCAGGCTGGCGGACAATTGATATTGAAAGAGGGCACTCCGGCCATGTCGCCGGACACCCGGCCCTTTGGTGATACCTCGCGACCCTCCGCTTCTATAATGCTCGTTCCCGCCCGGGCCGGTGCGGAGGTGGTCGGCATCCTCTCCATTCACAGTTACACGCCCAATGCCTACGGCCAGCGCGATCTGGAAACCCTGCAAGTGCTGGCCGACCATTGCGCCGGCGCGCTGAAACGGATCAGCGCGCAGGAAGCGCTGGCCGCGAGCGAAGCGAACTACCGTTCGCTCGTGGAATGCTCTCCCGATGCGGTCTTCCTGCATCGTGACGGGAAGTTCGTCTATGCCAACCCGGCTGGCCTGAAGCTGCTGGGCGCCACGAATCTCCAGGAGGTGCTTGAGCGTTCGGTATTCGATATCGTGCCACCGGAGAACCGCGATTTGATTGGCCGGCGGTTCCAGCAGGCTGCCGAGGGGGGGGTGAATCCACTGCTGGAACAAAAGATCCTGCGGCTGGACGGAACCTTCTTCGATGCGGAGGCGACCAGCATCCCCTTCGCCTATGAAGGCAAGCCCGCGGTACAGACCATCATGCGGGACATCACCGGGCGCAAACAGCTCGAACACCAGTTGCGCCAGTCGCAAAAGATGGACGCCATCGGCCAGCTTGCCGGCGGGGTAGCGCACGACTTCAACAACATGCTCGCGGTCATCCGGGGAAACGCCGAACTGTTGCTCATGGATGTGGACCAGCACACGCCGGCCACCATGGATTGCCTTAAGCAGATCATGGCTGCGTCGGAACGCGCGGCCAACCTCACGCGGCAGTTGCTCGCCTTCGGCCGCAAGCAGCTCATGCAATCCCAGCCGCTGGTGCTGAACCAGGTGATTGCGGACCTGACCAAGATGCTCAAGCGGATCATCGGCGAGGACATTGAGCTGCAATGCCATTATACCGAGCCGTTGCCCTTCGTGAAGGCCGATGCCGGCATGATCGAGCAGGTGCTCCTCAACCTCAGCGTCAACGCTCGCGACGCCATGCCTCGCGGCGGGCGCCTGCGCATCGCCACAGGCACGGCCAGCTTCGACGCCGCGCAAGCCCGCAACCACCTGGACGCGCGCGCCGGCGACTTTGTCTGCCTGACGGTGGGCGATGACGGCACGGGCATCGCCCCGGAGCATTTGCCGCGAATCTTCGAGCCGTTCTTCACTACCAAGGAAGTGGGCAAAGGCACCGGACTGGGCCTGGCCACCGTCTATGGCATCGTCCAGCAGCACCTGGGTTGGATCGAGGTCGCCAGCCGGCCCGGCGCGGGCGCCACGTTCAAGATCTTTCTGCCGGCCATCGCGCCGCCGCCGGGTGCCGCCGCGGTCACTCCGGCTAAAACCCAAATCCCCGGCGGCGCCGAAACCATTCTGCTGGTGGAAGACGAATACGCGGTGCGGATGATCACCCGGCGCGTGCTCGAGAGTAAGGGATACAAGGTTTATGAAGCGACCACGGCCCGGGAAGCGCTGGAAGTCTGGCGCAGCCACGCGGAGGAGATCGCCTTGCTGCTCACGGACATCGTCATGCCCCAGGGGCTCACCGGTCGCGACTTGACCGATGAACTGCGCGCGCAAAGGCCCGCGCTCAAGGTCGTCTTCATGAGCGGTTACAGCGCGGATGTAATCGGCCAGGACACGGAGTTCTTCCGCCGGATCAAGAGCTACTTTCTCCAGAAGCCTTTTCCCGCACAGGCGCTTCTCCAAACTGTTCGCCGCTGCCTGGACGAATAGCCCGCTCTTATTTCGCCGGCTTCCCCAGCAACTCCAGCGCGGCGGCCGTCATGCCGGTAAGGCCGGCCTTGATGGTGGGTTCGGGCGCCGGCGCCCAGAACGGTGAATGGAGAGAAGGGAAGGGCTGGCCGGTTCGCTGGCTTTCCTTGAGGGTCTCCGGACTCACGCCGCCCACGTTCATCATACAGATGGGGATTCTTGTGTTGCCTGACAGACTGACTTGCCACGGTTCACCGTTCACCGTTCTTCCTCACGTCCAGTTCATAAATCTCATAATGGGTGCGAGTCATCCCGAGGCGCTCGTAGGATTGGCTGGCGCGGGTATTCTCGGCATGCACATAGAGCCGGAGGCTGCACACATCCTTCCGCGCCCGGGCCAGGGTTTGCAGGTGGTTATAGAACGTGCGGAACACCCCGGCGCGCCGGAATTCCGGCTTCACGAACACGCTCTGGATCCACCAGATATTGCCGTTGCGCCAATCGCTCCACTCGTAGGTGATCATCAACTGGCCCACCACCTCCCCCTCTACTTCGGCGATATAGTACAGGCCTTTGGCCGGGTCTTTCAGCACGGCGGCAACGCCGGCTTGAACCAGCGCCTCATCCAGGCGCAGCCCTTCGCTTTCTTCAGCCAGCCGCAGATTGAAGTCGGCGACGAGTGGCGCATCGGACAACGCCCCTTCCCGAATCTTGAGTTCCATGCCCGATCTTAGGAGGCGGGCGGAGAGAATTAAAGCGTTTCCCTTCGTGACAAACCACCCGCGGCGAGTAGCTTGGGAAGCGATGGACGAGCCCATCCAACTGCCCATTGACGGCGTGCTGGATCTGCACACGTTCAAGCCGCGCGAGATCAAAGACCTCGTGTTGGACTACCTGGCGGCGTGCCGGGAACGCGGCATCTTCCAGGTGCGCATAATTCATGGCAAGGGCATCGGCAACCTGCGCCGCACGGTTCACTCGATCCTCGCCAAGCATCCCGAGGTGGTTTCCTTCACCCTGGACTATCCGCAATACGGCGGCTGGGGCGCGACGATCGTGCGCCTGCGCCAGGCTCCAGTGAAGCATTAGAAACGCCTTATCGCACCACGACACTGCGCCGCGTCTGCGAACCCAGCCTCGCCATCGGTCGAGCCGCTGACTGCGGCTAGTGTGGTGTCTCGGAATTACACATGCATTTGCGGGCCAAAGCGGCAGAGGACAGCCGAAAGGTAATTCTAATGGTGAGACACCACACCAGAGATCAAGGACTAGTCGGAATTCGGGTTTCGGGTTTCGGATTTGGAATGCCCGGGTGTGTTTTTGACTTTGCGGCAGGGGATTGGCATAGTGCACCGGATGGAACGGACCGATGCGGAGTTGATAGCGGCAGTGCTGAAAGGCGATGCCGCCAGCTTTGAGCCGCTGGTCCAGAAGTATTCCCCGCGCATTTTTGCCACCGCGCGGCGCTACGCGCGGCGCGAGAGCGAGATCGAGGACATCGCCCAGGACATCTGGCTTAAGGCGTTCGAGCGGCTGGAGAGCTTCCGCGGCGAAGCGCCCTTCGAGCATTGGCTGATGCGCCTGGCGGTGCGCACCTGTTACGATTCGCTGCGGGCGCACCAGCGCAACCGGGAGACGACCTTCACCGAGCTGTCGGAGCCGGAGGAGGACTGGCTGGCCCGGTTTGTCAGCCAGCCGGATGCCGCCAGCGAGAGCGCCGACGCCGCGCGGCAGTTGATCACGCGCGTGCTGGAGCAGCTTTCACCCGCCGCCCGGCTGGTCATTACGCTGCAGGAGATCGAGCAACGGTCGGTGAAGGAAGTCGCCGAGCTTACCGGCTGGTCGGTGCCGCTGGTCAAGGTGCGGGCCTTCCGGGCGCGGGCCGAGATGCGCAAGGTTTTGTCAAGAATCGCCAAAGAGAAGTATCTGTAACCGCAACTAAACGCGAATCGTCTGAAAGATTGCAGGCTGTATGAACCTTGCCGAACAGGAACATACACTAATCGCCGCCGCCCGGGCCAACCCGCCGGGCGATCGGGTGCCTTATGCCTTTGAAAAACGCATCATGG
>PLZQ01000449.1 GCA_003152225.1 Limisphaerales bacterium | reverse complement strand
CAGCGCCGGGACCGTCGTTGCCTCGGAATCGGCGGGCACGACCAATCTCACTTACAGCGTTCCCGCGGCGCAGGCCGGCCAATATTACGCCCGCATCCGGGCGCAGTCGGGCACAGAAGGATTGTTCTCGCAATACCTGCTGAGCATCGATCTGTTCGATACGGTGCCGCCGACGATCACGGGCGATACGCTCCCCCCCGAGGGCAGTTCGCTGGGTTCGCTCTTCAGCGCCCTCTCACTTAACTTCTCCGAAGACATGCTCCCTCCCAGTGTAAACAATCCGAACAGCTATGACCTGCGCTCGTCCGGGCCCGACGGCCTGTTCGACACCGTCGATGACGTTCTCCAGCCGATTACGCTCCAGTCCGCCTACAGTTCCGGCCTTACCGCCAATTATGCGGTCGCCGCCGGCGCCCTGCAGCCCGGCGCTTATCGGTTCACCGCTCGCACCAATCTCCAGGACCGCGCCGGCAACGCCATGGCCGCCGCTTACGTCAGGCAGTTCACCATCGCCCAGGCCGCGGGCCTCAGCACCGAGATCGAACCCAACAACACCAGCGCCACCGCCACCGCGTTGCCCATCACCAGCACCCAGCCCAACCTCTTCTCCGGCGGCGGTCGCGGCTACCTCGCCAATTCCGGTGACGTCGATTACTGGAGCTTCAATGCCCAGGCCGGCGATGTCTTTGTTCTCGCCGCCCAGATACCAGGCAACCCCGGCAATAGCGGCCTGCAGTACATCATTTACAACCCCTCCGGCGCACAAATCTTAAACGTCGTCGCCGCCAACAATGGGCTCTTGCAAACCGATCCTCTCGTGCTCACCAATGCCGGCACCTTTACCGTCCGCGTCAACCAGTATTACGGATACTACAGCGAATATCGCCTCCGCGCCTCGCTGTACCGTGGCGGCCTCGATGTCGAGCGCGAGCCGAACGACAGCATCGGCTCCGCCAACACCCTCACGTTCACCACGAATGCGACCAACGCGACTGCCTCAGCGGCCGGCACCATCCTCGTCTCGAGCGATCTCGACTACTTCAATCTCGGCACCATCCAGGCCGGCAAAACCATCTTCCTCAAGACCCGGCAGCCGGGCAGCAGCCCTCTCATCTCGGTCGTGAGTGTTTACAATGCGGCCAATACGTACATTCCCGAAGCCGGCAGCGGCCGTCCATCCGACGCCGTGGCCGAGGTGCAGATCACGCAGACCGGCACCTATTATGCCGCCGTCCGCGCCACCGCCGATTCCGGCAGCCTCATGAGCGAATACATCCTGGATGTCCTCGTCGTGCCTACCACCGCCGTCAGCTTCCCCAACCTGCAGGTCACACAGCTCTCCATCCCGGTCACCACCGGCCTTAAGAGCGGCGACGCCTTTACCTTTGCCTACACTGTCGCCAACGTCGGTTCGCTCGCCACCCAGGTCGGCACATGGTTCGATCGCGTCGTCCTATCAANNTCAACGAGTTCATCCTCGAGGGTGATAACGAAACCGCCACCGATACCCCACTCAACATTGCCCTGGCCAATTATCCGGACCTCGTCATCGAAAACTTCCATCTTAATGGCCCCGACCCCTCCCATATCTACACCGTTACGTGGGATACTTTCAATCGCGGCCTGGCCGCCACGCCGGGCAGTTTTAATGAGCGTCTCCGTGTGCGTAACCAAACCACGGCCACGACCGTCTTTGACCAGACCTACGCGGTCACCAACTCCCTCGGTACCAACGCCTCGGTCTCGCACCAGGACTCTTTCACCACCTCCGCCCCCGGACAATACCTCCTGGAATTGACCACCGACTCCTCGCAACAGATCTTCGAGTACAACCAGGTCAGCCATGCTAGTGCCGAGGCCAATACCATCACCGCCGCCTTCGCCATTACCAGGTTCGACACGCTCACGCTCGACGCAGCCCCACCCCAGGGCGGCTCGGTCTCGGGCGCCGGCTCCTATCCCGACGGTGCCTCGGTTACCGTCACGGCCACCCCCAACACCAGCCAAGCCCCCTATTATTTCGTCAATTGGATCGAGGCCGGTATTATCCGCAGCGCCAGCTCCAGTTATACCTTTAACATTAACCAGGACCTCGGTCTCACGGCGGTGTTCGCCCTGCCGTCGTTCCAGGTCACCGCTTCCAACAACCCGCCCCTGGCTGGCTCCGTCAATGGGGCCGCCACCCAGCTTTGGGGCACCACCAACTCCCTCACTGCCCAACCAGTCTTCGGTTACAAGTTCGGCAATTGGACCGAGAATAGTGTTGTCGTCGGCACCAGCCCTACCCTGGTCACCGTCGTGTATAGCAATCGCTTCTTCGTCGCCAACTACGCCGAGGCGAACCTGTTCCACGTCGTGACCACCACAACCGCGCCGCCGGGCGTGGTTACCGTCGCCGGCGCCGGCACCTACAGCAACGGCCAAAGCGCGATAATCTCGGCCCCAGCCATGGTCACTAATGCACCGAGTGTTTACGCCTTCCAGCAGTTCACCCTGAACGGTTCACTGTTCGGCACCAACACTAGTTTTCTCAAGACTTTTGCTACGACTGACCCCACCAACATGGCGTTCGTCGCCGAATACCAGCTCGTTGACCTCACGCCGCCGCTCATCACCGGGATCACCGTTTCGACGGGTGTCGTCTCCGCGACGGTGAGTTGGACCACCGATGAGCCAGCCCAGTCCCATGTCGAGTTCGGTTTAACCTCCGCTTACGGAACCACCAACAGCTCCGCGCTCCTGCGCACCCAACATATCATCGCCCTCAGCAGCCTCACTGCCGGCACCCCCTATCATTTCCGCGTCCGCTCGGTCGATGCTGCCGGCAATACCGCCGTTTCCAGCGACCGTATCTTCGCCACGCTTGCCGCGCCGGACCTCGTCGCCGGCAACGTCAGCACGCCGGCGGCCGCCCAACCCGGCGACCTCATACCGCTCAGGTTCGCTATTACCAACATCGGCCCCGGCCCTGCCCTGGGCGCCTGGCAAAATGCCGTCCTTATGTCCACGAACGCCGACGGTTCTAATGCGCAAACGCTCGGCGCTGGCACCTTCGACCCGGGCGCGTCCGGGCTCGCGGCGGGCGCCTTCATCACGGTCACCCAAAACGTCATCGTCCCATCGGTCGGGCTCGGTCCGCGCTACCTTGGCATCCAACTGGACAGCGGCAATCAACTTTTTGAGCTGCGCAAGGATAACAACACGGCCTATGCCGCCGCTCCTTTGAACATCATCGCCACCGACCTGCGGGTCGCTCGCGTCACCGTCCCGGGATCCGCCGTGTTCAGC
>PLZQ01000268.1 GCA_003152225.1 Limisphaerales bacterium | reverse complement strand
CGCTAACGGGGTTTCCAAGCGTCAGCCCAACTTTCACCATCAGTTGCCCTCAACAAAGGCCGTTCCTGATGTGGGTAATGACAAGGCCTGAAGCTACCCTCAGGCTACCTCGAGGCTACGGCTGGCTACAAGTATTGCCGATTTAGCGGCCATTGAGCCTGGGAAACCTCAGCGTGAACCAGCCATTGCAGTTCGATGCTCACCCCCCACCATTGCGTCGAGTGCTAGATTCAGGCGCAACACGTTGACGCCGGGGTCGCCCAGGAAGCCGAGGTCAGCGGGATCGGTGTATTGCTGAATGAGTTCGCGCACCTTTTCGAGATTCAGGCCGCGGGCCTTGGCAACGCGGTCGGCCTGGATGCGGGCGTTCTCCGAGGTGATATGGGGGTCGAGGCCGATGCCGAAGCAGGTTTTCCATGATCGGTTGAAGCAAGCCTCGGCCGTCCGCCGCCCCGATTCAAGCGGAAAATCAGTCTCTCAACGGCCACCCCTTGGGGCGGCTTAAGGATTTAAGAGGGACAAGCGCTCAAGATTTGGACCTCCGAGAAGCAACGACACCGACGCTGCTCCTAGAAGGTAAAGAGGGCGTCCACGCTGAATATCAACTGATTGTGTTCGCCGCTGGCGAAGACCGGTTGGTCAGCGTAGTCGTAGCGAACTTCCGGTCGAACCAGCAAGTGCGAGAGGATATTGTTGTTTGGGAACGGCTTGATGGCCACGCCCAAAGTGGCCGCGTAGTAGTCGGCGCTGACGGCCGCACCGGTGGAGAAGCCATTGGCGGCGTCTTTATACCACTCCAGCCGGGTGTTCAGTGTGAAGTGCGGATCAAGCGCGTAGCTGACGTAGCCAGCCACACCGCCCCACTGCTTGGCCCCGCCCAGTAAGCCGGGGATGTGCGGAGTCTCGACGTAGTCAAAGCCCAAGCCGAGGCTCAATTTGTCAGTTATCTTCTGGGTGATAACCAAGTCCAAGGCAGTCCACCAGTCGCGGTTGTCGCCGGGAGGCAGATTCCGTCCGGCGCCCGTCGGGAACTCCGGGCCTTCCGTCATCACGAAAATAATGGAAGTCTTGTCGCTGGGCGTGAAGGTCACACGGCCTAAGAAGTCCAGAGCATCGTTGGCGTCGCGCGTGGACTGGTTCCAGCCGCGCGTGAAACCGGCGTCAAGCGTCCACTGGGGGTTGAGCACGTAGGTGAGCAAAGCGCCCGTTTGCGTGCCCGGCTCGGCGTAGAGAAACTGGTAACTATAAGAATAGAGCGCCCTGGCCGGGTCACCGAAGGCCCCGTAGATGTTGGCGCTGAATTGCTCGAAGCCGGCCAGCTCAATCCATTTGCCCACGCGCAGTCGCACCGGCAAGTTGGGGAAGGTCACGTCCACATAAGCCTGGAGAAGGTCCCACTGATTGCGACCCGTCTGTGAATCCATCATCCCGTTCGAATGGATGAACGCAGCATCCGCACCATAGATGCCTTCCACACGGAAGCCCACGTCAAACGCCTTTTTGGTCGGATCGACCGTGCGCTCGACGTTCAAACTGGCCTTGTCAAGGATGGCCGTGTTCTTGAAGTTGTTATATCCCATGTAAGTTGGGCCAGCGTTACCGCTCGGCGCGGTGAAGTCATACATGTAGCCGCCTTCGACATAGCCGTAGATGCTGATCCCGGCTTTAGTCAAAGGAGCGGCTATTCCCGCCTCGCCCAAAGCCGTCATCAAGAGCCCTGGCGTCGGCGCGGCCGCAGGCGGCGGTTTATTTTCAGTCTCTGCCGGAGGCGTAGCTGCCGACGGCTTTGCTTCCTGGGTATCCTTGTTTTCCGGTGGCGCTGCCGGTGCATTTTCGCCAGCGTGCAGAGATATGTTGGTGAATCTTGCCGCGAGCGCATAGCAGGCGACGACAATAATGCATTTAAGCATCTTCATGTATCATGCTCCTTTCGTTAGTGTTGAAGAACGTCCGATACTGTCGGAATAGCAGTCCCTTTTCGCAGGAAAGCAAGTTGTGTTAGGCGGCGGCGCGGTGCTGTTCGCGCGTAGAAGCCCATGCATCTTCGGTTAGCAATACGGGAGAGGTTTCCCTTTCCGAAGCTCGATCCAGATGGTCCAATGGCGCGTTGATTTCGTTCCCGGGGCGGCCCCACCTCTCCTCGCAGTTGAACCAGGATTCCGCGTGCATGAAAAACACTACGCACGGGGCATTCCGAGCCAGTTTCTCGACGATTACGCCAGGGAAAATGGGGGCGACGAGGCGTTTCCAGAACGAAGCCCCGCGTTTCCAAAGCGAGCCGCCAAAAGTGGGCAGGATGATCAAATCCACGTTTTCAGCTTTGGCTTCCGCAAGGATCTCGTCTGCCGGCTTCCCGATGCGTACGTGAATGCGGATGGAGGCGTCTGGATGCACGTGTTTCCGAGCCAGTCGTTCCAGGTACCAGCCGGCTTCCCGGCCAAGCTCCTCAAAGACACGATTGTCTGCCGCGGCAATTTTCACGGTCAGCACGTGAAGCAGGACGATCGTGACGCCCGGCTGGCCAGCAAAGGCGTTAACGCGGGTAAACACTTCGAGAGGGCACCTCGCGATGTCAATTGGCACCAGGATTCTTTTCGGCTTCATATTTGGTCCTCTGCATTATTCACCGATTTCCAGTTGCCATCTCGTCCAACGCCAGGTTCAGCGTCAGGACATTCACGCCCGGATCGCCCAGAATACCCAGGGAGGCGTGGTCGGTGTTTTGCAGGATGAGTTCGCGCACGTGTTCGGGTGTCAGGCCGCGGGCCTTGGCGACGCGGTCGGCCTGGAGGCGGGCATTCTCCGAGCTGATATGCGGGTCGAGGCCGCTGCCGGAGCTGGTGACGGCGTCCGCAGGCACGGGGGCGTTGGTCGCCAGGCCGTTTTGAGTGCGGTAATCGGCGAGATTTTGGGCGATGGCGTCGCGCAACTTCTGCGAAGTCGGGCCGAGGTTGCTGCCGCCGGAGCTGGTGGGGTCATAGCCGTTGCCCGCCGAGGATGGGCGCGGATGGAAGTATTTGTCGGCGGTAAAGGGCTGCCCGATTAGACGGGAGCCGTGGACCACGCCGCCGGCATCGACAATGAGGCTGCCGTTGGCTTTGTCATGAAAGAGGACTTGGCCTATGCCAAACACGACCAGCGGATAGAGACCGCAGCAGACGACGGCCAGCGCCAGCGTGGCGAAGACGGCGCGGCGGAGTTCGGAAAGGAATGCTTTCATATATTTGAGTGGGAGGAATTAAATGAGTTAAAGGGGTTAAAAAGATAAATGGGCTGGCGTTCTGCTTAGACGAGCTTCAGGGTGGTGATGAGGACGTCTATGAGCTTGATGCCGATGAACGGGATGATGACGCCGCCCAAGCCATAGATGAGCAAGTTGCGCTGAAGCATGGCGAGAGCGCCGATGGGGGTGTACTTGACGCCGCGTAGCGCCAGTGGAATCAGCGCGACGATGATGAGGGCGTTGAAAATGACGGCGCTCAGGATGGCGCTGGTCGGGCTGTGCAGGCCCATGACGTTGAGGGGCGCAATGGCCGGGAACGTGACCATCAGCATGGCGGGAACGATGGCGAAGTATTTGGCGACGTCGTTGGCGATGCTGAAGGTGGTGAGGGAGCCGCGCGTGATGAGGAGCTGCTTGCCGATCTCTACGATCTCGATGAGCTTGGTGGGGTNNCCGTCACCGGTCATGGCGACGAGGTGCCCGGCTTCCTGCTCCGAGCGAATGCGTTTCAACTTCATTTCCGGCGTGGCCTGGGCGATGAAGTCGTCCACGCCCGCTTCGGCGGCGATGGCGGCGGCCGTCTGCGGGTTGTCGCCGGTGATCATGATGGTGCGAATGCCCATCTTGCGCAGATGCGCAAAGCGCTCCTTGATGCCGCCCTTGATCGTGTCCTTGAGTTGCACCACGCCCAGGACCTCACAACCCTCGGCCACGACGAGGGGAGTGGCGCCGGAACGCGAGATCTCATCCACGGCCTGGCTGACGGCTTGCGGAAACTTGCCGCCCAATTGGTCCACATAGGTGCGCATGGAGTCAGCCGCGCCTTTGCGGATGCTGCGAACGGGAGAACCAGACTTCGCTTCGTCGGAGAAGTCCACGCCACTCATCCGGGTCTGGGCCTTGAAGGGCACGAACTGGGCGTGTAGCTCGGCGATCTCGCGGCCGCGGAGATTGAACTGTTGCTTGGCGAGCACGACGATGGAGCGGCCTTCCGGCGTCTCGTCCGCGAGGGACGCCAGTTGCGCGGCATCGGCCAGGCGTTCCGGCGGCACACCCGGCGCGGGGATGAACGCGCTCGCCATGCGGTTGCCCAAAGTGATGGTGCCGGTCTTGTCGAGCAACAGCACGTCCACGTCTCCCGCGGCCTCGACCGCGCGTCCGCTCATCGCCAAGACGTTGCGTTGGAGCACGCGATCCATGCCGGCGATCCCGATGGCGCTCAGCAAACCGCCAATGGTGGTGGGAATCAGGCAGACCA
>PLZQ01000257.1:231-2840 GCA_003152225.1 Limisphaerales bacterium | reverse complement strand
CAACTACCCAATGGCGGTTCCCCTGATGAAAGCGGACGGGCAATGGCATTTTGACACGGCGGCGGGCAAGCAAGAGATCATCAACCGGCACATCGGGAAGGACGAACTCCACGCTGTTGGCGTTTGCCGGGCGTATGTGGCCGCGCAGCGGCAGTACGCCAGCGCGAACCCGGACGGGGGCGGAGGCACGAAGTACGCGCGGAAATTCAAGAGCACGCTCGGGAAGAAGGATGGCCTTTACTGGCCGGCCGCGGAGAACGAACCGGCCAGCCCATTCGGACCTTTGGTGGCGGAAGCTCATGCGGAGGGTTACGGCAATCATAAGGGCGCGGGTCCGCATCCGTTTCACGGTTATTATTTCAGAATACTGACCCGGCAAGGCAAGGCCGCGCCCGGTGGGAAGATGGATTACCTGAGCAACGGCAACTTGACCGGGGGATTCGCCCTGGTGGCTTATCCGGAGCACTGGGACCAGTCGGGCATCATGACCTTTATCGTCAACCAGGACGGCAAAGTGTTTCAGCGCAATTTTGGCGCAAAGACTACCCGGATTGCGGGGACGATGAAGGAGTACAATCCAGACAGCAAATGGACGCTGGTGCCGGATGAAGGAGTGCCGAGCGCGGTGTCCGAAAAGTGACGTTGGCTATCCTTTCCCGTCACCCGCACCGCCAAGACCTGCTCCACCTCCCCTGCCGGTTTCAGCCGCCGGGCTGCCCTCACGTCCCTTGTTGAACGCAGCATGACCGAAACGTAGCCATTTCATTGTGAATACTGTGTCCGGGAAAAAGATCGGGCTGGAAACTTTGCTCAGACGAGTGACTGAGTATGTGCAGGCGCGCACCTCCTCCAATGAAGCGCCGTTGCGCGCGGAGGTATTCAGCCTTGAACAACTGGTCCACCATGCCAGGGCCCTGGCCGAAAACCACTCGGTCGTTGCGCAACGGGGTGCCAACCAATTGCTCGCACGGCTGGGTGAAAATGAACAGATACTGAGAGCCTACAACCGCGCGACGCAGTCGGTGGACCAGACGCGGCGCGCTACCCACGCCGCCGAGTGGTTGCTCGATAATTTCTACTTGATTGAGGAGCAAATCCAGATGGCCCGCCGGCATCTGCCTCGGGGTTACAGCCGTGAACTGCCCCGCCTCCGGTCGGGTCCCTCCGCCGGGCTGCCGCGCGTCTATGACCTCGTGCTCGAATTGATTTCGCACGTGGATGCGCAGATTGATGCCGAACCGCTGCGCGCCTTCGTCGCGGCTTACCAAACTGTATCAACCCTGAAGCTGGGCGAGTTGTGGGCCATTCCGATCATGCTCCGGCTGGCGTTGATTGAAAACCTGCGCCGGGTCACTACCCGCCTGACGATCGGACGGCATGATCGCGACTTGGCTGACCTGTGGGTCCAGCGCTTGCAGGATATGGCGGAGAAGCGTCCCTCTCATCTCGTCGTCGTGGTGGCCGACATGGCGCAGTCCACCCTGCCCTTGTCCAGCGCCTTCGTGGCGGAGTTCTCGCAACGCCTGTCCCGCCAAGGCCCGGCGATGAACCTGGCGCGGACCTGGCTGGAGCACCGGCTCGCGGACCAGGGACTTTCCATCGAGGAATTGGTCCGCCTCGAAAGCCAGAACCAGGCCGCCGACCAGGTCTCCGTCAGTCACACCATCAACAGTCTGCGCTTCCTGGGCGCCTTGGACTGGCGCGAGTTTGTCGAGGCCATGAGCCAGGTCGATCGGACGCTGCGCCTCGACCCCGCCAAGGTTTACGGGAAGATGGATTTCTTCACCCGCGATCGCTATCGCCATTCGGTCGAGGCCATTTCCCGCCACAGCCGGCTCCAGGAGTCGGAGGTGGCGCAAAAGGCCATCCAACTGGCCGAAACCAGCGCCGGGGAAAAAGGCATTCAGGACCGGACCGCCCATGTGGGCTTTTACCTGATTGGCAAAGGCCGGGCTGCGCTGGAACGCGCGGCAGAGGCGCGCCAGCCCTGGCAAACAGCCATGCAACGGCGCATCCACCGCTTTCCGCTGGCCTTCTATGCGGGCGGAGTTTTGTCGCTCACGGCGTTGGGAACTCTTGGGTTAATCCAGCCAGCGCTGGCGGTCGGGGCGCAGGGCTGGAAGCTGGCTTTCTTCACGCTCGTCTTCCTCCTTTGTGCCAGTCAAATGGCCGTCGCGTTGATGAATTGGCTTTCCACCCTTTTGGTCAAACCTCGCCTGCTGCCGCGCTTGGATTACTCCGCCGGCATCGCGCCCGAGTGCCAGACCATGGTGGTCGTGCCCACCCTGTTGACCAGCTCCGAAGCGGTCGCCCGGCTGGTCGAAAGTTTGGAGATTCATTACCTGGCGAACCGGGACAAGCATCTTTATTTCGCTTTGCTGACCGATTTCCAGGACGCGCCGGAGGAGACCCTGCCAGAAGACAAATCGCTGATTCGGCTCGCGCAGGCGGGTGTCGAAGTGCTCAATGCGAAATATCGGTCCGACCGGCCGAGCATCTTTTTTCTATTCCACCGGCCCCGCCGTTGGAACCCAGTCGAAGGCCTGTGGATGGGTTATGAACGCAAGCGGGGCAAACTGACTGAGTTCAACGCCCTGCTTCGCGGCGGG
>PLZQ01000257.1:0-141 GCA_003152225.1 Limisphaerales bacterium | reverse complement strand
ACGTCGGGATTGACCCTTACACGCGTGCGGTTTCGGACGTCTATCAGGATGTGTTCCAGGAGGGGTCGTTTATTGGCAAAGGGATCTATGACGTGGACGCATTCCAACAAGCGGTCGCCGGCCGCTTCCCCGAAAACTCGG
>PLZQ01000241.1 GCA_003152225.1 Limisphaerales bacterium | reverse complement strand
CCCGCCCGGGCGCTTTTTGACATCCCCCGCTTCGTAGCGCCGCGCGACACTGATAGGGCGCCTCACTCCTTACGCGGCGTCGGCCACACGAAAAACCAAGCTGAATTCAACTCGGTCTGGAAATCCATGGCGCGCACGGAGTGACGCGCCCTACCAGCAGTGCCAAAATGCGCCAGCCCCACCCAGGCTGCAGCAGGGCCGGAGAAACGGCTCGTACATGAGTAGGCCAACATCACCGCGGCGAGGCGCCGGCGATGCTGAGCGTCAGGTCTATGGTGTCCGATACCTTTTCTTCCATCTGCCCCGGCATGATGCCGAAGTCACTGCGCTTGATACTGAAGTTGGCGCGGATGACTAGCAGGTCGCCTTTCTGGTTCGGGACGCGCTGGCCGAGTTTGTCTTTCAGATAGGTGAATTTCACCGGCACCGTGATCTCCTTCGAAATGCCTTTGAGCGTGAATGTGCCGGCAACCTCCGCCGTGGTGGTGTCCCCGTTGGTCTTTACGTTCTTGAGTTCCTTGGCCTCGAATGAGATTTCCGGGTACTTGGCGGCGTCCATCCATTTGTCGCTGAGCAGGTGTTGCTGCTGCATGGGATTGCTCACGTGCAGGGATGAGCTGGCGACGATGATCTTGCCCTTGGCGGCGGAGGGGTCAGCCGGGTCGAACGTGACCGTGCCGGAGATGCCGGTGGCATTGCCGCTGAGGGCCTCCAATGGCGCATCAAGCTTGAAGACGGCGTTATTCACGCCTTTGGGGTCTTTGAAGTCGAAGGTTTGCGATGCGACAAACGCGGTGCCGGCGAGACTGCCGAGTGCGATCAGGAGGACAAGTTTGGTCTTCATGTGCGATTTGGTTGTTCTTTCCAGGTTGAGGTTTGAGTTTGTTTATTGCGGAAAAGGAACGAAGCCCCGGCCAGGATTCCCGCTCCCACAAGGGCTGCTCCAAGAAAATCGACGCCGGGCACAAAGCGCTTCTGATAATCGTCAACCGTGATGCCGGTCACTTCGTCCGTCTTCTTCACTGGGACGGTCGTTTTCGTCCACCCACGGTTGGCGCCGGTGGCCACCCACAACGCCAGGGCGGTCACAAGCACGAGACACGCCAATGCGCGCAGGACCTTTTTGCTCATTTGAATCGCGCAAGATAGCGTACGTCGCCGCCCAACGCAAAACGGCGTGGGCTATGCATGGCGTCAGGGATATTCTCGTTGTGCCGGCGGTGCGACAATTCCACCTTTTGCGGATGCCAGCAAACGCGAAGCGGAAGCGCACCGGGCGACAGCAGCAACTAATCTCAAAGAGTGCGGCGAAGGCATACCCGCGCAGCGCCTACGACGAGGTAGGCGGGATCGTTTACTTCGCACGCATGTTACACAAAATTCGACTGCACGCCGCCGGGAGGCTGCCGCCCGATTATCACAAGAACCTGTCCATCGGATTCGACGGGCGTTGCAGCCGTTTTCTGAGGGTGGATTACGCCGCGTTGCGCGAGCGGGTCTTGCAGGGCGGAACCGACGAGCAGATTCTGCAATGTTGTTTTGCGAAGGGCCGCCAGCCGAACGACGAAGAGTTCCTGTTCTGGAACTCCTTCATGAGCAAACGCGGCTGGCGCGACGAAGCGGATGGCACGACGAAGGAACTTGAACACTACAAGGCTCAAAGCGGCTTGGCGCACCGCCATGATCTGCTGACGCTGTTCGACTATTACGAGGTCGATGAGGGCAGGAAGAAATAGCCGCTGGCCGCCGTTTGGTCGCCTGGCAACGCTCGTGCGCGGGTTGCTCGATTTGGTTGCGTCAGCGCACTAGACCTGCCGGGTCAAGCGCATCCCTGCCTGCAGCAATTTCCGCGCGTCGGCATCGGATTTTGCTTCGGCATAGATGCGCAGAATCGGTTCCGTGCCGGAGCCGCGCAGCATCAGCCAAGAGCTATCCTGGGCGACAAACTTGACGCCGTCGTAGGTCTTCACGTCGGCCAGCGGCGAGCGCAGCAACTTGACCGGCGGGTTCTTTTGGAGAAATTCCATCAGGGCCCCGCGCTTTTCGAGCGGGAAATGGGTATCAATGCGCCCATAGTGGTGCGGCCCGAATTGCTTCACCAGGTTCGCAAGGAGCTTGTTCACCGGGACCCGCTCGGTCGCCAGCAGCTCAAGCAGCATCAGGCCCGCAGCGATGCCGTCACGCTCGGGAATATGGCCAGGGAACCCGATGCCGCCGCTCTCTTCCGCCCCCAGCAACACCCCGCCTTTGATCATTTCCGCGGCGATGTACTTGAACCCAACGCCCGTCTCAACGAGTTCAAGTCCATAGGCCTCGCACATTTTGTCCATCATGGACGTGGTGGTCAGCGCTTTCACGACCCGTCCCCTGCCCTTCCGGTTGACAATGAAATGGTGCAGCAGCAAGCAAATAAGCTGGTGGGTAGTGAGATAATTGCCTCGGCCATCCATGCCACCCACGCGATCCGCGTCGCCATCCGTCACCAGGCAGATGTCGTGCGGGTGCTGCTTAAGAAACGCGGCACTGCGCCCGTAGTTTTGTTTCACCGGTTCCGGGTTAATGCCGCCGAACATCACGTCGTGCTGGCCGTTCAACGTCGTTACTCGGCAAGTCGTGCCCGCCAGCAGTTCCTCGAAGCAGCCCGCGCCCACGCCGAACAGCGCTTCATGGGCAAACCGCAGCTTGGATTTGGCGATGAGCTTGAAGTCCACGAGCCGTTTCAGTGCGGCGTAGTGGGCGGGCCGGACATCCTTGATTCTGATTTGCTTCCCTTTGACCGCCTCGGCCAGGGATTTGGCCCTGACTGGATTGTGGTCCAAGAGCTTCTCCACCGCCTGGCAGGTAGATGATTCCGACGATCCCCCGAAATACGACTTGAGTTTGAAGCCGTTAAAGGCGGGAGGATTGTGGCTGGCGGTGATCATTACGCCACCGATCGCGTGCTGATCTTTCACCGCGTAGGAAACCGAGGGCGTAGGCGTCGGGCAAGGCGTCAGGACGACCTGGAAACCGTTGCCGGCGAACACCTCAGCGGTGCGCCGGCCAAACGCGTCCGAGAGAAACCGCCGGTCGTATCCAACGATGACCTTTCTTTCTGTGCCGGCGACGAGATTCGCCGCCCAGTAGTCGGCCGTCGCCTGAGCGACGCGCTCGACATTGCCAAACGTAAACTCTTCCGCGATGATCGCCCGCCAACCGTCTGTCCCGAACTTTATGCTCATACTAAGAAAGTCGGGGGCTTAAGGCCGGCTCGCGGTCCATCCCGTTCGCGGCTCGGGGGCAGGAGACTCTAGAGCCAGCGCTTTCCACAATCGTGCGCATTTTCTTCACTGCGGCGCGCAGGTTGGGCCGGCCAAAAAGGGCGGTGCCGCTGATGAACGCATCGGCCCCGACGTGCGCACACTCGGGCGCGGTCTTGAAGTCAACTCCCCCGTCCACGGCGATGTGGTAGGCGAGGCTTTTCTCCCGCCGCCAGGCGTAGGCCTGTTGGATCTTGGGCAGCGTTTCGTAGATGAAAGACTGTCCGCCAAAGCCAGGGTTTACCGTCATGATGAGCAGCGAATCGATGCGGTCCAGGTACGGCTGGGCCATGGTAATGGAGGTGGGAGGATTGACCACAAGGCCTACTTTCTTGCCGAGCGACTTAATCTTCCAGAGCAGCGGAGTAACGGCCTCGCCCAGCTCGACGTGGATGTTGATCTGATTCGCGCCCGCCTGGGCGAACGGCTCCAACAGGATCTCGGGCTTCGAGCACATCAGGTGCACGTCGAAGAACAGCCTCGTGAGCGGCCGCACGGTCCGCACCACCGCCGGACCAAACGAAATGTTCGGCACGAAATGGCCGTCCATGATGTCCAGATGCAGCCAATCGGCGCCCGAGGCATCTACTCGTTCGACTTCGCGGGCAAGCCGGCCGAAATTCGCGGCCAGCAGTGAAGGCGCTATAATCATGCGCCCTACGCTAAAGAGTGGATAACCAAATGTCGAACGAGGAATTGCAATTAGTATTCGCGAATTTCGCGAATTAACCCGAATCAAGAGCTGACCTCAAGGGCCAAGAACACCGCGGCCCCGCTCAAGAAGAAGGCAATGAGCGACAATCCGCGCAACTCGCGGATTGTTTGTAAGGTGAATCAGCAGGCGGCCTGCGGCGGCATGTGAGGACGCGCTTCAGGCGGTCGCCGGGGCTGGGGTCCCCAGGCCAGGAAGCTTAGGCGGAGCCGGTTTCGTCGGATTTTCCGGCAACGGGGTTCCCGCTGGCGCGCCCAGCGGTGGCTCAACCTGTGGTGGCGGCGGCGGCGCGGTGAGCTTGCCTGTGCGAACAATCTCCTCGACCTGTTGCCCATCGAGCGTCTCGTATTCCAGCAGCGACTTGGCGATCAGCTCCAGCTTGTCAAGATTGGTCGTAAGGATGTCTTTGGCGATCTTGTACGCATTGTCGATGATGCGCTTGACCTCACCGTCGATTTCCTGCGAGGTGAATTCGCTATAGACTTTGGCGCGCGACACCTCCCGGCCAAGGAAAACATATTCGTCATCATCCCCGTACTGCACCATACCCAACCGGTCGCTCATGCCCCATTGGGTAACCATTGCCCGCGCCATGTTCGTAGCCTGCTGAATGTCCCCCGCCGCGCCGCTGGAGATGTCGCCGGAAACGATTTCCTCCGCGATCCGACCGGCCATCATCATCGCAATCATGTCCAGCATCTCTTTTCGGCGGCGGCTGAGCACATCCGTTTTCGGCAGCGACATGGTCGAACCGAGCGCCTGGCCTCGAGGAATGATCGTGACTTTGTGCAGCGGATGCGTGTGCTGCAGCACGACATTGACGAGCGCATGGCCGGCCTCGTGCCAAGCCGTAAACTTCTTATCCTCATCGGTCATGGCCAAGCTGCGGCGCTCGCGGCCCCAGCGGACCTTGTCGCGGGCCTCCTCCAGTTCTATCATGCCAACGGCCTTCTTGTTCGTGCTGGCTGCCAGCAACGCGGCTTCGTTCAACAGATTGGCCAGCTCCGCGCCGGAATAACCCGGCGTGCCCCGCGCGATGACTGAAAGGTCAACCGCGGGCGCCAGCTTCACATTCTTGGCGTGGACCTTCAGGATGGCTTCCCGGCCGCGCACGTCCGGCAGGTTCACGGTGACCTGGCGATCGAAGCGGCCTGGCCGCAACAGTGCCGGGTCAAGGACATCCGGCCGGTTCGTTGCGGCGATGATGATGATGCCTTCCTGTGTGTCGAATCCATCCATCTCGACTAGCAAGGCGTTAAGCGTTTGTTCGCGTTCGTCGTTGCCGCCGCCCAAGCCGGC
>PLZQ01000301.1 GCA_003152225.1 Limisphaerales bacterium | reverse complement strand
TCACGCCCATGTCAGGCGCACACTTCGGCCTCCACTCGACGCGGCGATGAGCATCAGTTTACATATCGGACGTCACTGGCGCCGCGCCAGTGAGGCCGGATGTTAGTTGTGTGTCATGAAGCGATTCTGGCCTTCAATAGTTTGGTTTTGTGCAGGTGCTACGTTGGGACAGTTTGCAGAAAGCGTTTTGTTCCCTTTGTGGGCCAAGCTTGGGCTTTTGATGCCCATTGCACGCTGGGTTGCATCGTTTGGCCATGACAGCTTGGATTGGTGGTGGCTGATTGTTCACATCTGGCTCGTGAGCTGGTTGGTTGTCGCGTTGGTTTCTGTTATTGGAGGCCGTTACATTAAGCGTCACCTTTTACTGGACATGCTGTTGTTTGGAGTCGGCGCCGCCTTTGTGCCACTTGCTTTGCACGCTTATTTGTATTCGAGTGTTCCCAGTTTTGCCGACTATGTGCAGCACGCTTTCATTGTTGGTGTCGCGGTTGTATGCGGGCTTTTGAGCCACAGTTTCAAATTGAAACATGCGAATAAGACTAGCAACTTTTCGGTTGAGCGAATGGCGGCGGGCGACACGTGTTTGCAGATTCGGACGCTTGGTGTCCGCCGCCATCGCTCACCTTCCCGTTAGGCATCATTCGCACGCTATGATGTGGGAAGAGCATCCAGAATATCAAAAACAGCCAGATCGGCTGTCCCAACCATTGTTGCGTATATTACTTGTATACAGCGATTGCATGTGTCATACTCACCGTGGCAAATTGTTCTAAACCCGTGTGTCCAGCTTGAAGCCCTTTTACCTTTCATTGTGCGTATTGGCCGTGGCGTGTGCCGCCGAAGCGACGTCGCCGACGCTTTCGCTATTTCTCGTCCCGCCAGCCACCCTGCGGTTTTCGTGGCCCAGCAATTTTGTGAACTGGCAATTGATGTCCACGACGAATCTTTCATCGGCCAATTGGCAGGCGGTGACGCAGGCTGTAGTCCCTTCGAACAACACGTTCGTCGTTTTATTCCCGTTTGCCAATAAGAGCGGTTACTTCCGGCTCCAACAAACCAATGGCAGCGGAGGTTGCGTGTTCCAAGCGGCGCCACCGGTGATCAACTCCGGCGGGTCCAGCACGTTGACCTGGTGTCCTGTAGCGGGCGAGACCTACCGACTTTCTCCCGGGCCGGGAGTCGTCACGGGCGGCAGTGCCAGCGTGTCGCCGACCGTCACGACCGTTTACACGCTCACCGCCAGCAACGCGATGGGCATCACGACGGATTTCACATCAGTCATTGTCAACCCGTGCGGTTTCGCGAGTGTGAGCAACTGGGTGGCCACACTGAGTTTTGTCTGGGATCAATTCGCAACGGCGCCGGGCTTCAGTTTCAACGTGAGCCGCTTTGCAAACAAGGTTACGTTTCATCTAACACGGGCGAGCGATGGGGTATTCACCTTCGACGGTTCCTCGACCGGCAAGCTCGGGATAACTGATGTGGAAGACGATTCGAGCTCCGGGTCGTTGATAACCTCAACGACCCGCGGCTATGGCCACCTCGTGCCATTACTATCCACTTTCGTTTTGGGCATTAATTGCACGAGCAACACCTATGGTTTCTCCGCTATTGCAGCGGTCGACGCCATTGATACCGAGACCAGTGGGGGCATATCCAGCTCGTCTCCCCGAACTGCCATCGCGGGGCAAGTCGGGATCCTTCCGCGCCCTCTGCCGACCGGGACCAACACGCTCTCCGGAACGGAAGATATCCCGGCGGTGGGACCGTTCTTGCTCCCCACCAGCGATTATTACGCGCCCAATGACTTCATCGCTAACGACATGTGGATCAACGGCGTCATCAACAACGGCGAAACCGACCCCGCGACCGTGATTTGGAGCATTGCACCGGCACCGTGAGGTTCTTGCGGCCGAGCAGGGCAATCTGTGATCCAAGAACTAATTCGTGTTGGTTCGTGTCCATCCGCGGTTAGCTCTGTGTTTGCGTGGCCTGCGTGTCCCATCCGGAGCACGGACGATGTGCGCTTTAAGAGTGACGCAGCCCCGATTTTGAGCTTTAAGAAAGGGTCAGTCCCAGAAGCCTGAAAGGGTCCCAGAAACCTGATTGACTGATGCGCCAGAGGGCAAAAGGCTCGCCTTAGCAGGCTGTCGAAATAAGCATATTTTGAAATGCACATGCTGCTTTTGTTGGCCAATTCGCATGCTTTTCCCCTGCGAACGCATTATTTCAACAGGCTGTTAGCCAACCGGTGAACCGTGCCAATTAGAACTCCCGGGCGAAGAATCATGGGCATTGACCCGTATTACGCTCCCAGAAAGCAGCTGCCGTGAGGCCTTAGTTCGTTGAATGAATCAGGTCGGGGAGTTGCGTGACGCGAATGCCGAGTCCTACCCGTCCAGCCGCCCATACTTCCGAATCTCCGGCCAGGTAGCGGCGACTGCCAGCACCACCAGGATGGTGCCCACCCCGCCTGCGACTACGGAGAAGACCGGGCCGAGCAAGTAGGCGACCAGGCCGGATTCAAATCCGCCCAGTTCGTTCGAGGTGCCAATGAAGAGGCTGTTGACGGCGGAAACGCGCCCGCGTTTCTCGTCCGGTGTGAGAAGTTGCACCAGGGTATGCCGCACCACCACGCTGATGTTGTCCACCGCGCCGCAGGCAAAGAGCATCATTAAAGAGAACCAGAACCAGTGCGAAAGGCCAAAGGCAATGGTTGCCACCCCAAATCCCGCTACTGCCAGCAGCATCGCCCGCCCCGCTTTTTGCAACGGCGGCCGGTGCGCCACCACCAGGGCGCACAGCAGCGAGCCCGCTGGCAAGGCGGCCTGGAGGAAACCCAGCCCTGTGGGGCCAACCTTGAGAATGTCTTTGGCGTAAACGGGCAGCAGGGCGGTGGCCCCGCCCAGCAGAACGGCAAACATATCCAGCGTAATGGTGCCCAGGATGATCGGGTTGGCGAACACGAACTTGAAGCCCACGATCAACGTGTCCGCCGTCATTTTCTCCTTCAGCGCCACCGTATGGTTGTGTCGCACAAAGCTGATCAGCGTGAGGCAAATCAGCGCCGCGGCCGCGTTGATCGCATAGACCGGGGCCGCGTGGTGGGTCAGGGCGATCAGCGCGCCGCCGGCCGCTGGCCCGGTTACCGAGGATAGCTGAAAACTGCCGCTGCTCCATGCCACCACTCGGGGAAACTCCCGGCGCGAAACCAGTTGCGGCAGAAAGGCCGCGCTGGCCGGCCAGAGAAACGTGCGCGCCGTGCCCGCGACAAACAGGCAGGCATAGGTCCAGAAGACGGGCGCGCCCAGCGCCGAGATTAGCGTCAAACCCAGGCTCGCCACCGCAGCCGCCAAGTTCATCAGCACGATGATCCGCTTGCGCTCGTGGTTGTCCGCAACATGTCCTGCCGGCAGCGTGAACAGCAACATCGGCAGCATCTGCGTCAGCCCCACCAGGCCCAGGGCCAGCGCCGAATGCGTCCGCTCGTAGAGTTCCCAGCCGACCGCCACGGTGACCATCTGCTGCCCCAGGGAAGACACGAAGCGGCCGACCAGATAGAGCAGCACATCCGGATTGCGCAGCACGGCGTAGGGATCCTGCGCCGCCGCATCAGGCAATATCTCGATATCGGCCATACTCGGATCAAACATAGTCGGCATCACGCGCCCGAGGGAAGACTTTCAGAAAACGTCCTGCCGTGGCCGATCGGCGACCGCCGTTGTGATTATTGCTTTGAGATCATCGATGAATCTGTATGCTTCCGCCACCATTCATGAGCTCGGTTAAGTTCAGGAAACTTGCAGGGTTGCCGCTAAGGCGCCAGGTTCGTTACCCGCCCAAACCGATCCGGTGGGCTGTGCGACAATATGCGGAAGCCGAACGCTAGAGAGTTCAGTCGGAAAACAAGCAAAAGGGTTCGTGCCGCCACTCCCAAGTCCCCGGGTGTTCCCTCCCGTCCGCCCGTCCGCGGTCGCCGTGGCCGGCCCCCACGGACGCCGAATGCGCCGTTGGCCTTGCCGGCCACTCGAGGGGCCGAAGCTCGACCGTCCCTCGGTTCGGTCACCAGCCAGGGCGGTCTGGACCTCACCCAAAAGGTCAAAGACCTGCTGCGCCTGGCTAAGGAGCAGGGCCACCTGACCTATGACGATCTTAACGATGCCTTGCCTGATGGCATGGTCACACCCGCGGACCTGGACCAGGTCCTGACCAAGCTGCGGGGGCTGGAGATCGAGATCATCGACGCCGCGGAAGTGGACCGGGGCCGCCGCCCCGAGGCGGACGATGAGGAAGAAGGCGTCCGCTACGATATTCTGGATGATCCGGTGCGGATGTATCTGCGCCAGATGGGCAAAGTGCCGCTACTGACGCGCGAGCAGGAGGTGGAGATTTGCCAGCGCATCGAAGCTGCCGAAGGGGATGTCCGCCGGATCATTTACGGCTTTGGGTTTGCCGCCAAAGAGCACCTGGCCATGGCGGACAAGCTCCTGGCTGTGCCGCCGAAGGAACGGTTTGACCGCGCCATCATCGACAAGTTCGTCGCCAGCCGGCCCCGCCATCTCAAGGTCTTGCGCCGGCTGGTCAAACGAATCCGCGTCCTGGACCGCCAGGCCGACGAGAAGTTCGGCGCCTGGCAGCAGGCGAGCCGGAGAATCCAGCGCGCGCGCCTGCTCTACCAGTTCAAGCGGTTCGACCGGAAACTCCAGGCCGCTTATCCCCGCTTTCGTTACAAGCAGAAGGTCCTCGATGAAATGACCCTCGTGACCGAGAACATCCGAGAGAAGATCCAGGCCGGCTTGCAGGCAGCCGCGGAATTTGAACAGCAACGCAAATCCGCCGCCCAGCAGGCGATCATCCAGTCAGAAAGAGACAAGCTCCGCACCCTTGAGCGCTTCGTGCGCATGCCGTACGCCGAGTACCTTGAAGCGTGCGCCCGGTTGAACGGCGCGATGGCCCGCGCCCAGAAAGCCAAGACCCAAATGGTCGAGGCCAACCTGCGCCTCGTCATCTCCATCGCCAAGAAATATACCAACCGCGGCCAATCCTTCCTCGACCTGATCCAGGAAGGCAATGTCGGGTTAATGAAAGGCGTCGAGAAGTTCGAGTATCGGCGCGGCTACAAGTTCTCAACCTATGCCACCTGGTGGATTCGCCAGGCNNAAGCAGCTCATGCAGGAATTGGGGCGCGAGGCCACTACCGACGAGCTGGCCGACAACATGGAAATGTCCGTCGAACGCGTGCGCGCCGTTCTGAAGATGGCCCAGCAGCCCGTCTCCATGCAGTCGCCGGTGGGCGATTCGGACGAAACGCATTTCGGCGACCTCATCGAAGACAANNCCGCCGAGAATCCGAGCGAGGTCACCAGCTTCAATCTGCTCCGGGGCAAGCTGGGCGAGGTGCTCCACGGCCTGTCCGAGCGCGAGCGCCGGATCCTGGAACTCCGCTACGGCCTGAACGACGGCTTCCCGCGCACCCTGGAGGAGGTCGGCNNCAGATCGAGGCCAAGGCCCTGCGCAAACTCCGCCACCCGACCCGCCGGAGCAAGCTCGAGGGCTTCCTCGAAACCACCGTGCTGCCCCAGGTCGCTTGAAGCGGTCATGAACCTCGTTGTCCTGGATGGCTTCACCCTGAATCCCGGCGACCTGAGCTGGGAAGACCTCCAATCCCTCGGCCCGTGCGCCATCTTTGACCGCACACCACCCGCCGAACTACTCCGCCGCGCCGCCGACGCCGACATCCTTTTAACCAACAAGGCGGCGCTGACCGCCGGCACCATCCAGAACCTGCCCCGGCTGAAATACATCGGCGTGCTCGCTACCGGCACCAATGTCGTGGACCTTGCCGCCGCCCGCGCCCGCGGTATACCTGTGACCAATGTGCCGGCTTATGGGACGAAATCCGTGTCCCAGTTGACGTTCGCTCTACTCCTCGAACTAGCGCATCACGTCGGGCATCACGCCCAAACCGTCCACGACGGCCGCTGGACGCGCAGCGCTGATTTCTGTTACTGGGATTTCCCGCTGATCGAGCTGGATGGGCTCACGCTCGGCATCGTGGGCTTTGGCCGCATTGGCCGGGCGGTGGGCGACCTGGGCGCGGCGTTCGGCATGAAGGTGCTAGCCTGCGCTCGCACGGCGGGTGTCGCTCCGCCTTTCGCGCGCTTCGTCGAGCTCGATGTGCTCTTCCGCGAAAGCGACGTCGTTAGCCTGCATTGCCCGCTCACGCCCCAAACCGCGAACCTGGTCAATGCCCAGCGCCTGTCGCTGATGAAACCGACGGCCTTCCTGCTCAACACGAGCCGCGGCCCCCTCGTGGACGAATCCGCCCTCGCCGACGCCTTGAACTCTGGCCGCCTCGCCGGCGCCGCCCTGGACGTCCTATCGACAGAACCCTCGCGGGCGGACAACCCGTTGCTCACCGTCCGGAATTGCCTTATCACCCCGCACTTGGCCTGGGCCACTCGCGCTGCCCGCGCGCGCCTCATGAAAATCGCCGTGGAAAACGTCCGCGCCTTCCTGCACGGCAAAGCGCAGAATGTGGTGAATTGATCCACCGCAATACGCATTCAGCAAAAGCGCAGTTGCATCGCTCAACCGGTTCCGGTTTAATCCCGCCGCACATGACCTACTGGGCACGCACAATTGTGAACGGCTGGAGACGACTCTTCAAACCGCGGCAGACGAAAGCGGACCGCTCCACGCTGGTGGGAATGTACTTGTCCAACGCCAACCGGCCCTTGGGCTCCAGCGTGCGTGGCTCGGAAACCCGGGAACGGCAGGAAGGCAAGTTCTCTCAGAACCGCCGCCGAGGGTAAGGGATTCTGCGACTACTGTGGTGGCGCGGCGATCACCGGTGGGGCGGCTGCCGCGGGCAAAAGGCGTGGCACCACATACCGGGGCTGCCCCAGGCTGCGGGCGGCTTCCTCGCGCAACGATGAATACAGCTTCCGCCGTGACCACACAATGAAGCCTATGTCCTTGGCCACAGCCAAGGCAGCGGTCAGGGCCGCACTCAATAGCGGCCACCAGACGAGCGAGGTGAATGGCGCCGAGCCGCTGCGGGACATCGTGCGGAAAAGAAGCCCCGACATGACCATCCCCATCACTATCATAACCACAAAAACCATGGCGAACCAGGGGATGACTTGCACGAACAGGAGTGTCTTCAGCGTGGCCAGGTTCGCGGTCCGCGAGGTCATTCCCATCCACATTCCAAACCAGCACAAGGCCAACAAGTTGGCGGCGGTGGTCAGCGCCGAGGTCACGGCACTCACCACCGCTATAGTTGTCTGCCAGGCGGGGCCAGGCATTTGAAAGCTGACCGGTGCCGCCACGGCATTTGTTCCCGCTTTGCCGGAAACCGCCACCGTGGAGCTGACGACGACCGTCTTGCTGGTGATGCTGCCGCTGTTATTGGTGACCGTTACGCTCGTCATCGTGCCGGCGCGCCCAAACATGCGATGCATTCCCACCTGTGCGAGCGTGGAGCCTCCCAACTGCACGCCCAGCAGCAGCAGGATGGGCAAGCCAAACAACCGCAGGAACGCGTGCCATTGCCCGGCCACGATTTGCCTTTCGTTCAGCGGTGTGGCCAGCAGCAATTCGAGCAGCCCGCTCCGCCGCGCTTCCACGAAGAAACGGCACGACTGCGAGGCCGCCCATAGGTAGAGAATCAGGATGAACAGCCCCCCGGTCCAGTTCCAGAAAATCCAGTACTCCCTCGGCAGCAGGCCGATTAGCGTTGCCAGCAAGCCACTCACCATGAGCAGGGCAATGGCCCACAACCCCAGCGACTGCCAACGCTCGCGGCAGGCCAGCCAGGCCACCGGCTGCCGCCCGATGAGTTTCTGGCGCAGGCGCACACGCCGCCGCGCCCCGCCATACCTCCAGGCGTAGGCCCAACCGGAGCTGCGGCCCGCGCCTGCCTTTTTTCTCTCCTGCCAAGTGTGCGGTACCAGCGCGCACGCCAGCGCCAGCAGCGCCCAGCCCAGGAAATGGGTTGTGACCAGCGCACTCCAATACGCGGAGCGGCCCAGGGCGCTGGCCGCCGCCAACACATAACCGGGGCTCGAAAGGCTCCACAGGGGCTCGAAGCCGCGTTGCTTTATCGCGGCGATCGTCGTGTCCGCCACCGGCCCGCCCACCGCCAGCAACAGCAGCACCAGCAAGGTCCCCATCATCGCCTTCTGCGAGTCGCGGCTCACCGCCGAAACGGCCATGCCTGCCGCCAGTGAAAAGAACAAAGCGTTCACCAGCGCCAGCGCGCTCTTCCAGTACTGCGCCCCCGTGACGCCGCCCATGCACAGAGTGATGCTCAGGATTGGCAACACCGCCAGCAGCGCATAAAAGCCGCGCAGCGAGGTTGCCAGCAGCTTGCCCAGCGCCACGTCGTAGCCCCGCAGGTCAGTCAGGAACAGCAACCCCAGCGTGCCCTCGCGCTTTTCCTCGCTCAGGCAATCCGAGGTGAAGAACAGGCCCGCGGACAGCCCGGCACCCAGGCACAGCCAAGTCAGCACCTGGAATAGAACGCTCCCCATCTGGAACGGCAGCGGGCCCGGAAACAGACTGAAGACCATGCAACCGCTGCCGATGACCATCGCCGTCACCGCCGCCGCGACCCGCAACCAGAACGTGCTGCGTTTCCGCGCGGCCACCCGCAGCTCCCGATTTACTATCGGCAGGCAATGCATAACGCCGCGCGGACTTCGTGGCCAAGCGTGAGCACGTCGCAGCCCCATGCGCCGCGTGAGCGCAAGCAGCCTACAACCGCGCCGTTACGCTCCCGCAGGCCGCGTGTCCTCAAGCGATGCGACGTTAGCGTTTCCAGCAGAGCATGGAATATGCGAGCTAAACCCCCGCAAGGATGCTTCTCATTGTGCTGCATGTTATTTCTCCATCATTGGCTGAGGATGATTGACAGGCGCAATATAACTCCCCGCGCCTACCCGGTAAAACAGCGGGGAAGGCCCGGCAACGCCGACGTCCGTGTAGGTGGTCGTTCCGGCCTCGCCAACAATGTTCGTCGCCAGCAGTTGGAAGCGTGGCCAGGCAGCCAGGTCGGTGCTGCGCTCCAGGAAATAGTTCACCCCGGCGACGCTTTCCCAGCGCACGGCGACGTTGGTGCCGGCGGCTGCCGGTGTCAGCATGCGGAGCACCGAAAGCCGGTTCGTGGGGACCGTGCCGGCAATCCACTCATGCCAGTTGTTCAAGCCGTCACCATCGGTGTCCGCGAAATCCACTGAGCCATCCGTGGGTAGGCCATACTGATCGAGCCAGCCGAGGAACGGCCCGTTGACGCCAGGCTGGAACTCGTAAGCTCCGACATCAACCGATCTGCCCACAACCCGGGGCCGCCCATCCAGGTCTGTGGCACCGATTACATAAGCGTCGCTGCCCGCGTTGATGCAGGGAGAATTGGTTCCCAGGCGCAGGTTGCCGCTGGCCAGGTCAAGAAACGCAGGATCATTGGTAAAGTTACCTATCCCCCTGCCAGGCAATGGGGTCGTGCAGCAATAATTCAGCGTGCTGGCGTCATAGTTCGACCACTCGTTGGAATAGACGATGCAGTTGTAGAGCGTGCCATAGTACGCCCCGCAGCCATTCCAGGCGTAGTTGCCCGTCAACGTGCAATTGTTCAGCATCGCCGCGAATACCGCGCCGCCGTAGTGACCACCGTTGTTATCCGTCAGGATACAGTTGTTCAGGATGCCGGCATTCACGCCGCCGCCTTCCCAGGCACCCCAGTTGCTCGTAACCCTGCAGTTGTTCAACGTGCCCGAATACGCTCCGCCGCCGTAAGCGGTAGCCGCATTGAATGTTAGGACGCAATTCGACACCACGACGGATGTTGACGCGCACCAAACGCCGCCGCCGCTTTGTTCCTGGGAAAAGTCGCCCGTGGACCTTGTGGCACCCTTCGTGAGAGTGAACCCAGCGAGTGTGGAACCGCTGGCCAGATAAGCACACCGGATGGCACTGTCACCATTGTACGTTTCCGGCACCTGATACCCTTGAATGATCGTCACCCCAGGCCCGTTAACACTCCGCACCACCGTCGGAATGGTCACCGCCAGCCGGTTGCTCATTGCCCCAAAAACCACACGCCCGCCCGCTCCATAGACCCCATTGCTCACCAGCACCAGTGCGCCTGGCACCGTCTCCACATCGACCGCATCCTGTATGTTCGTAGCCGCCGTTGCCCAGGAACTGTAGGGTGCCGCAGGTGCCGTGCTGGTCAGCGCGACATAATGCACTGGTTGGCTCACCACGTGCACTGCCACCGTCGCGCTCACCCCACCGGGATTGCTGTCGTTATAAGCCCGCAAGACAACAGCGTAGTTCCCCGGCCCAGTCCACGCATGGGAGGCATAGGGTTCGTTGCTCACCACTGTCCCATCCCCAAACTCCCAAAGGCTACCCATTGCGCTTCCGACTATGCTCGCCGTCAATTCCACCGCAAATCCGGTTGCCACATTGGTATAGGCTGCCTGGAGGCTGACGCTCAGCCCGCCGGTGGCCGACCCGAGCCGAAGCTCATCGCAACCTATGGACGGCGGATTGGCCCAGGGCTCGCCATCAATGTCCATGCCGCTGAGGTAGGCCGTGCTCCCGGCACCGCGGCACGAAGAACTCGCACTCAGGTGTGAAGCGCCGGCCAGTTGGGGCTCGGCCTCGATGTTGCCCGGGCCACCGTCGGGCAGCGGGGTCGTGCAGCAGTAACTCAGGGTGCTGCCACTGTAATTAGGCCCATAGGGAGCGCGGTTGTACCAGGCGATGCAATTATTCAGTGTGTTGGACCACCCCCCGCCGCCGACGCTGGCTGAATTTGCGGTCAACGTGCAGTTGTTCAGAGTGGCCTGAAAGGCACCGCCGCCGAAGAAGGCCGAATTGCCAGTCAAAACGCAGTTGTTGAGTGTGCCACAGTACGCCCCGCCGCCGTTCCAAGCCGAATTGCCTGTCAGCGTGCAGTTATTCAGGGTCCCGAACGACGTCGCACCGCCGTACAGGTAAGCCGAATTGCCCGTCAACGTGCAATTGTTCAGGGTCGCCCAGTCCGCCCCGCCGCCGCGAGCATAGTCCAGGCCGTAGGAATCCCCAGCCGAGTTACGTGTCAAGGTGCAGTGGTTTAATATGCTCAGATAGGCTCCGCCACCGCCTCCGACAGTCCAGTTACCCGTCAACGTGCAGTCGTTCAGCGTGCCGAGGTAGGCCCCGCCACCGGCATTGGCAGCCGAATTGCCTGCCAGGACACAATTCGACACCATGGCCCACGGCGACGCGCACCAAACTCCTCCCCCGACTCCCTCCTGCAACATACCGTTTCCATATGCGGTCGCCCCGTTGGTAAGCGTGAAACCGGTTAGCGTCGCGCCGCTGACCAGGTAAACGCATCGCACGGCTCCGTCCCCGTTGGTCGTGTCCGGCACCTGATAGCCCCGGATCACGGTCACGCCAGGCCCGTTAACACCCTCCACCACCAATGGCTTCGTCACGGCGACACGGTTGCTCGTGAAACCGGAGACTACGCGCCCTCCCACCCCATAGACCCCTTCGCCGACCAACACAAGCGCACCCGGCACCGTAGCGGCGTCCACGGCGTCCTGAATATTCGTGGCCGCCGTCGCCCAGGAACCGTACGGCGCCGAAGGCCCCGGGCTGTTTAACGCCACATAATGTATCGGCTGGCTCACTACATGCACTATCGCCGTCGCACTGACTCCGCTGGGATAACTGTTGTTGAAGGCCCGTAATACGACCGCGTAGTCCCCCGCCGCCCCCCAGGCGCGGGCAGCGTAAGCCCGGTTGGTCATCACCGTACCGTCGTCAAACTCCCACTGGCTGCCGGTTACCTTTCCGCCGGTGTTGGCCATCAGGTCCATCGTGTATCCCACGGCCACGTTGGTAAGCGATGTCTGGATGCTGACGCTTAGGTCGCCGGTGACCGCCCCGGGGTCGAACTCATCGCAGCCGATAGATGGCGGCTTGGCCCACGTCTCGCCGTCAATGTCAGTGCCGGTGACGTCGTAGGTGCTGCCAGCGCCACGGCAGGGAGAGTTGGCGCTCAGGTGTGATGTGCTGGCCAGTTGGGGCTCAGCATTGATGTTCCTGGTGCCGGTGTCAGGCAACGGTGTGGTGCAACAATTATAGGCGCTGACGTCGTAGTAGTTGGGGTAGAGAGCTGCGCGGTTGTAATAGACGATACAATTGTTCAGGGAGCCTCGGTACGCACCACCGGCAGCGATGGAGGCCGTATTGCCCGTCACCGTGCAGTTTTTGAGCGTGCAAACGCTTGCCCCTCCACCAGAGTTCGACGCCGAGTTGCCTGTGACCGCGCAATTGCTCAGCGTGCTGTCCATCGCCCCACCTCCATCATCCTCAGCGACGTTGCCGACGAGTGTGCAGTTATTCAACGTGCAGCGAGCCGCACCACCGCCGTCATAGGAGGAGTTCCGTACGAAGGTGCAATTAGTCATCGTGCCATAGAGCGATCCACCTCCACTGCCGTAAGCCGAGTTGCTCGCCAGTGTGCAATGGTTCAGCGTGCCGTAACGCGATCCGCCTCCACCACTCGCGGCCGAATTGCCGGTCAGCACGCAATTCGACACGACAGAAGAGTCCGCCTCACACCAAACCCCACCTCCTTCTTGTTCGTTGTACGACAGGTCGTCAGCTCTTGTCGCTCCGTTGGTCAGCGTGAACCCTATCACGGCGCTGTCGTTGGTCAGATAGACACAGCGCACCGCCGCATCGCCGTTCGTCGTTCCGGGCACCTGATAACCGCAAATGACCGTCACCTCCGGGCCGTTGACGCTACGCACCGTCACGGCTTTGGTCACCGCCACGCGGTTGGTCAGCGCCCCGTACACCACCCTGCCGCCGGTCTGATATACACCGTTCGTGACCACGATCTCATCCCCCGCCGCCGAAGCATCAACCGCATCTTGGATCGTCACGGCCGCTGAGGACCAATCGGCGTACGGCCAGGCAGGAGTGGTGCTGTTGACATCGACATAAAGCACCGCGGCACGGGCGCTGAGGGTGAAGGACAACAAGATGCTTCCGTTAAGTCGTGACCAATCGCACTTCATTCTGTTTCGGGGTTTCAGGCGAGGAGATAGGTGACAGCGGCGGCGTCCGAGCGGCGGTCAGATCGCTTCCCAACCAAGCCGAAGACGATTGACCTCCCGGCGGGCAGGCATGCCGGGACGGGTTGGCGGCTACGCGTATGCCCCACCATCATGACAGCCATTGTGCATTCGGCTGGGCAATTGTCAAGGTCAACATGGGAGGCATCTATCTCGTATCGCCGTGTTCTTCAGTCCTTGAATTTCGCCTTGTCTGCCACCTCCGCGACCCATTTCGCGTGCCCGCCAAACACCTTTTGTAGCTCAGGGTCATTGGCCCGGTAACACCAAGTCATTGGTGGAAGTGCAAGCAAAGGCATCCACTCTCTTCCCCTCTTCGTGGAAACGCCAGTCCACGATGATTTGCTGGAGGCTCGGCAGTTAAAGACGCTAGAGTGTATACTGCCAACGCGTTCAGGCTCTTCATTGGATCAACTCATAGCTGACGTAGGCGATTCTTTGGCTGTCCGGGGACCATGACGGCACATTGATCGTGCCCTGGCCTCCGCAAAAGCGCGCTAACTCCTGGATGGTTCCGCCAGCCAGCGGCATGAGCCGCAAGCGGACGTTCTTGTTCGCGGGATGGCCGGTCACCTCTTTCTCATAAGAAAGAAACACGAGCCATTTGCCGTCCGGCGACGGATGGGGGAACCAGTTGTTGTAGTCGTCGGAAGTAACCTGCTCCGGCTGGCTGCCATCCGGCCGCATCCGCCAAATCTGCATCGTGCCGGTGCGTTCGGAGTTGAAGTAAATGAACTTGCCATCCGGCGTGTACTCGGGGCCGTCGTCGAGACCTTTGGCCGTAGTCAGGCGCTTCTCCTCGCCCCCTTCGGCAGGAATAGTATAGACGTCGAACTCGCCGTTCCGCTCGGCGCAGTAGGCCAGCGTCGAGCCATCGGGTGACCAGCCATGCCAGTAACTTGGCCCGAGGCTGGTCACCTGGCGTGGTGTGCCGCCGGAGGTGGGCACGATATAGATCAACGATTTGCCTCCGCGTGATTGGTCGCTGATGGCCAGGCTCCTTCCGTCGGGCGAAAGCCCATGGTCGTTATTGCAATGGTTGGCGAATCCCGTATCAATCAATTCAGGCTTCCCGCCGGCCACCGGCAGACGATAGAGGTGGCCGCCCGAGTTGAAGAGGAAGAAGCGCCCATCCCTTGACCAGTTCGGCGCCTCGATGTGATCCACGGTATGATAGATGGCCCGGCGGTCGGTGCTATGGATGGGGATGACTTCCAGCGTGCAGTGCAAGACCGGCTCACCGGCGGCAGAGGTTGCTGCCAGTTCCACTTTCGAGAAGCGCGCCTTTTCCAGCGCGTTGTCGTCGTGCGCGCAGACGGCCAGGCCGACATAGACCGGGTCAGTCAATTTGACGCGGGCATAGGCGCCGGAATGTTGCAGGGGTTCGCCCGCCGTCGGGGCGAGGGTGACGAAGCAAACGTCGCCTTGGCGCTCGATGCCAATGCGGGCTGGCGCTTCCACGTTGGACTGGATCTCGCGGGTCGGGCCGCCGGCGGTCTCGCGCCATTGCAGCGAGGTGAGGCCGCTCCCATGCAGCGCGACATCCACGTAAGGCGCATCTGGAGCCAGGGACTGGCGAATGACCAAACAAGCCTTGCGATGGGCATTACCGCCGGTTCCGACAAAACCAGCCCCCGCTCGCAGGGCAAAGTTGCCCGACAGCCGTTTCCAGACAAAGTGACAGGCGTCGTTGGTGAACCACATATTAGCACCACCGCCGGACACCAGGTAGGAATCGGTCGCCGGATCGAAAACGACGGAGCCCCCCTTGCTGCACTGGCCCACGTCATTGTTCCCCTCGAACAAACCAAGATTATCGGCGCGTGTCATGGGACCACTGGAAATGAGGAGGGCCATCAGTAGAACAAACGGAGCGTTAAGTCGCAGGATTGCGGTGCAGGTTGCGAACCTCAACCGCAGGAGTCGCAAAGGTAGCTTCATTGCCTGGATTCAAGCATAAAGGCAATGCTCTGGCTAGGATTTGCGGAGGCGATAGTGAGGCAGGAAACTTCTGCTTTCCAAGGGGAGGCTTTCGTGTTAGCAGTCGGCCATGCAAACGAACGCACAGCTTCTATTCTACACTATCGGGTGTTTCGCCCTCGCGTGTTCCACCGGTCCGTTGGCATCGGCGGCCACGACCGGCCTTGGTCCGAGCTTCAAAGGCCCTATCGGGCTTCAGCTCTACAGTCTGCGGGATCAATTCAAAAAAGACGTGCCCGGCACGCTCGACGAGGTCAAGCAGTTCGGCATCCGCTACGCCGAATTGGCCGGCACTTACGGCCTCACACCGGACCAGTTCAAGGCCCAGTTGGCGGCGCGCGGCATCAAACCCATCAGCGCCCATTTCCCTTATGAGGAGTACCGCGACAATCCCGAAGCCGTCGCGCTCAAGGCCAAGGAACTGGGCCTCAAATACTCCGGCTGCGCCTGGATTCCGCACCAGGGGGACTTTGACGAAAAGACCTGCCGCGAGGCGGCAGCGGTCTTCAACCGGGCGGGCGAGGCGCTCGCCAAACACGGCCTGAAGTTCTTCTATCACTGCCACGGCTATGAGTTTCAACCGTTCGGTCAGGGCACGCTGTTTGATTTGCTCATGCAGGAGACGAACCCGAAGTCCGTCAGATACGAGATGGACATCTTCTGGGTGGTGTTCCCCAACCAGGACCCCGTGAAGCTGTTTGCGAAATACGGCAAGCGCTGGGAACTGGTTCACTTGAAGGACATGAAAAAAGGGACGCCGACGGGCGCGCTCACTGGCGGCACCGACGTGAAGAACGACGCCGCGCTGGGCGCCGGCCAGATGGACCTCCCTGCCATCCTCCGCGCCGCGAAGAAGGCGGGCGTGAAGTGGTACTTCATCGAGGATGAGTCGCCTTGGTCGGAGCAACAGATTCCGCAGAGTCTGCGGTATCTAGAGCAAGTGAAGTTCTAGCTTGCTTCCCCCCGCTACTGGTTCACCACCCGGTAGAAGCGCATCGGGAACAGGCTGGCGTCGGGGTCCGTGAAGGTGAACGTGCTGCTGGTGGGCGGGTTGGTGGCGATGGTTACCCAGGAAGCGGCGTGAAGAGGCCGTTCAGGCCGCCGCCCGGCCGTGTCGGCGGCGGATGATGGGCTTGGCCTGACCGTTTACCACGGCCTGGCTGATGTGGATGTGGAGGATATCGTCGCTGCTCGGGACTTCGTACATGATGTCGAGCATCAGGCGTTCGAGCAGGCTGCGCAACGCGCGCGCGCCAGTGCCCTTCTTGATTGCCTGGACGGCCAATTCGCGCAAGGCTTCCGGCGAGAATTCCAGTTCCACGCCTTCCATCGCCATGAGCTTGGCGTATTGCTTGGTCAGGGCGTTCTTGGGGTCGGTCAGGATCGAAACCAACTGGGACTCGGTCAGCTCCGACAGCACGGTCACCATCGGCAGGCGGCCGATGAACTCCGGGATGA
>PLZQ01000485.1 GCA_003152225.1 Limisphaerales bacterium | reverse complement strand
GATGGTCTTGCCGTGCTCGCGGTTCAGCCCCTGCAGCAGGTCCAGAATCTCGTCCCCCGCCTTGCGGTCGAGGTCGCCGGTCGGCTCGTCGCAGAGCAGCAAGGTGGGATCGGTGACGATCGCGCGGGCGATGCCGACGCGCTGTTGCTCGCCGCCAGAAAGCTGGCGCGGATAATGCCTCGAGCGCTGCGACAGCCCAACGATCGCCAAAGCGGTCGTCACGTGCCGCTTCCGCTGGGCCCGGTTGAGGTGCGTGAGCAATAGCGGCAATTCCACATTGCGCTCCGCGGTGAGCACCGGGAGCAGGTTGTAAAGCTGGAAGACGAAGCCGATGTGGCGCGCGCGCCAGGCGGCGAGCTTGCGGTCGGACAATTCGTCCATGCGCTCGCCCGCGATGCTCACCGTGCCGTTGGTGGGGCGGTCCAACCCGCCGATCAAGTTCAGCAAGGTGCTCTTGCCCGAGCCCGATGGTCCCATCAGCGCGAGGAACTCGCCTGCCGGCACTTTCAGATGCAGGTCCTTCAGGACGTGGATATCCTCTGACCCGCGGCGAAAGACTTTCTCCACCCCATCCACGTTTACCAGCGATTGGTTGGTCGTATCAGTCATGCCTCAAGGATTTCCCCGCTTTTCGACTACGGCTGCGCCATCCGCCAGATCCGCCGGCCCATCCAAAATAACCTTTTCCCCGGCCGCCACACCGGCGCTGATCACAACTTCGTCGGAGCGCGTCTGGCTCACTGTCACAGCCCGGCGTTCGGCTTTGCCGTTTTGCATGACCAGCACGACATCGTGCCCTCCCTGCTGTTGCAGGGCGGCTTTGGGCACAATCACCGTGCGACCGGCCACCGGCCCGGAGCCGCTCGACTCGCGGAAGGCGACCTTCACGCTCATTTCCGGCAGGATGCGCGGGTCGAGCTTGTCGAAGCCGACGCGCACCTTCACGGTGGACTTCTGGCGGTCAGCGGTTGGGATGATCGCAATGACTTTGGAGGGGATCTTCCAGTCGGGATAGGCATCCAAGGTTGCCTCGACCGCCTGCCCCGCCGCGACGCGGTTGATGTAGCTTTCGTTGACGTCTATCTCGATCTCCAGGGAGTCCATGTCCACGATGGTGCAAATGCCCGTGCGCGTGAAGCCGCCCCCCGCGGAGATTGGCGAGATCATCTCGCCCGGCTGCGCGTTCTTCGAAGTGACAATGCCGGAGAAAGGCGCGCGGATGATGGTGTCATCCAACTGCTGGTCCCAATAGGCCACCTGCTTCTCGGCCACCGTCACATCCGCCTGTTGCTGCTCCAGCCTTGCCCGGAGAGCGAGGGAGGCGGCTTCGGCGTGGTCATAATCGGCTTGCGTGGCGATCTTGTTCTTCACCAGGCCGGTCTGGCGCTCCAATTCCTGGTCCGCCTCCCGGATACGCACGCGCGTTTCGGCGAGCGCGTTCGTGGCGGAGACCAACTGGGCTTGCGCCAGGCGCAGGCTGGTCTTCACATTCGTATCGTCGAGACGCGCGAGGACTTGCCCTTCCTGCACTTTCATCCCTTCCTCTACGAGCACTTCGGTGACCTTGCCGGTAACCTTGGACGAAACGGTTGCCTGCCGACGGGCGGTGACGTAGCCCGAGGCATTCAACACCGTGCGCTCGATGCCGTTGCCGCTCGCCTCGCGCACCAGCACGGTATGCACTGGGATGGCCCCCGGCCGCTTCAGCCACAGGATTGCGCCCACCGCCAGCACCAGGACCACAATGCCAATGGCCACCGGCCAGAATCGGGAGGTTGACTCTGGTTCAGCGCCTCGCTCGATGCGCAGGTCATCCAGCGTCGGTTTGGGCGAACTCATAGATCATGGCCACGCCCAAGAAACCGCTTTTTCGCCCCAGGGTCAATTATGGAGTGCCGGGCAGCGCGGCGCTGAGGTGGTGGCGGCCCAGCCAGCCATTCCGAATGGCGAGCCGCCTTCGAGAGCCGGCAAGGTGTTTGTGCCCGGCCCGTGCTGAAACCCAGTGCGCGACCGAGAGCGGTTATGCAGTTTTTCGGCCTTGACAACACAACTCCAATCATTGACGTTATTATTCTGCGATTTGTTGCTGCATTCCAAACTATTATAGGGAAGTTCAATCGGCTCGTTTCCCGGACGGGCGCCCGCCATCCTTACGACCGTCAGGCCTTATTGGCCGGCGCGATTTGTCGAACTGCCTGCCTTACCCGGTGAGCCGGCGCGCGCGCTCTGAACACGTTGCAATGAGCGTGAGCAAGGAAGTGTGAAAACTTGAATTGTCAGGAAAGCATGAGACTATGAGCAAGCCAGCCAAACAGGCACGCCGCAACGCGCAACCCACCGCGCCTCAACCCACCCNNGGAGGACTCGAAGCCCTGGAACTGTTCCTGAAGAGCGTGCCGGCGGGCACCGGCATGGCCTTTGTCATCGTCCAACACCTGGACCCGACGCACAAGGGGATGCTGGCGGAGCTGCTCCAGCGCGGCACCGCCATGAAGGTCATGCAGGTCAAGGACCGCACCCGGGTCCAGCCGGACTGCGTCTATGTGATTCCGCCGAACAAGGACCTGTCCATCCTGCACGGGGTCCTGCACCTGCTCGACCCGGTGATGCCTCGCGGGCTGCGCCTGCCGATTGATGCTTTCTTCCGCTCCCTGGCCGAAGACGCGGAGGAGCGCAGCATCGGCGTCATTCTTTCGGGCATGGGCACGGACGGCACGCTGGGCCTCAAAGCCATCAAGGGCAAGGCGGGCGTGNNGTCGCCCCGGTGGAGGCGCTGCCCGGCAAGATCATCGCCTATCTCCACCACGTGCCCCTGATGGGCAAGCACGGACTGGCCGAGGAGGACAAAGGCCAGAGCGCCTTCGAAAAGATCGTGATTCTGTTGCGGGCGCAGACGGGCCACGATTTCTGCCTCTACAAGAAGAACACCATCTATCGCCGGATCGAGCGGCGCATGGGCATCCACCAGATTGACCGGATCACCACTTATGTGCGCTTTCTGCAGGAGAACCCCCAGGAGCGCGAACTGCTGTTCAAGGAACTCCTGATCGGGGTCACGAGCTTTTTCCGCGACCCGGCGGCGTGGGAGGTGTTGCAAGCCCAGGTCATCCCGGCGCTGCTGAAAGACCGTCCCCCCAGCCAGGCGCTGCGAGTCTGGGTGCCCGCCTGCTCGACCGGGGAGGAAGCCTATTCCCTGGCTATCGTCTTCAAAGAAGCGCTGGAGCAACTCAAGCCGCCCCGCAGCCACACGCTCCAGATCTTCGCGACCGACCTGGACCGGGATGCCATCGAGAAAGCCCGCGCGGCTATTTTCCCGGCCAATATCGCCGCGGATGTGTCGCCAGAGCGGCTGAGCCGGTTCTTCGTCAAATTGGAGCGCGGCTACCAGGTCGCCAAGCCCGTCCGGGAACTGGTGATCTTTGCGCCGCATAACGTGACCATGGACCCGCCCTTCACCAAGCTCGACCTGGTGAGCTGCCGAAACCTGCTCATCTACCTGGCGCCGGAGTTGCAGAAGAAACTCCTGCCGCTCTTTCATTACAGCCTGAATCCCGGCGGCGTTCTGTTCCTGGGCAACGCCGAGACCATCGGCGAGTTTACCGACCACTTCGCGCTGTTGGGGGGCAAAGCGCGGCTTTATCGGCGGCGCGAATCCGGCTCGCGGCCGGAGCCGGTCGAATTCCCCGCCTTGTTCACGCCCCCCAGGACGGGGCCGCTGCCGCCCAACGCATTGAAACCGCCGGCCAACCTCCAGTCGCAGGCGGAGCAACTGCTCTTGCAGCGATATTCCCCGGCCGCTGTGTTGGTCAACGACAAGGGCGACATCCTCTTCATCAGCGGGCGGACGGGCAAATACCTCGAGCTGGCGACCGGCAAGACCAGTTTGAATCTCTTTGCCATGGCCCGCGAGGGCCTGCACTACGAGCTGAACGATGCCTTCTGGAAGGCGCTCCGGCAAAAAGGCGCGGTCATCCGCAAGAACGTGAAGGTGGGGACCAATGGCGGCGTGCAGACGGTGGACTTCACCGTTCAGGCCATCGCCGAGCCGGAGGCGCTGCGTGGGCTGGTGATGATCGTCTTTACGGAAGTGGCCACGCCCACGGAAACGAAAGGGTCGGCAAAGGCTAAAGGCGCCCACCCCAGCAGCGCCCGGATAGCGGCACTCGAGCGGGATCACGAACAACTCCGCCAGGAGTTGCAGACCACCCGCGAAGAGATGCAGACCTCGCAGGAAGAAGCCGAGTCCTCCAATGAGGAAATGCAGTCCATGAACGAGGAACTCCAGTCCACCAACGAGGAACTGACCACCTCCAAGGAAGAGATGCAGTCCATGAACGAGGAGCTGCAGACGGTCAACGCCGAGCTGCAGGCCAAGGTGGACACCTTATCCCAGCTCAACAACGACATGAAGAACCTGCTCGAGAGCACGGAGATCGCCACCGTGTTCCTGGACCCCGCGCTCCGCGTGCGGCTCTTCACGGCCGGGTCGAACCGGGTTTTCAAGCTCATCCCGGGCGATGTGGGCCGGCCCATCACGGATATCGCCTCGGAACTGGCCTACCCGGAACTGGCCAACGATGCGCGCGAGGTGCTGCGGACGCTGGTCGTGCACGAGCAACCGGCCGCCACGAACGACGGACGCTGGCTCCGGGTGCGGATCATGCCCTACCGCACGCTGGAAAACATGATTGACGGCGTGGCCATCACCTTTACGGATATCACCGCTTCCAAGACGCTGGAGGGGAAGCTGCGGGCAGCCCAGGCCGGCATGGAAAAACATATTGCGGAACAAGACGTGAAGATCGACCAGGCCGGGGTGAAATTGGAGGCGGAAATACAACGCAAAGCGGGGAGCAAGTAGTCAGTGATCAGTTACCACACCCAGAACGAGACCAAGCCATGAAAACGAACCAGGACCCGTCTGCGGACGCCGCCGAGCTGCGCCGCCGCGCCGAGGAGCGTCTTCAAACGCGGGAGCGAACTCCGCAATCCCCGCTCGACACAGAGCGGCTCGTCCACGAACTGCAGGTGCACCAGATCGAGCTGGAGATGCAGAACGAGGAACTCCAGCAGGCGCGCGCCAAGGCGGACGCGCTCTTGGCCCAATACACCGACCTCTACGACTTTGCCCCGACGGGCTACTTCAACCTCGCCGCTGACGGAACCATTCTCGCCGTCAATCTCACCGGCGCCGGCCTGCTCGGCATCGGGCGCGCCCAGCTCCTGAAACGGCGCTTGGGGTTTCTGGTTGCCGAGGCGGATCGGCCCGTCTTTAACGCCTTCCTCGAAAAGACCTTTGCGGGAAAGGACCGCGAATGCTGCGAGGTGGCACTGTTAAAAGCGAAAACGGCGCCGCTCTTTGTTCGGATCGAGGCCGTGGTGTCCGAGGATCGGCGGGAGTGCCGCGCCGCCATGCTGGATGTCACCGACCGCCACCGGGCCGAGGTCGAACAGGGGCGATTGGTTCAGGAGCTGCAAGCCGCCCTGGCCAAGGTGAAACAGTTGAGCGGCCTATTGCCGATTTGCGCCAACTGCAAGCGAATCCGGAACGACGAGGGCTATTGGAAGCAAATCGAGGCGTTTATCGCGAGCCATTCCGAGGCCACCTTCTCCCACGGCATTTGTCCCGAGTGCTTGCACCAGCTCTATCCGGACCAGGAGCAGCGCATCTTCGAGGGCATCGAGCGGAAAGAAAGGCAGAATGCAGCCGCCACCCCTTAGAGCCACCTTCAAGCCACTTGCCAGCCATCTGCTTGGGAAGGAGTTGCGACCCTAAAGCGTGTTGATAGCCAGGGGATAGGCACCCCAAAGCCACCCCACAGCACATTCGCGGCATGAAGAAGAACCCGGACTCGCCTGCAGACGCCGCTGAGCTGCGCCGCCGTGCCGAAGAGCGTATTCAAACGCGCGAGCAAACTCCGCAATCCGCAATCCGCAATCCGCAATCCGCATCGCGGCTCGTCCACGAACTGCAAGTGCACCAGATCGAACTGGAGCTGCAGAACGACGAACTCCGGCAGGCGCGCGCCAAGGCGGACGGGCTTCTGGCTCAATACACCGACCTCTACGATTTTGCCCCGGTGGGGTATCTCACGCTCAACGAGCCGGGCCTGATCCAGGAGGCCAATCTCACCGGCGCCAAACTGCTGGGGGTGGCCCGATCCAAGTTGCTCCAGCGGCCGCTGAGCCGCTTCATCCTCCGGCAGGACCTAGACATATACGACCGGCATCGCCGACGGCTCTTTGAAACCCGCGCGCCACAGAGCTGCGAATTGCGCATAAAATGCCCGGACGCAACGCCGCTCTGGGTGCGCCTCGATGGCAGTGTGACGCTCGGTCGTGGCGACGCCGCGCCGGTGTGCCGGGTGACGCTCAGCGACATCACCGGGCGCAAACAGGCCGAGGCGTATCGCGAGCGACTGGCCCAGTTCGAGCGCCTGGCGCAGTTGATGAAGTGCGCCAACGACATCATCCTGCTGACCGATGAGCACGGGCGGATTCTCGAAGTCAACGACCGCGCCCTGGAAACCTACGGTTACTCGCTGGCCGAGTTGCGGCAGAAGACCACCGAGGACCTCCGCGCGCCGGCGGACCGCGCCGACCTGCCGCACCAGATCGAGCAATTGGAAACCGATGGCCGGGCCGTGTTTGAGACGGTGCACCAGCGCCGGGACGGGGCCACGTTCCCCGTGGAGATCAGCGCCCGCTTCCTCGAGATTGCCGGCATCCGCCACCGGTTGGGCATCGTCCGCAACATTACCGAGCGCAAGCGGGCGGAGGAGGCCTTGCGCTGGAGCGAAATGGAGCTCCGGGCCATGCTCGAATCCATCGCGGATGGGATGCTGGCCGTGGACGACCACGGGAAAGTGATCCATGCCAACCGGCGCTTCGCCGAGCTTTGGCAGATTCCCCCGGCGCTCCTGGAAACCGGCGACGATCGTGCCCTGCTGGATTTCATGCAGGACCACTTGTGCGATCCCGACGCGTTTCTGAAGAAGGTGCAGTCGCTCTACCACTCGGACGCGGCGGACGTCGAGACGCTGGCCTTCAAGGACGGACACGTTTTTGAGCGCTTTTCCGAGCCGATGATGATGGATGGCGCCCTCAAGGGCCGGGTGTGGTCTTTCCGCGACATCACCGAGCGCAAGCGGGCGGAGGAGAGGGGGCAGACGTTCTCTCAAGAAATCATCGCCGTGCGCGAGGAGGAGAGGAAGCAGGTATCGTCCGCGTTGCACCACGATGTGGGGTCACTGGCGGTCGGGATTACCGCCCACCTTGACGCGGTCGAAGAGGAGCTCCGCTCCGGGGAGCCGGGGGAAGCGCTCAAGTGGATGAAGCGGACCCGGAAGCTGTTTGACGAGTCGGTGGCACGCCTGAAGAAACTGGCCATGGAACTCCGGCCGCCCGAACTCGATGTCATCGGGCTGCGCACTGCCTTGCGACAACACTTCGCTCAGGTTACCGAGCGCGGGGGCCCCCGGATTTATTTCCGAGAGACCTTGGGGCGAAGGCGAATGTCCGGAGGCGCCGCCACGATCCTGTTCCGGGTGGCGCAGGAGGCGCTGACGAACGCCATCACGCACGGTCACGCAACGCGGCTGGACGTGCGCCTCAGCGCATCGAAAACGGAAGTCGAGCTGACGATGCATGACAACGGAAAGGGATTCAATCTGTCCGAACAATTGGCCCGCCCAATCTCACAGATGGGCTTGCGCGTGATGCGCGAAATGGCGCTTTCCGCCGGGGGCGTCTTCACGGTTGATTCCGGCCGGGGCAAAGGGACCACCGTACGCGTGCGCCTGCCGATTGCGGACCGCGGATTGCGGAATGCGGATTGAAGGAGATGACGACATGAATCGGCCATCCGGAATCATCCGCCTTCCGCAATCCGCAATCCGCAATCGGCCCATTCGCGTCGTCATTGCCGATGATCATCCGGTGGTCCGGGACGGTTTGCGGCTGACGATCGAGAGAAGCGG
>PLZQ01000246.1 GCA_003152225.1 Limisphaerales bacterium | reverse complement strand
GGACTACCCTGAGGCTACCCCGAGGCTATCCCGAGGCTACCCCGAGGCTTACCCTGAAGCCATCCTCAGGCCCCGGGGCTACGGCTGGGCGCACGTGCGAGCATTTGGGGATGCGGCTCAGCGGGTCCTGTTCCCTTGTCCATCACAAGTGCTTATTGGCGAGTGATTTACGCCTTAACTAAGTGCCATTCAATCGGCGATCAGAGGTACTATGGGGAGTATCCGGCGAGGCTACGGGGAGACCCGCGGGAGGGTCTGGTGCAGGGTTGCGGGAACCGGGGGCCAGCGGCTCGACGGTTTGGGGCTGCCAAGCTGGGTTCGGATGGGTCACGGAGACGCCGGAGACGGGTAAAGGGCCAGAGCCGGGGCACAGCTTGGCGCGTGATCCTCCAGGCAAGCCCAGTAACCCTGCCATCACAATGAGCGATGAACCGGGTTTTGGCCTACTCCTGCTTGACCATGAATGTGGTTGACCACTTTGTCTAGAATGCTCATAGAAACTACGAGCCGAATTCGAACGCGTAGCAACCTTGCGGACAAGCGCTTTCTGTTGCATTTTAATTGGCAGATGCAACAAGCGTTTCGCAGCAGCAACGGTCTGGTTGATCCGCGCCCGCTGTCTCGGGATCCTGGGATCGCTGACGTGACCTCCCCGCTTCGTATCGTTTTCACAAATGGCAAAATAGGTCCTGCGTTAGCGGTGCTGCTCGCAGCGACAGTCTGTGCCGCCGCGGAGATGCGAACCTGGAACCTGAATTCAGGCTCAACCCTGGAGGCTGAGATCGTTGCTTTCCCCGACCAGGAGAGCGTGACCGTAAAGCGATCGGACGGCAAAGTGTTTACCCTGTCTGCAGCCTACCTGGTTCCCACCGACAGGGCTTATCTGAACGCCGAGCGAGCGAAACAATGGAAGGGAGTTTCGGTGGACAAGGTGCTGGGCCCCGTGGCGTCGCGCTACAGGAAGTGCGCGGTCAGTGGGAGCGGTGTTCCGGGCCTAATCCTGGTTGCCATGCTGCCTGCCCGGGCAGAAGCCGTATTGAACAATCGGCAACAGCAGGAAGCCCAAATTGCCGATCTGGACGGTCGTGTCCAGGAGGACAGCGCTGCCTCGCATAGCGCTAATACTGCCGCCAAATACGGGAATCGCGCTTACCGCCGCGCGAACAAGCTTCAAGCCAGCGTGGCGAATCAGGACGCTGCCCAAGCCAAGATCAACCTGGCTAAGCTCAAAGCGGACTATGCTGAGTATGTTAAGCAGACTAAGGACGCCACCACAGTGCTCATGAAGAACACCGGGGTACGTTACGAAGGCATCCCGATCTGGGAATGCCAGTCGTCGCAGAAACGCTGATAGCGGCGCGACGCCATCCTCTGGCCACCCATCTCACCAAACACATAGCTGCATCAGGCGCTTCCGCGCAGCAGCTATTTGAACGTGGTGGTTAGAAAGCAACAATCCGACGCAACGGTCACCGGAGCGTGAACCGCCTGTTTCCATGGGTTTCGCCTGTATTTCGAGCGCTCCTGCGCCTGGGCACGAGCTTTGCTTTACCCTCAGCCAATAGCCGGTTCAGTTGGCATATATACACGATGAAACTTACGAAGAAAACGAAGAAACCTGTGATGATTGACAAGGCGGCGGCCACGAATTCCGTCGCCGTGAAGGTCGAGACTCCGAAGCCACCGCGAGTGGTGCTCGAATTGGTGCACCCGGATGCCAGGCAGGTATTCGTGGCAGGCTCATTCAACAATTGGCAGCCGGAACGCACTCCGCTCGTCGCCGCCGGCAATGGCCGATGGACGGGCGATCTCAGAGTCGCACCGGGCCAGTATGAATATCTTTTTGTCGTGGACGGCCAATGGCTGCCCGACCCAAACGCCAAGCAAACCGTCGCAAATCCTTTCGGGGGAAGGAACTCCATTCTGACGGTATCCGAGTAAACAAGCGGGGGAAACTAGCGCCTAGTCGAAGTCAACTTGACCGGCAATTGCACGCCAACCAGGCGCTTTGCACCTGGAATTTNNCGCTCCACGCTCTAATCCCCTACCCTCACATTACACAGTAGCTTAACCAACGATGAAAACAGGTTACCTGATCGACATGGACGGTGTGCTGTACCGGGAAAATCAGCTCATTCCGGGAGTCAGGGAGTTCGTCGAAGCGCTGATTGAGACCGGCTCGCCGTTTATCTTCCTGACCAACAACTCCGCCCCAACCCCGGAAGACCTTTCGGTTCGGCTCGGCCATCTGGGCATCCCCGGTCTCTCGCCGCGCCACTTCTACACCTCAGCCCTCAACACCGCCGATTTCCTTAGCGAAACGCATCCGGCCTGCACTGTGTTCGTCATTGGCGAAGGCGGGCTGTTGAACGCGCTGCACGAGCACAAGATCGCCAACGATGGCATTGCCCCCAGCTACGTCGTAGTTGGGGAAGGCACCGCGACCCTCGAGAAGCTAGCCAAGGCGCACACCTGCATTGAGCGTGGCGCCCGGCTGCTGGCCACGAATCCGGACAACTGGTGCCCGGTGTCGCGCGACGATACCCGCCCGGGCGCGGGGGCCACCGCCGCATTTCTGGAAGCCAGCACCGGCCGCCGCGCGTATTACCTGGGCAAACCGAACGGCTACATGTTCCACCGCGCGCGCCGCAAGCTGGCCGACCTCGCCGGCGGCACCCTGCCCGAAGAAACCGTCGTCATTGGCGACACGATGGAAACCGACATCCGCGGCGCAATCGAGTCCGGCCTCCAGGCTTACCTCGTTCTTACCGGCTCAACGTCGCTCGATCGGCTGGCGGAATACGTGTATCAACCGACGCGCGTGCTGCGCAGCGTCGCGGACCTGACCGATGAGTTGAAGTCGGGCAAACCTTCCAGCCGGCTAGACAGCCCAGTCTATGCCCAGCCCCAGGCGAGTGATACGCGATCACTACGGCACCCGTCTAAGCGCTTGGCCCGCTTGGACCAACCGCCACAGCGCTAATTGCGCGTTGCTTGTACGAGCGCACCGAGGTCGCCCTTGCTCAATATTCTCCAGTGCGTCTTCCCTGCCGCGGGTGGCAAAGTGGGTAGTCTCCGACTATAATAGGGGCAATGTCCCGAAAGTTCCTTGCATTTTTGCTCGTAGCTTTTGTATGTGCTGGAAAAGCCGACGTAGCGGTCCTGACCCAGCACAACGATTTGGCGCGTACTGGGGCGAACCTGGCAGAGAAGGTCCTCACCACCCTCAACGTCAACACCAACCAGTTCGGCCTGGTTTTCTCGCGCGCGGTGGACGATCAGATTTATGCCCAACCGCTAATCGTGACCAATTTCAACGTCGGCGCCGACGGCACGCACAATCTTGTCATCGTTGCCACGGTCAATGACTCCGTCTATGCATTCGATGCCGACGACCCGGCAGCGAGCGCTCCTTACTGGCAGGTATCCTTCCTTGGCCCCGGCGTGGTTCCTCCGGCCAACACCGACATGACCGGCGCTTGCGGAGGCAATTACGTGGATTTCAGCGGCAATATGGGCATCGTCGGCACCCCCGTAATTGACGCGGTGGCCGGCACGCTCTACCTGGTGGCGCGCACTAAGGAGAACGGCGCCACCTTCGTCCAACGCCTACACGCACTGGATGTCCGCACCGGCGCGGAGCGGCCCAACAGCCCGGTGGTCATCACGGCAACCTATCCCGGCACCGGCGCGGGGAGCAGTGGAGGCGTGATTACTTTTGACTCGCAGAAGCAAAACCAGCGTCCGGGGCTCGCCCTGGTCAATGGCATCGTGTATGTGGGTTGGTCCTCGCACTGCGATTGGGGCCCTTACCACGGTTGGTTGATCGGTTATGACGCGACCAACCTTCAGCAGGCGATGGTGTATAACGACACGCCGAACGGCTCGAACGGAGGCATTTGGATGAGCGGCCAGCCGCCCGCAGCCGACGCCGCCGGCAACCTCTACCTCACCACCGGCAACGGCACAGTGGGCACACCTTCAAATCGGAGTGACCCCATCAATCGCGGTGAGAGTTTCCTGAAACTCACGCGCAGCGGTGCCGGCCTCACCGTCGCAAGCTGGTTCACGCCTTACAACTTCACGAACCTTGAGAACGGCGACATCGACCTCGGCTCCGCTGGAGTGCTGCTGATCCCGGGCACTACGCTGGTCTTTTCGGGCGGCAAGGAGGGCAAGCTCTACCTGGTGGATCGTGACAAAATGGGCGGCCTCAGCGGCTCGACCACTGCCGACACCAACATCGTCCAAAGCTTCTCTCTGGGCGCGCGGCAAATACATGGCGGCGCGGTCTGGTGGGATGGGCCGGCTGGCTCGTATGCCTACATCCAGGGCGCGGCGGACTACCTGCGCCAGTTCAAGTTCGACCCGTCCGCCGGCAAGTTCCTCCTCCCCTCTTACGCGCAGGGCCCGGTCGCGGCAGCCAGCGGCCAGCCCGGCGGGATGCTGGCGCTTACGGCGGACGGCACCAACGCCAGCAGCGGGATTGTGTGGGCGTCGCACAATCTCGCAGGCGACGCCAACCAGCAAGTGCGCCCGGGCATCCTGCGCGCCTACAACGCTCAGAATGTCACTAACGAGTTGTGGAACTCGGAGCAGCTCAGCGCGCGCGATTCCGTCGGCAATTTCGCCAAGTTCGTGCCCCCTACTGTGGCGAATGGCAAAGTGTACCTGGCCACCTTCTCCAATCGGCTGAACGTCTATGGTCTGTTGCCGCGTCCGCCTCTCAGCACTAGCGTTTCGGCGAACAACGTGACCCTATCCTGGCCGAAGAATGGATTTGCAGGCTATCGAATGCAAACCAACCGCAACCTGCTGCCGGGCGGCTGGTTTGATGCCACCAACGCGGTGGTCGTTAGCAACACGGTGTTTCAAATGACCCTGCCTCTCTCGGCTCCCACAACGTTCTTTCGGCTGATACGGTAGCGGCTGCCAAGGTCAGATTCGGGTCTCGGCCAATGCGACTGTTGCATTGCCGTGCGCGGGCGCGCCCGTTACCTTGCCGCCATGAACGCGTTTCCGGTCGGTCCCGACAAAGAGGCCCAACTCAACCAACGCATGGCGGCACTCGGTGTGCGCGAGGCCGACATTGAGGAAACTTTCGTCCGTTCCGGCGGGCACGGCGGCCAGAATGTCAATAAGACCGCCACCTGTGTCATGTTGCTCCATCGCCCGACCGGTCTGCAGGTCAAATGCCAGACCACCCGCCAGCAAGGCCTAAATCGCTTCCTCGCCCGCCGCCTGTTGCTCGACAAAGTCGAAGCCCTGAAGAATGGCTTCGTCTCCGCCGAGCGCGACCGTGTGGAAAAGATTCGCCGCCAGAAACGTCGCCGCAGTCGCCGCGCCAAGCAGCGAATGCTCGCCGACAAATCCCACCACGCCGCCAAGAAGGACGCCCGGCGCCCGGTCTCGGGCGATTAACCTCTGTTAGGCTTGGGGGGCGTTGGCGGTTTTGATTGTCCGGCTTCCCCAGATGCGTGATTTTCACGCATTCGCCGCGTGTTCACTAGGTGTTCACTAGGTGTTGTATAGGTGTTGTATAGGGAACCACTAGGTACCCTATAGGTACCGGCTAGCTGATCGCTAGCTGTGCGCCGAAGATACGCTAGCTATCCTCCAGGTACACGTGCAGTAATCGCTTTTCCGGGCTCAAATGCCCAAACGCCGGGGGAGCCCACAGGTCAGCTTCTGGGCTTACTGGCCTTCCGTGATTGACGCCAGCCGGGCAGAAACCGCTTTGGAAGCGCCCTGGCAAGGCACCTTGACCTGCCACTTCGCCCCCGGATCGAGCGCTGGCCGGTAGCCCCTGGCGATCCCCACCTTGCTCCCGCCCGCATCAAGCAAGTCGAGTTCCAGAGTGACCCGCGATCGCGCGCGGTTGGACGTGTTCACCACCGTGCCGACCATGTAAACCTCGGTATTGTCTGGCCCCTGCTCCCGCGAGAACGCCGAAACCTCAAAGCCCGCCGCCGTCGCGGCATCTTTCACTCCGGGTGCAGCCGGGGGGCGGTCCTTTTGGCGCGCGGCCAGCCTCTCGAAATGCTTCAGCCCGGCCACGGGCACAATCACGCCCAGCGCCAGAATGACCACCGCAACGATCGTCCAGATGATCAACTTCCGTGGCATAGCCGGCTCTTGCGGCAGCACAGCGAGGGTTAGTTCCGTCGGTTTCCCGCAACGCGGACATTGGGTTATCGTGCCGACCAATTCCGCCGGCGATTGAATGGAGCCACCGCACTCGGAGCAGGTGCAGGTCAAACGCTTCGTAGGATTCATTATGCCAGGCGAGGGTAACACACAGGCAAGTGCTCGTCACCCGGCAATTGTTTTATCACGGCGTGCCGAAAAGTCATGCCGGAAAGGCTTGTCGCATTCCATGGTTCATGCCATACTTGGGCCATGAGAAACGCCATTGACCGTCGGGTCGGTGCGGGAGGATTTCACGACGCACTTCGATTGCTAATTTGCGGGCTGGCCGGCCTTAGCCTGGTCCTGCGAGCGGCCGCTGCTGCTGAGGCCGGCACAGGGGATGAAACCTTTAAGCTCCGTGAAGTCTCGGTCTTTGAATATGGCGTGGAAGGTTTCCTCAGGGGGCAAACGGGCGAGTGCGAGGACCAACCTTCTCCAATGGTTAAAGCGTATCCGGCGTTTGTCTCGAAGAAGCCGATCTATGGCTCGATTCGCTTTTGCATGGACCGCAAGCAACCGAACTCCGGGCAACTCGTTTACTATGCCGTGGATGAGAGCCGGGGCACGGGCAAGGGCTATGACCGGCTCTACTTCGACGCTAACGGCGACCTTGACCTGCGCAATGATCCGGTGGTCAAGCCGCAGGGGCACCCTCCGGAAAAAGCACTGCTCAATAACGGCGGGATTAAGGCGCAGGTAATCTTCGATTGCCTGGCAGTCAACCTGGACTGTGGCCCCGCCGGCATGCGCCCCGTGCAACTGATGCCGCGGCTGATGATCTCGGTTTACGAGAAAGAGGAATACAAGCAGATGACGTTGGTGCGCACCCACCTCTACCGGGGGGAAATCGAGGTTGGCGGCACGCCATGCGAAGTCCTGCTGGGCAATGATTACGCGATTTCCGGCCGCCTCGATACCCCGGGCACGCTCTTGATGTTGAGCCCCAAAGGCCCTTCCGGAGACCGGGCCCGGTGGTGGGGCTCGGACCGGTTGATGGCCGTCCATAAGGTGAAGGGCCGCTGCTACACGTTCTCCGCCAGTCCAACGGGGGACCAGTTGACCGTGCATCCGTACCGGGGAGAGTTGGGCATCTTCGAGATCGGGCCGGCCGGGCGCACACTTGAGGAGATGACGGTCACGGGTTCGCTGGAAGGCGAGGAGCGGGCGGTGGCCGTCGGCGGCGAGATAGTGAATAGCTCACCCAAGGCGACGCGTAGCTGTGAACTTCCGGTGGGCGACTACCGGCCTAACTACATCACGATCCAGTTCGGCCACCTGCGCATCGCGGCATCACACAATTATCACGCGGACGGCAAACCGATGGGCTGGAGCGAACGGGCGCCGGTCTATGCCATGACAATTCGCAAGGACAAGCCATTCGTGCTCGACTTCTCGAACAAGCCCGATGTGATGTTCGCCTCCCCGGCGAAGGACCTCCGGGTCAAGCTGGGTGAATCGCTCCAGGTCAAGGCGGTGCTGATCGATCCCAAGCTCGACATGATGATTCGCCGCTTCGAAGACACGACGCCCAAGCGAACCAAGCCGTCCGATGGCCAGGATGCGGGCGATCAGCGCCCGGTCTCTCTCGATCCCCAGGTAATCATTACGCGGGCCAACGGCGAAAAGGTGGCTGAGGGCGTAATGCCCTTTGGGTGAGACGGCACCTGCGGGTACTCATGGCGAGTACCAAAGAACCTCAAGCTGAACGGCAACGCGGAAACCTTCACCGTGCAAGTGCGCTACGACACGCTGGAGCTTTACGGGAAGATCAGTGCCAACCGGACAATCACTGTAGTTCGGAATTAGCCCGAACATATCGTGCCCGAGTAGCCGCCGACATCAGTCGGCGCCATTCTCAGTGCGGAAAGAATGCGCCGACTGACGTCGGCGGCTACACACTGCTGATACGAAGACCGCCTCGTGAGGGCGCGCGGCCTATAGAACCTGGTAATAGCGGCCTTTACGTCGGCTGCTGTGCTGGCGGCGGCGCCGGCTTCGGGTTCGGCGTCGGCACGGCGAAGCAGGGTTCCAGCGCGCCGCAAGTGCTGCATTCCAGGCAGCGGACGCAGCCGGAGACGTTGACCTTCTGGTCCACGTTCACACCCATCGGACAGCGACTGCGGCAAAGGTTGCACTCCACGCATTCGCTGGGCTTGAAGCGCAGGTGGAACAGGCTGAAGCGATTAAACAGCGCCAGCAAGCCGCCCAATGGACAGAAGATGCGGCACCAGGGACGGTTGACGAAGAGCGCGGAGGCAAAGAAGGCCACCAGGATCAGCGATTTGTACCAACTCATCGGCCAACCGTTGCCCGCCATTACGCTCTGGGTCGAGGCTGGCAGGCCGGCTTCCAGCGCACCCGCGGGACACAGCCGGCAAATGGAGATGATTTGGTCGCCGTAGGGAATGCCTTTGAACCCAAGTATCAGCGGCAGCAGGATGACCAGCCCCACCAGCACGACGTAACGGGTGTAGCCGACCCAGGCCGGCACCGCCACCTTGCGGATGGGGATCTTGCCCAGCAAATCCTGCAGGAACCCGAACGGGCAGGCCCAGCCGCAAGCGAGCGACCCGCTCACCGCGCCCACGAGCAGCAGTATCCCAAGCAGCAGGTAAGGCACTTCGAGCGCCGCGGGCGCCAGCGCGGCGTAATTGGCCAGGACACCAATCGGGCAAGCGAACGAAGAAAGCGGGCACGAATAGCAGTGGAAAACGCAGCTTGGAATGCCGTGCAACCACTGGCTCAGCGGCGCCAGCCATACGCCCAGGAATCCCGTCTGCACCCAAGGACGAAGCCGCTTGAGCTTGCGCCCAAGCTCAGTGGGTTGTCGCTGCTTACACTCTGGGACGGGGCATTCCATAGCTGATTCGCACTTCGGCCTTCGGTCTTCGGACTTCGGGTTTCATGTCAATGACCGCGCCATGCGGCCGAAAGGTTACTTCACTCAGGTAGGGCAAGGAGTCTTCGCCGCGGTATCGACCCGGACCTTCCAAGTCGGCGCCTCGGTGTTGCGGGTTTGTCTGGCCCAACGTTCGAGCGCCTCGGGATCATTTCCCTTCGGGGGCGGTGGCGGCGCAACCTGATCGGGGTATTGCAGGCCATC
>PLZQ01000073.1 GCA_003152225.1 Limisphaerales bacterium | reverse complement strand
TGGCGGCGCTCGAGCTGATGCAGCGAGCGCGGGCGGACCGGTTGGGCCTGGTGGCGTTTGCCGGCAGCGCGTTCCTGCAATGCCCGCTGACCGTTGACGACTCGGCCTTCCGCCAGAGCGTCGAAGCGCTCAACGTCAATATCATTCCCCAGGGCGGCACGGCCATCGCGGAAGCGATTGAGACCGCGCTAACGGCTTTCAAAGAGGGCGACAATTACAAAGTCCTGGTGCTGATCACGGACGGGGAGGACCACGATTCCGGGGCGGTGGAAGCCGCCGAGAAGGCGGCCAAGGAGGGCATGCGCATCTTCACGATCGGCATCGGCACGACCGAGGGCGAACTGCTTCGTATCAAGGACGCGCAAGGCGCCAGCGACTACGTGCGCGACCCGCAAGGCAACGTCGTGAAGTCGCACCTAAACGAGGATCTGTTGCGGAAGATCGCCGGCGCGACCGAGGGAGGCTTCTACCTGCCTCTGCGGGGCGCCAAAGCGATCGATACGCTTTACGATCAGGGCTTGGCCAAACTGCCCAAGTCGGAGCACCAGGAGAAATTCGTCCGCCAGTATCACGAGCGGTATCATTGGCCGCTGGCGGTGGCGATCGTGCTGCTGCTGGTGGAAATGCTTTTCCCGGAGCGCAAACGCGAGCCCAAAGCCAGACCGGCGCCGGTGCCGTCTTTGCAAGCAGCCCTTCCCACGGCGGTGGCGCTCCTGCTGCTGCTTTTGCCCGCGACGATGCAGGGTTCGCCGGCCAGCGCGCTGCGGGAATACAAGGCTGGACAATTCGACCAGGCTGTCAAGGACTATGAGCAGTTGCTCAAGCGCAAGAGCGACGACCCGCGCCTGCATTTCAACGCGGGCGCCGCGGCGTACCGGAACCGTCAATTCGAGGAAGCCGCCAAGCAATTCAACGCCACCCAGAAGTCACCGGATGTGAAGCTCCAGGGACAGGCGTATTACAACGAGGGCAACGCGCTCTTTCGGCTCGGGGAGAGCAATCCCGACCCAAAGAAGCGCACAGAGTGCTGGGAAAAAGCCCTCCAGAGCTATCAAAGCGCGATCAAACTTGCCCCGCAGGATGGCGACGCCCATTACAACCAAGAGTATGTGACTCGGAAGTTGGAGGAACTTAAGCAACAGCAACAGAGCCAGCCCAAGAAGACCGAGCCCAGTGAAGCAGCGAAAAAGGCGAAAGCAGCGGCTGATGAAGCGGTGCGGCGCCGGGAGTACTCGAAGGCACTTGAGATCATGGAGAAGCAATTGGCTCAGGACCCGACCACCAGCTACTACGCAGAGTTCATTGAAAGACTGAAAGGAGTGAAAGGTGTTCAAGAGACTGGCAAGCCTTAGCCTTTGCTTTGTTCCTCTTTGGCTGGGCGCTCAGACGGCGGAGGATTACTTCCATGGCGGCGCGCAATCTTACGTTTGGGAGAAAGATCGGGAGGCTCAAGCTCAGATCTTCAACGGGCTGCGACGATATCCCAATGACCCGCTGCTCAACAGAATGGCCGCGCTCTTGAAGAAGGAAGAGGAGAAGAAACAACAGCAGCAGCAGGATCAACAGAAGAACCAGGACCAGCAAAAACAGCAGCAGCAGAAACAACAGGACAAGCAGCAGCAAGCGGGGCAAGACCAGCAGCAGAAATCCTCTGATCAACAGAAGTCTGAGCAACAGAAGAAAGAGGACGAGCAAAAGCAGGCCGCCAATCAATCCAAGGAACAGAAGCAGGATCAGCAGCAGGCCCAGCAATCACCCGAGCAGCCGAAGGACAAAGGCGATGAGAAGGAGCAGGAAGCGACCGCGGCTCAGGCGGCGGGCCAAATGACCCCGCAACAGGCGCAGCAGTTGCTGGATACCCAGAAAGGCGACGAGCAGATGCTACCCGTCCAGCCGACCGGCAAACCGGTGGACCGCAGCCGACCGATCAAAGACTGGTAGCCGGGCGCTCTATTGAGCCGGCGGCGCCTTCGCAGCTTTCGCTTCTTCGGGAGCTTTCTCCGCCTTCGGAGCCTTCTCCGCCGCTGGACTCTTGTCTGGCCTCGGGCCGCGGTCACCTCTCGGGGCATACGGCTTCTTCTCGCCGGCGGCAGGTCTTTCACCGGCGGCTTCGGGACGCCGACCGCGTTTCTCGGTCCTCGGCTCTTCTTTCTTCCCTTCCGCGGGGGATGCGATGGGTAGCGCTGTCACCGGCGTGCTGCTTTCGACGCGCACTTTGAGCGTCGTCGTCACGTCCGCATGCAACCGCAGCTCAACCTCGTGGTCGCCAAGGGCGCGAATGGGGTGTTCGAGGTAAATCTTCCGCTTTTCGAGCGTGACGTCGAATTGTGTCTTGAGCTGGTCGGCAATCAGGCCCGACGTGACCGTGCCGAACATCTTGCCGTCTTCGCCGGTCTTGACCGTGACGACGCAGATGAGCTTGGAGAGGCTCTTGGCCAGGTCGGTCATGGTGTTGAGCTCGTGGGCTTCGCGCTCAGCCCGGCGCTGCCTCAAGGCTTCAATCCGGCGCTTATTGGTCGCCGTCAGGGGCACAGCCAGTCCTTGCGGGATCAAATAATTACGGGCGTAGCCGGCGGCCACCTTTACTTGGTCGGACTCGCCGCCCAAACCAACGATGTTGTGCGTAAGAATAACTTCGGTTTTTGCCATAGTGTAAAATGTGATGCGTGATACGTGATGCGTGATGCGTGAGCAGGGTGACCGCTCAACGGATCAAGACGCTAGAAAGGAACGTCGTCTTGTTCGGGTTCCGGTGGTTCGGCTTCGGCGGGAGCGGGAGCATCCGCAGCGGCGGCCGGGGCAGCCGCCGGGCGGGCACGCGGGGCCTCTGATGGAACGCCGCCGTCAGCGCCCTTTGTATCAATGAAAGAGAAGCTCTCCAACCTGACCTTGAGTTTGCTCTGTTTCTGATGAGTGTTCTTGTCTTCCCATTGGTCGTACTTAAGCCGGCCTTCCACGAGGATCGGGCGGCCTTTCTTGAAGTATTGGGCGATGACCTCAGCCTGTCGATCCCAGACCTCCACATCAACAAATGTCACTTCTTCTTTACTCTCGCCAGTCTCGCTCTTCCACTTCCGATTGATGGCCAGACCGAAACTGGCGATGGCAGTGCCTTTCGGGGTGTATCGCAGTTCGGGGTCGCGAGTCAGATTTCCCGCGAGGATGACTTTGTTGAAGTTAGCCATAGGCCTCTTCTATGCAGTTGCGGTTGTTGCCGGTTTCGGCGCCGGCGCTTTGCTGAACAGCACCCGGAAAACGTCCTCGTTCATCGCAAAGCGATGCTTCAATTGCTCGATCAGCGTCGGCTGGCCTTCAAAGATGATGTTGACATAAAAGCCCGCGGTGTGCTTCTTGTCGGCGACCCGGCTGTAGTTCTTCTTATCCATCTTCTGCACGGTTTCCACTTTGCCACCCAACGTCGTGATTTCGGCAGAGATCTTGTCGATGGCATCCTTGATGCCTTCTTCTTTGGCTGCCGTTTCCAGTATGAACAAGCCTTCGTATCGTTTCACTGCTCTTTTCCTTCGTTCGCCGAGTCGCTTACGACTCCGTTAAACTGACTCATTGCTTTTTGTATTCCGGCTTCCAGCCAGGTCTCAGCCTGGTCGGAGGCCACAGTTAAAACTTTATCTGCCAGCGCGGCTTCCGTCGAACTAAATCGACCCAGCACATAGCCGGTGATCTCTCGCGCGCCGCTCAGTCGCCCGATGCCAATCCGCAGCCGGGCATAATCGCGCGTGCCCAAATGCTGCTCGATGGACTCCAGCCCGTGGTGCCCGCCGCTGCTNNCGTCTGCGGCTCGCACAGCAGCGTCCGGCGCTCGTTCTGCTGCACGGAGGCCAGCCGCGCGCTGAACTTCTTCTCGTAGGTCCAGCTCGCCCGCCAGCGCTCCGCCAGGCGGTCGGCCACCAGAAAACCCGCATTGTGCCGGGTCCGCGCGTAATCGGCGCCGGGATTTCCCAAGCCCACGATGAGATACAAGTTCTCCATCTGGGGCGCCCGTGTGGCCGCCCGGCAACCGCCGGACCGCCACCCAAACTATTTCTTCTTGTGGGCCGTCGGCGCAGCTTTCTTCTCGGCGCCCGGAGCGGCTTTGCCAGCAGCAGCGGGAGCGGCTTTGTCGGCGCCCGGGGCACCTTTGCCTGCGGCGCCAGGAGCAGCCTTCTCCGCACCTTTGGCGGCACCCTTCTCGCCCGGCTTGCCTGCCGGCGCGGCGCCTTCTTCGCCTTCTTCCTTCTTCTCTTTGATCATCTCGACCTCGCCCGGAGCAGCTTCCGTGACTGCGGCCAGCTCGGCGGCTTCCTCTTCCTCCGTGCGCGGCGCGGTGACAGAGATGACTGAAATGTGCTTGTCCCCGAGGATTTCGGTATTCTCAGGCGCTTTGATATCGCCCAGGTGAATGGCCTGGCCAATCTTGAGGTGGCTCACGTCCACCGTAAGCTGCTCCGGTATATCCTTGGGCAGGGCGCGCATCTTGAGCTTGAAGAGCACGTGCTCCAGCGTGCCGCCGTCGGTCTTGACGCCTTCGGCTTCGCCGATGGCCTCGACCGGGACCAGCACCGTGACCTTCTCGTTTTCGGCCACCTCGTGGAAATCGACGTGCAACACCTTGCCCGTGAGGGGATGGTGCTGGACTTCCTGCACTAGCGCCAGCCGTTTGGGCCGGGCGTCATCCTTGACCGTCAGGTCCACGAGGAGGTTCTCGGAGACGGCATGGTGGATGAGGTCCCCCATTTCTTTGGCGCTGACCTCGAGGTTCTGCGGCGCGGCTTGCCGACCATAGATGACGGCCGGGACACGGCCCGCGGATCGGAGCGCCTTGGCCCCGGCGCGCCGGGCCAGGACGCGGGGAACTGCGTTGAGTAATACTGATTTCATTGTCTAACTTGGGGGTCGGCGCTTAGTAACCGTTGGTTGGCGCGCCGGCCTTCAGGCCGGCCATCAATTCCCGCTTACCATCACTCTCACCCATTGAACTTATTTAACGTATATTAACCGATTTAACCGCGGCGCTAGCTGGTGCGCCCGCCTTTAAATTCAAACAGCGAAGTTACCGACGAATTACTATGGATCCGCTTAATCGCTTCGCCCAAAAGCCCCGCCACCGACAACGTGACAATCTTCACGCCGCTGATCGCAGGGCGCAGGACAGTATCAGTTGTAACTAATTCGTCAATAGGCGATTTTCGCAATCTTTCGATCCCCATGTTATTGAGAATCGCGTGCGAAACACAGGCCAGGATCTTCTTGGCCCCTTTCTTCTTGATGAGGTCGGCGGCCGTGGTCAGCGTGCCCGCCGTCTCCGTCAAATCATCCACCAGCAACGCGTCCTTGCCGCGAATCTCGCCGATCACCGCCATGGATTCCACTTCGCTCGCGCTCTTGCGCCGCTTCGCCACGATCGCCAGGCCCGCATCCAGCACTTGCGAATACGCATACGCCATCTTTAGGCCGCCCACATCAGGGCTGACCACCACCAGGTTGTGCAGCCGCTTCTGTTTCAAATACTCATACATGACCGGCGCCGCGTACAGATGATCGACCGGGATATCAAAGAAGCCCTGAATCTGCTGGGCATGCAAGTCCATCGCCAGGATGCGGTTCACGCCCGCCGCGACGAGCAGGTTGGCCACCAGCTTGGCGGTGATGGGTACCCGCGGCTGATCCTTGCGATCCTGCCGTGCGTAGCCGTAGAATGGCAGCACCGCCGTGATCCGCGCCGCGCTCGCCCGCCGCAACGCGTCGATCATGATGAACATCTCCATCAAGTGATGATTGGTCGGCGGGCTGGTGGACTGCACCACGAAGACGTCCTCGCCGCGGACATTCTCCTCAATCTTCACGAACGTCTCCCCGTCGGGAAACGGCTTGATCGTGGACTTGCCGAGTTCAATGCCGATATAGGCGCAAATGGCCTCGGCCAGAGGTAGATTCGAACTGCCGCTAAAAATCTTCACAAGTCGCCTATCGTTTGGTTAAAACAAAAAACCACCGCACCGGTGGAAAAAACGCAGGCCGGACTTTACCACTCAACCGCTCCGGTGCAAGCGGAATCCCAAACGGGCGAGGCCGGTCAGTGAGGGCGGGAGGGCGCCTCACTCCGTGCGCGCCGTCGCGCTCTGCGCCTGCCCGGCGCGCACGGATTCTGGCGAAAGGGTTCAGAAGTGTCCAGCAGAGCTGTCCGTTCTTCGCATCACCTTGTGGCTCGCATGGGACGGGGCCGAGGCGGAGCACCACTGTAGTAACCCCGGAGTGCCTCTGCGGTTGCAAGGAAGTTGCAGGCAAGTTGCAAGCCTGTTGTAAGCCTCTTTGAAGCCTCCTTCTCTCCGCTCCTCCCTGGTTCCCGGGCCAGACACGGGGGCGGTCCAACCGTCCAGCGGGGACGCGTCCCGAAGCGCCAGTCTTAAGATATAGACTGGGGAAGAGTCGGCGGAGTTACATGGATTCGACGCGTTTCGGTAACCGGTCAGCGACGGCGGTAGGGCGCGTCACTCCATGCGCGCCGTCGGGCTCTGTGGTTACCCGGCGCGCACGGAGTGACGCGCCCTGCCTCCACTGAGGCATTACTATAAATACTAATTGGTTTTACGTATTAATACGTAGTGTCGCAGGCCACTTCAGACGCGAATTGCGAGTCCGCGGCGGCTGAGCAGTGGGGCAGGCTTTCCCCGGCGGATTATGACCTGCCAGCTTGAATATGGGTGCGCGTTGCACGCATTTCAGGAACTGCCCGCGCTCCGTTTGCAGTTGGCGATCAGGCCCGACTCGGCTTTAAATCTATCCGCCGCCCGCCTTTGAGCGTCAGGAGCCCGGCGATGTCCAGCAGGATCCCCAAGGCAATCAGGGCCAGGGCAAAGGGTAGATTGGGTGAGTTGGGACGAAGTGATGGAACCGCCCGGTCCACAATTTCCACTATCATTGATTTGGGTAACGCCACGTCAACCTTCTCGGTGGCAATCTTCATGTCCAGAATCTGGCGGAAGCGCTGCAACTCCTCCAGGCTGCGCTTGGCCTCGTAATAGGGCTGGGCGTGGCTGGCTTGCGCAACGTCATTGGTCACGGCCTGGGCGACCTCTTTGGTCAAAGTGTCCAGACTATTGCTCTGCGAGAGCACTTTGGCGTTCAGGCCGAGCAGAATACCGTCGATCCGAATCTTGATCTTGCTGCGTAGGTCCTCAATCTGACTTCGTGCTTTGACGACCTCGCTGTGTTCCGGACCGAAGTCTTTCGACAACGAGGCAAGCCGCTGCTCCGCAAGGCTTAACTGTTCAAGGAGGGAGCTAGGCAATGCGTCCGGCACCGCCGTTGGGATGGCCTGGGCCACGCCTTCCGGGCCAAGTTCCGTCCTGAGCACTTTCAAGTGGGCCAGAAGGGTGGCTTGCCGATCATATTCGGCTGTGCTTTCAATGCGCAGGCTTTCCAGCTTGCGCGCGGCATCCGCCGTCATGAAGGGAGCGGGGCCTTCCGCACTCGCCGTCACGTCAGGGATGTTCAACTGCACTCGCAGCTTATCCACGTCTTGTTGGGCTTGCTTGACCTTTGCTTCCTGTTCCGCAAAACGCGCTTCCAGCGCCTTGATCCCGTCCTTGCTCAACTGCTCACGTTGCGCGCGCCGGTAGTCCCGGTAGCCTGAGGAAGTCTCGGTCAAAGGCCAATGCAAAACCAAACCGACAGCGCGCGAAGTGCGAAGCCGCAGGAGCCCCGTCTTGCACGCCGCGTAGCGGCTTCGTTCAACATAGCAAACAAGCGAACTCTTCCTTGCGAATAACCATGCGAATGAGTCGCACAGTCTTATCTTTACCTGTGCTCACCCGCATGCAACACCTATCATGTTATGAGCACAGCAAAGACCAAGCCAAACCACATAATATGAGTGAGGACGCCTCCACTAAGCGAGTTTGTCGGAAGAACGGGCTAGTCGGCCTTTTCGATATTCTGGGCTACCGAGTGTTCCTTGAAAAGAACAGCCCAGAAACTGCCGCAGAAAAGGTGATGGCGGTACTCAATACACTGGTAAGCCTTTCTCAGAAGATGCCGCGAAAGATGGTGGAGCCGTTTGCGCCGGTCCTCGGGGAGAAGAGCTTCCCGAGTTTCGCGAAAATGGTTAACGAGATCGAGTGGCTCGTATTTTCCGATACGGTGCTGCTCACTCTAGACCTGAGCAATTGTGCCGACCGACAAGTGAAGGGATCGTATTGGGGCGTTTTCCTCATGCAGTGTTGCAGCCTCTGGAGGAGCATGTTTGAGTTTGGCCTTCCCCTTCGCGGTGCGATCACAAAAGGCCCATATTTGGTCCACAAGACCTGCTTCGCTGGCAAGCCAATTGTGGAAGCCCATGAATTGGCCAACGACATTAATTGCGCGGGAGTTGTGATCGCTGCTTCAGCAATCGAATGGTGTAAAGCCGAAACGCCTAAGCACCCCGGCATTCCAAGCATCCTTCACTACGATTACTCGTTTCCATCTAAAGCGAAGGGATTCGTTGAGAACACGGCTTTGAACGTCATGTTTGCGCCTGAAGCGAATCAGGAAAAATGGGCTGGGGATATTCGTCAATTGGTCCACGAGAGCTTCTGGGCACACGGCAAAAGCGTTGGTTCCGGCGTTCCTGAGAAGATCGAGAACACTGAGAGATTATTGCGATTTCTGAAGATGAGGGGGAGTCTTCCCGGCCAGTTCATCTTCATCCCCCCCACAGGGGATTCTCCTCAAGAAACATGAGGTCAGAGGAAAGACCCGGTCAGATTGCTCAGGGGCAACTTCCAAGGCAAGGGATAGCGGCGTGACCTGCCACTAGGGACGCCGAGAAATCGAAAGTCAGTCTTACGAATCCTCTTGAGTGGGTCGGTGCCCCGCAAGCAGCAACGGTGCGCCCTCCTATGGTGACAGGGCAGGGGGCTTGAACGCCCAAGGCAAGTTTCGAACTTTCGCTGGTGTCCCCGCATTGGTTGAATGACGCTTCATTGGCCCAAGCGCCCGACGAGAAACAGGAGCAAGCCAACACCAAACCAAAGGGCGCACGCATAACCACCCACAAGGGGAAGAACTCGGAGAAACGGCAACACCGCACAGTGTTTGCTGTCAACCGCCTTTTTGAAGAAAACAACGAAAGCGAAATCTGCGTCGTGAACAACTCTGACGCTCCGCAGTCTCCCGACCGTTTGCACGCCCACCCTCAGAAAATGTGTGCTGCACAGCGGGCAATGGCTCTTTGCGTCTTATCGATGAGGTCCCCCAGTTCGCGCTCAGTTGCGGCGACATTCGTCCGCATAAATGTGATGGCTTCCTCGTCTGTTTGAAGTATCGGCCTCTCAACGACGGCATACTTTGAAAAGCTGATCGGCATTCGATTCGCCAATCCAAGCCGCTGCCACTCTGCTGTCCCGCCCTCTGGCTTGAACACGGCCCAGAAGATTACGCCTTGCGAGTTGACGTTAGCAGCCCATTTGGCCTGCTGAATGAGCCATGTCTTATACAGCGCTTCAGTGCGATCCTTATCCGCCTTCATTCGTGCCGCGGGCGGGAGTCCGGCGACTCTTTGGAGGATGAGGTCGAGTTCATTAAGGGTGGCCATCAACTCCCCATTCCCATTCACCGCAGCCGAAAAATCTCGCAGTGCCGACAGCCTGCGTTCGAGAATAATCTGGTTGCGCTGCTGATGCGCTTGATACACCGTAACGAGGGTGGTAGGCACGAAACCGATGGCAGCGCCGAACAATATACTCAGCAACTGTCGTCGAAATTGATTGGTTGAAGCTTCAGGCATTTTACCGGGTCGCCAGGTCGCCTACCCGAGAGCCCGAGTCTTGCAATTGCAGTGCACAAGTCAAACCTAAACAACAGGCGCACAGTGTTTGGTGTCAGCAGCATTTTCGAGACACCCACCCCAAGAGAGAAACCGAGCACGACAAACGAGCAGGCACGGTGAGGGAATGGAACGCTCGTAACATGCACGCGCTTAGCACGGGACTTGACGTCCGGCCATCGCTCGATGGCCTGATGGCTTTGAGCCATTTGTTCCCGCACTTTAGCCGACCCTGTCACCCTCGTGTGATCCAGCCGTTGCCCAGCACCAAATCGTCCTGGTAAAACACCACTGGCTGGCCGAGGGGGGATGGCGCGTTGGAGGGGCGTGCAGCTTCAACTTGAGCGTGCCGCCGGGCAGCGGGGTCACGGTGGCGGGGTGCCGGGATTGGTCAGAAGTCCACCTTTTCGCCCTTGGGCAGCAGGCTCATCAGGTACGCAATCAGGTCGTCGAGCTCGCCCTGGGCAATCTTGCCGCGCCAGGGAGGCATATAGAGCGGTGCCGGAGGTCTCTTCGGGTCCATGAGGGGGATTTCCCGCTGCCCGTCGAGAATCCGCTTCTGCAATTCGTCCTTGGTATAGCCTTCGGATACAAACTTGAGGCCGGGGACTTGTTCGGCGGTCTTGGAGTTGGGGTTGGGGACGCCGCCCACGGCGTCGGCGCCATGACAACCGGCGCAACCATACTTCTTATAGACGGCCTTGCCTCGCTCGATCGGGCTGGCCGCGCCGGGCACCTTCAGGAAGCCGACTACGTTGGTGTCGGTCAGCGAGAGCAGAAATTCCGTCAGCGCGCGCATCTCCTGCTCGGTAAAATCGAACTGCGGCATGACCGAGCCCGGGGTCATCCCTGGCGGGTTCTTGAAATGCGCAACGATCCAGGCGGGGTCATGGCGCTTGGCCACCTCGTCGAGCGCTGGGCCGAGGTTGCCTCCTTTGCCGCCCACGCTGTGGCAGCCGAGGCAACCTTTCTCCTCGAAAAGCCGGCGGCCCGCCGCCGGGCCGGGGATGGTCTTCATGGAGACATAGTAGGCGCTCAACGGTTCGCCGGTGAAGCTCAGCACGTACAGCGTCAGGGCATCCAAGTCGGCCTCACTGGCTTTGATGGGCGGCATGGCCGAGCCGGGAGTGACCGTCGCCGGGTTCTTGAAGTGCTTCAGCAACCATTCCGGGCTGCGGTTGGCGCCCACCTTGTCCAGCTCCGGCCCGATCACGCCGCCGGTGCCATGAAGCTTGTGGCAGCCGATGCACCCCGCCTTCTCAAAGACGTCGTGGCCCTGCGCCAGCTTCGGCGCGTCCGGCACGTCGGTCGGAAGGTGGCATTTGCCGCAGGCGGACTGGATGTACTTCATCTCCAGCATCGGACGATCCCAGTGCTCGACGTGCCCATGAGCGGCCTCCCGGGTCGTCGCGCGCCCCTGGCCCTGGTGGCAAATGGTGCAGCCAAACTTGTCGAACGGATGCCGGTCGTGATTGGGGTGATAGGCCAGTGGCAGACGCAGCCCGGCATAGCTGGGATCCTCCGCCGCGACATGGCAGCTTGTGCAGCGGTCCACGCGATCCAGTTCGGGCAGGACGAACTGCCGGATCTCGACGGGAATCCGCGCCGCGGCGGCCCGTTGGGCAGGGGTGGCCGCCCTGGCCAGCTCGGCTTTGACGTACTCCCGTTGCCAGACCTTCCACTCGCGGAACTGGTCCTTGTAGTAGGCTGCAATGACCAATCCGCCCACCAGCAGGCCGAGCGCCGTAAACCAGGGATAGAACTTGCGCAGCGAGGTATCCATTATTCAACTCACGGGGCGCCGTGCTCCTCGACGGGGATGGGTTTCCAGGGCAATTGAAATGACCAGTTCGGTCCGCGGAAAGCGGTGCCAATGACCGTCAAAACCACCGCCGCGCTCAGGCAGATCGTGAAGACGGTGACGGCTACTTTGCGTTCGCCGGAGAACCACACCCCAACGCCCTTCCGTTTGCGATCAACATAGGGCAGCGCGATCAGAGCCGTGACCAGCAGCGCCGGCACGACCACGCCGCCCCAAAACGCCGAGTAGGCAACCAGCTCCTGGAGGCCCAGGAAATACCAGGGTGCCTTGGCCGGATTGGGCGGGTGCACCGGATTGGCGATTTGTTCCAATGGCGCGTTCCAAAAAATGGCCAACACGAGCAGCACCGCAACCGTGGCCATGAACAGCAGAATCTCGCGGAAGACCAGATGCGGCCAGGTGAACACTTCGTCCTCGGGGTTGATGCCCACCGCCGGCGTGGTGCCCCGGGCCAGCTCCATCAAGCCGTAGGTTTTCGTCAAGGGTAGTTGCGGGGGCGACAGGTCCTCCTGCGTCGGCTGCGGTTCATCGGGTCGCGCCAGGCCCCCGTCTTTGCGGACGCGCCAGAGATGGACGGCGATCAGCATCACCGCCGCCAGCGGCAGAAGAATGACATGCAACACATAGAACCGGATCAGCGCTGACTCGCCCACCACGTGGCCACCCAGGAACATGAACTTGAGTTTCTGGCCCACGACCGGGGCGTAGCCGGCGATGCTGGTGCCGACCGTAATGGCCCAATAGGCAAGCTGGTCCCACGGCAACAGGTAGCCAGTGAACGACAAAGCCAGCGTCAATAGAAACAGCATCACGCCCAGCACCCAGTTAAACTCGCGCGGCTTCTTGTAAGCGCCGGTGTAAAAGACGCGGCACATGTGCAGCACCACAAATAGCACCATCAGGTGGGCCGCCCAGCGGTGCATGTTGCGCAGCACCTGGCCGGCCGTGACCACAAACTCCAGATCTTTCATGTTCTGGTAGGCGTAGTCGGTGGCCGGCACGTAATAGAACATCAGCAACACGCCGGTCGCGGTCAGAATCAAGAACAGGTAAAGCGTGATCAGCCCCAGCCCCAGCGTCGTGCGAAACTTCAACACGCGCCGGTTGACCTTGGCCGGCTGCATGTGCAAGAGGAAGCTCGAGATGGCCGCCTGCGCCCGCTCCAGGTTGCTCGCCGGCAGCCCAACGCGGAAGATCGAGCGGCCGACGCGCGTGCTTTGGAAGGTTTTCCAGAGTCGTGTCAGCATGTCACACCACCAGGTACTTGTCCGCCTTGATCGGCTGCGAGGTGTCGATGACCAAATGCCCGTCCCGGCTGAGCGCCAGCTCGAACCACGCCAGCGGGGCAGGGGCGGGTCCGCTCACCACGCCGCCGTTCGGGTTGAACACACTGCCATGGCAGGGACAGTGAAANNACGGCGCGAAACTTCTTGCCCTCGCGGAACAGGAAGACCCGCAGATCAGGCAGGAAAGTCGGGCCCTCAACATAATCTTCCGGCTTCAGCCCCTTGAACCGGCGGCTGGGCTCATAGAGCACATTGGGAACCAGAAACCGGCCGGCGGCAGCCAACGAAGCGCCCAGCGCGAAGAGCGCCGAACACCAACCTAGCGACAGCGTCAGGAACGTTCGCCGCTGCAATTTGTCATCGGGTGGTTGAGTCATGCAAAGTCAGCCCAAGTTGGTTACATGAGTTAAATAGGTTACATCGTTACATGAGTGCTCCGCGCCGCCGACCTGTGTAACCATGTAACTCATGTAACTCATGTAACGATGTAACCGATGTAACTGATGTAACCTATTTATAGAGTCGTTCACGCCGTCACCCACTCCGCCTTTTCCATCGTGATGGCGCCCGTTGGACACCGCACGGCGCACAGGCCGCAACGAATGCAACGGGTCTCGTCTTTGATGATACCTGCCTGCTGTCCGGCCTCCGGCAACCGGCCATAGCGGGCAATGAGGGCGGCCTGTAACTTCTGATCCCCGCGCATCGCCAGCACATCCACGAGCCGCAGGCAATTCTCCGGACAAACGTCGGCGCAGCCGCCGCAGAGAATGCACGTGTCGCCGTCGAAAATCGGGCTGACATGGCACTTCAGACAACGCAGTCCCTGCACCACCGCCGCCGGCTCCGGGTAAACCTGTTCCACCTCGGCAATTCCAATCCGGCGATCCAGGGACAAGGTGGGTGGCAGGAGCCGTGGCAGCTTCTCGTAATCCGGCGGCATCCGGTAGTTGGCAGTGGGATAGGCCGTCACCCGCGCTTTGCGTTGCACCTCAGGCAGCCGGCCAGTCAGGTATTTCGCGATGGAGCGCCCTGCGCGCTGGCCTTCGGCAACCGCAGTGATGATGATCCTCGGGCCAAATGCCAGGTCGCCGCCGGCAAAGACATCCGGACGAGACGTAGCCAGTGTCTCCGGATCGGTCTGCAACGTGCCGCGCGGAGTCACCTTCAGGTTGTCTTCCGGCGTAATCCAGGAAAGGTCAGCCGCCTGGCCGATGGCCAGGACGACTGTATCGCAATCCACCGTTTCCTCGCTGCCGTCGATGAACTGCGGGTTGAACCGGCGGTTCTCGTCGAAGACACGGCTGCACTTTGTTAGCTCGATACCGGTGACCTTGCCGTCCTTGCCGGTAATGCGCTTTGGGCCGAAGCGCGTGTGGAGCCGGATGCCTTCCCGTTCCGCTTCCTCAATCTCCTCGCGAGCTGCCGGTATTTCATTGAGGTTCTCCAGGCAGTACATGTGGACTTCGGGCACGCCCTTGCGGATGGCCTCGCGCGCCACATCCAGGGCCAGGCGCACCTCGTCGGGCGCTTCCGGCTCGCGCGCCGTCAGCGCTTCGAGCGTCGCCGCCGCCTGGTGTAACGCTACGCGCAATTCCGCCTCACTCATCCCCGCAAACTTCTCGACCTGGCGCACCACCGAACGAGCGGCGTCGAAGGCGACGTTGCCGCCGCCAATGACGACGACTTTGCGGCCGAGCGAAACCCGGTAACCCAGGTTGACGTTCAGCAGGAAATCAATCGCCCGCAACACCCCGTCGAGCTGCACTCCCTCAATGGCCAGTTCACGGCTCTTGTGCGCGCCGATGCCCAAAAACACCGCCTCGTAGCCCTGGCGCTTCAGGTCCGGAAGGGAGAGGTCGCGCCCGAGCCGGCGGTTGTAGAGAATCTCCACCCCAAGCGACTCGATGGCCTTGATTTCCGCCTGGATGATCTCGCGCGGCAGCCGGTATTCCGGCACGCCCAGCACCAGCATCCCGCCGCCCAGGTTCTGCGCCTCGAACACGGTCGGAGAAAAGCCCATTAGCGCCAGTTCATGCGCGCAGGACAGCCCGGCGGGTCCGGCCCCCACGATCGCCACCTTGCGCCCCCCGCCAAACGATTCTCGGCTCTTCTTGCGGAGACCGGGATAGACGCGGCCAAGATCGAAGTCCTCCGACTCCACCCCATACCGCTCGCAGACAAACCGCTTCAGCGCGCGGATGGAAATGGCCGCGTCAATCGCCCCCCGGCGGCACTTGGCCTCGCAGGGCGCCGCGCAAACCCGCCCGCAAATAGAGGCAAAAGGATTGGGCCGGCGCGCGATAACGTAAGCGTCTTCGTAGCGGCCCTGGGCAATGGCCTGCACGTACCCACCGGAATCGGTGTGGACCGGGCATCCTACCCGGCAAGACACCTGCCGCTCGAAATACTCCACATCCGGTATTTCGATATTGTAAGTCTGTGGCATGGCGGCTTCAGTCCCCGCGAAGACGCCTGCTATTTATCGTACTTGTCGTGCAGTTCCTTGATCTTGTCTTCCGCAGCCTTCTTCTCCTCGGCAGGGGCCTTGGCCAGCTTTTCGTCCAGCATCTTCTTCTTGCGCACGCTGGAGTCGTAGGCGAGGAAGTCGAAGATCTTCTTGCCATCGCCGGTGCTGATGCCCGAGCCGGGTTTGCGCATCATCCGCTTGATGTAGCGCGACCACTCCTCCGGGATCGCGTAATCCGAGTTGATCGGACGGCTCAGCTTGTGGCACTGCGAGCACTTCGTCGAGAAGACCTCGTAGTTCTCCTTGATCCCGTCCGGATACTTGGACACATCCACCGTCGCCGGGCCTTTCTCGAATCTCTCGACCCGCGCCTTGGTTTCCGCGTCCAGTGGTTCGTCGGCCGCCCGCGCGATCAGCGCCGCGGCGGCAGCAATCGTGAGGCCCAGTACTGCAATATCAGTTCTCATGGTTTGTGTGTTAATATATACTATCGCTTCCTTTAGAATCCGTAGCCGACCTGAAAGACTAAGACGTTGTGGGCCTGCGCCGGATCACTGCTGTTCACGAACTCGTAGTCGCCCTCAAACAGCAGCGTGTTCGAGAAGTAATAGACGTAGCCCACGGTCCAGCGGTCCATCTTCATCCCGAAGCCGTCGTGGATCGTATCGTAGCGGCCAACCAACTCGACGTTGTTGATCAAGGGAAGCTCCAGATTCAGCCCCGCCAGTTTGTAACCCGCCTGAACCCAACAGCCGTTTGGGTGAAATGTTCCCTGGTCCGCCGTCTGCAGCCAGCTATAGATATACTCGCCCTTGAGTTCGAAATATGGACTCAAGTGTAGCGCGGCATCCACCACGCCGGCCGTCCAGCTTTGGCTCCCGGCATTGTCCCAGGAGCCCGATTGGCCCGACAGCCCCAGTTCGAGGTCATAATGCGCTTTCCACGGGTAGAACCATCCGATCCGCCCGCCGCCGCTGGGCGCTCCATGGAAGTTCCCGATGGAATTGCCATTGGAATCGAAACCCACATTGCCACCCAAACCGAGGTTGGATATTGAATTGGTGCCAGAGTCAAACGTGAATGCGTTCCCGCTGCCGTCCACCGAATACGGTCCGTTAACACCATAAACGGCATAACTGATCGACTGCCCGGCGTCTCCCACCGGCACCGCTCCCCGTAACTGAGCACCTATGCCGCTGCTCGGCAAGAAGCCCCGGGGCAACGGATCGTCCGGGAGCTTATTGAGCCACCCCGCGCTCCGCTCGGTGTAGGTGCCCAGCGGCAGCAACATGTCCCCGCCCACGAACGTCACGTACTTGTTCACCATGTAATCCATCTGGGCAAAGCTCATGTCAAATGTTGTGGTAGCGTCCCCGTTGCCGGTCATGGGAGTGCCGAACTTATCAACCAACGGCACCGCGCTGTTCTGCAGTTTGATGTCGAACCCGGCTTCAAACAGCACATTGTCCCGGGCCCGGAAGAGGAAGATGGGCGCAAAATCAGCCATGGCAAACCCGCTGTGCTGCCCATCGGTCTTGCCGAACTGGATTTCCGCATCCCCCACCATCGTGAAGTTATGCGTCGCGTTTCCTTCACCCGGCATCGGCCGGGTCGGTTGCACCTGCGCCGCGGCCTCCGCCTTCTGCTGCGCGTCGGTCGCGGTCTTCTGGGTCTCGCCTGCCTGCTCCTTGAGCCGCTGGATCTGCTGCTGATCCTGTTCGTGGGTCTTCTGATCCTGATCGTGCGTCTGTTCCAGCTTCTGGACCTTCTCGCCCAACTGCTGGACCATGTTCTTCAACGCGTTAAACTCGTCATCCGTCACCGCTGCCGCCGGAGGAGTCAGACCGACCCCGAGCGTGCATCCGGCAACCAATAGTCCGCAAACCTGAGTATGTATTCTCATATATTGCTTCCCCGATTCAGGGTGTCCCGCTGTCTTCCTGCAGATACTTCAGGATCGCTTTTGCCTGTTCCTCGGGCAGGTTGGCCCGCACCCGCATTTCCAACATGACGGTCTTCCACTGGGCGGGGGTAAACTCGGTGGGGTATCGCTCCGGGTGACAACGACCGCAGTGGATGGCGTATAACTCCGAGCCGGTGAGCTTCTTCTTCGCCGCCTTCTTGGGCGCCTTCTTCTCCGATTGGGCCACCTTGTCCGGTTTCGCGGCCTTGTCCGTTTTGGCATCCGCCCCGCCGACCAGGGCGATGGATGCCACATAGATGGCTCCGGCGACTAGCGCCAGCCCAACCCCGGCTCGCCGTCGCGGCTTCGATGAACTGATCCGTTCCATAGTTTTCCTTTCTCTGCTTGTCCGCGCCCTGCTTGAGGAAGGGCACGAAGACTGACCTGTTCGTTTAGGAACTGTGATGCGCCTGACTATTTAGCCTAGTCGCCAGCGGACCGCTACTTGTGGGTTGGCTTTTGCTGATTGCCTTTTGGCCTCGCTCAGATTGCCGAGCCGCTGGTGGATTGAAGGAGGCGCGGAAAGGGATGGGTCCATGCGCGCCGTGGCCCCGAGCGCTGGGGAAGACGATGCTTTAGAGCGGCACGGAGGACCGCAAGGCAGCCCGGTATTCCGTCGGCGGCACCCCGACGTAGCGCTTGAACACACTGTTGAAGCGCGGGATCGAGCCGAAGCCCGCCGCATAGACGATCTCCGAAACCCGCAGCGAGGGATCGACCAGCAGCGCCTTGGCCTTCTCCACGCGAACCCGCGAAACATATTCGGTCAGCGTCATCCCCGTGGCCTTCTTGAATAGCTTGCAGAAATAGAACCGGCTGACGTTGACGTGCTGCACCACCTGTTCCAGCTTGATCGGTTCCTCGGCATGGGATTGGACGAACTGCTTGGCGCTGGCCACGGCTTCCGGCTCGGCCTCGGAGCAGGCGATCGCCTGGCGGCTGGCGCAGTCGGCCAGATACTGGACGAACACATTCAGCAACTGAAGGATGGCTTGAAAGCGATCCGCGGTGACCACCGGCGTCTCGAAGTAAGCCTTGCGCGCCTTCTTCTCCCAATCCCCGTTCACTCCGCCCCCGATCATCTTCGCTACCATCGCAAAATCGCGCTGGGTCGGCTCACGACGGAAGACTTGCCCGCTCAGCACCGTCGCCACATGCCGGCCCCCGCTCATCACCGGCACCGCCACTACCGTCATGCCGGCATAACAGTGGACCTGCTGCAGGACCAGCTTCTTCGCGGCGCCGTGTTGTGCCCGTGTCTCCGTCTCCAGGCACGCCGCGCAACCCGCGGGTGTGCTGGCCGCCAGGCAGCAAAAGGCATTATCCTCCGGACCAAAACAGCGGTGCGGGCACGAAGTCTCCGGCGGCATGACCTTCAGCGACACACCGGTCGCCTTGCGGAACGCCGCCTCGTAATATTTGACGACCGGCAAACGCTGCAAGTCATCGAACGTTACGGGCTTCATACCCGACACCATAGCACGGATCGAAGGCGCGACAAGTCACCCTGAGGCCGTAATCCATCCGCCCCCCACCACCACGTCTCCTTGGTAGAACACCGCCGCCTGGCCGGGGGTGATGGCGCGTTGCAGGGCATGGAGCTTCACCTTGACTGCGCCGCCGGGCAGCGGGGTCACGGTGGCTGGGGTGCCGGGATGGTTGTAGCGGATCTTGACGGTGGCATCAAAGGCGGCGGGCGGGGTGTCGAAGGCGATCCAGTTGCAACGCGCCGCGGTGAACTCATCGCACGCGAGCGCTGAATCGTCCCCAACGATCACACGGTTCCGTTCCGCGTCCAGCTCGATAACGTAAAGCGGCTTCGGGGAGGAAATGCGCAGGCCCTTGCGCTGGCCGATAGTATAGAACTCGATGCCTTCATGCTCGCCGAGCACCTGGCCCTGGAGGTTCACGATCTCGCCGCGATGCTTCTGCACGAGCTTGGCCTGCTGGAGGAACTTGCCGTAGTCGTTGTCGGGCACGAAGCAGATTTCCATGCTCTCTTCCTTGTCGGCGGTCTTGAGCTGGCAGTGACGGGCGACCTCGCGGCTATCGGCCTTGGTCTTCTCGCCGAGTGGGAACATCGCGCGAGCCAGTTGATCCTGCCGCAGCGAGAACAGGAAATAGCTCTGGTCCTTGCGCAGGTCGCGTCCGCGCTTGAGCAGCGTGCGGGCGCCGTCCGGACTCTTCTCGACCCGCGCGAAATGGCCGGTGGCCACGCATTGCGCACCGAGTTGGTCGGCCCGTTCGATAAGGCGCCCGAACTTGAGGTTCTGGTTGCACAGCACACAGGGATTCGGTGTGCGGCCCGCCTTGTATTCATCGGCGAAGTATTGGATCACCTTGGCCTGGAACTCCGCCGCCTCATCAATGAGGTAATACGGAATGCCGAGCTTGTGGCAGACGGCGCGCGCGTCCGTGACCGCCTGTGGCCCACAGCATTTGTCCTCGGCGCGAGATACGCAATCCTGCGGCCAAAGCTTCAGGGTGATGCCCACCACGTCGTAGCCCTGTTCGAGCAATAGCGCGGCAGTGGCGGAGGAGTCCACTCCTCCGCTCATGCCAACCACGACGCGTGTTTTCTTCTGCGCACTCACAAGCCCGGCAACATACGTGCGCAGCGCATGGCTGTAAATGGGGCGGAGACAGAATGTTGGAGTGGAGCCTGATGCAGCCTTGGCTCAAATCCAACTGCAAACCCATTTACATTGCTCTCCGCGCCGGGATTTGGCACAAGGCTGGGCCAAATCTTAAATGAAAAACGAAACTAAGAAAACGACCGAAGCCCAGTTGCTCGATTTGCTCAAGAAAGTGCTGCCCAAAGCCACGCACGACGCCCAGCTTGCCGGGGAGATCTACCAGGCCATCGAACTTGAACTCAAAGCGAAAGCCCGTGGCTCGGCCTTCGAGAAGTTCTGTGCCAAAGTGGAATTGCCCGACCTGGAGCCCCAGAGCATCGAGGAAGTAAAGACGCAGTTGGCCGCCTCGTTCGGCCAGGGCGATGTGACCCTGAAGCCGAATCGCAAGGATAAGACTCTGGCTGTGGAAGTCTCGCTGACCGACGGCACCCAGTTCAGCGGCGAAATCAAGGTCAATCCGAACGCGGGGGTGGAAGCCAGCGAGGAGCAGGAAATCACACTCAAGTTCGTGCCGTTCCCGGTCTGCCTGCCTGATGACAAGGAACTGGTATGGCTCCTGGGCAAGCGCGAGAACCTGTCGCCGGAGGAAGCCGGTATAGCGTTAACAAAGGCGGAGACGGAGTTTTGGGCGTCTAAGATCGGCCAAAAGCTATTGCGCGACCGTGTCGAACGCAGCTTTCCGGAGTTCATCGCGCGCGTCCCAGCGGGCATGTTGAACGAACTTGGGTTGAAACGACATTACAAGACCCCAGAACCGATCAAACCATTGCGGGCGCTAAGGAAGGGCTAACGGGTCTGGCTCCAGATTATCCCAGGAAAGTAAAAGCTTCGGACTCCTTAGAGCGATCGGGCTCTTTTGGGAGACAGCAAGATCGAGGCAGCACCTCCCTGTGCACGATTCTTGCTCCGCATCCCGCCAGCAAGCGCACTCAGGCTCGTGCGGTGACTCAGGCAGCGGTTGGGCTCGGCAGATTCAAGGGAGCCGACCGGATCTGTGGCATTGTAATGCGTAGTGTCCCTATATGAGACGCTAACTGTCTTGAATCAACACGGGCGAGCGTCTTCATATGGACGGACAAACGATCAATCATTGCAGGAGCGGCGTCGTGAATCCGAGCTGGTTCTCGGTGGGTATTGCGCTATGCCTCTCAGGCTCGGCTGGCATAGTCCAGTCGGGCGCTGGGCAGGCGGATGCATCGAAGGAGGTGCGAACCTTTTCCCAGTTCTGGCTGCTGTCGCGGGAAGAAGCTCTTAAGAGCCGGCCGGTTCGCTTCCAAGGCGTCGTGCTTTGTTACGATGCAGGCTGGGGCCAGATGTATATGCATGACGGGACTGAAACGAAGTATTTCAGTCCGCAGATTCATCCGACGCCCTTGCCAAGCGGAACAAAGGTTCAGATCACCGGCACGACTGATTTTGCGGCGGGCTTTCCTGTCCTGACGAACGTTCAATTGGTAGTGCAGGGCAGCAGCGCACTCCCGCCAGCGGTTTCGTTGGAGCTGCGCGACCTGGCGAAGCAATCAGGCCAATGGGTCGAGATCCACGGGCGGGTACGAGTAGCGGAAACCAGTAAGGGACGATTGGGCCTGGTGCTAGAGGACCAGGGGCAGCGTTGCCTCGTTTATGTGATGGGGGTGCCCGCGGCTGACGGCTCCTTCAAGAAGCTGATAGGCTCGCGGGTCCGAGTCCGCGGGATTAATGCGAGCAAGGTTAACAAGCATCGCCTGGAGTCGGCTTCGCTCTTCGCGCCAGGATTGAGCGAAGTCGTCGTGGTTGAACCCTCCGTCCTGGATCCGGCGCGTTTGCCCGTGACCTCAATCGACTCGCTCCTTACCCGGGAGTTGGGCGCGTGGACCAACGAAATGGTTCACATCAATGGCTTTGTCGCCGCCTACGAGCCAGGTGACTTCCTGCAGGTCAAAGACCCGACCGGTCGCATCCGGGTACACGTCGTTCAGGTGGATCGTGCCAGACAAGACGAATGGGTGGATGCCTGGGGGTTTTTGGCGGTCTCCCCGAACGAGACGGCATTAACAGACGGGTACTTTGAGTCGGTGCGCCAGCGCGCGGGCGCGAAGGTCGCAGCCTCCGCGTCGGCAGCCACGGCGGGCACAGCCAAGACTAATCACACGATCACGCGGATAGCTGATGTCGTGAAGCTGAGCAAGGAGGAAGCGGAGTACGGCCTCCCGGTTCGGCTGCGCGGGGTCATTATCTTTGCAGACCCCGATTGGCACGTCGCCTTCCTGCAGGATAAGGACGAAGCCATTTATGTGGATTTAGCGCGCGGGGTGGGGGCGCAAGTGGGCCAATGGGTGGAGTTGACCGGTCAAACAGCCAGGGGCGGTTTCGTGCCGGAAGTGGACAATGCGACCGTTCAGGTGTTGGGCACGACCAATCTTCCGCAGCCCGCTCAAGTGACCCTGGGAGATTTGGCGGGGGGCTATTTAGACGCGCATTGGGTCGAGATGGAGGGTTTGGTCCGGCGAGTTCACGAGGAATGGGGGCATGTAACCCTTAGCCTGGTCTCTCCTCGGGGCCGGTTCAAAGCGGTTATCCCCAACCCCGGCAAACAGCCTCCGCCCGGCAATCTGATCGACTCGCTGGTGCGCGTGCGAGGCGCCTGCGGCTCGGAACTCAACCCCAGCGGGCAAATAAGCGGGGTGACGTTACATGTTCCCGGCTTCGAGCAGATCGAAATCCAGGACGCGGCGCCGCTGGACCCGTTCGCTACCCGCACCATCCCGATTGACAAGGTGGCTACTTTTGATCCTGAGCGGTTGGCGGGGCGGCGGGCGAAGGTCAGCGGAGTCGTCACCTTGACGATGAGCGGGCAAGGTTTCTTCTTGCAGGACGCCTCGGGCGGTCTGCGGGTCAGCACCCAACAAACCAACCAGCTTCATGCGGGCGATATCGTCGAGGTGCTCGGTTTCCCGGCGGTGGGCGACTTCACGCCCTGTCTGGAAGAGGCCACGTTTCGCCAAACGGGCGCCGGGGCACCGGCGGCGGCTAAAAAGACCACGGCGGAGCAAATCCTGCTCAAGGGGGCGGATGACGGTGTGGTCGTCCAGCTCGACGCGCAGTTGCTCCATGACATCACGCATTCCGCCTCGCCGCGGTTGGTGCTGCAGGACGGAGCGCTCATCTTCACCGCGCAACTGGCCGGCCAGGCTGCCGGCCAGCCACTGCCGCAGTGGCGCTCCGGCAATGTGCTGCGCCTGACCGGAGTCTGTCTGATCCAGGGGAATGACAGTCATGAACCGGAGGGTTTTCGCCTGCTGGTCGCTCGACCGGGCGACGCGAAATTGCTGCGCGCGCCCGCTTGGTGGGGCGTCCGGCACACCTTGTTCGCCGTGGGTGGCTTGACGTTGAGCATTCTCCTCGCGGCCGGATGGATCGGTTCGCTGCGCCGGCAGGTGCGGGTGCAGACCGACATCATTCGAAAGAACCACCAGCAACTCGCTGAAGCCTCCCGGCAAGCCGGCATGGCCGAAGTCGCCACCAGCGTCCTGCACAACGTCGGCAACGTCCTCAATAGCGTCAACACTTCCGCTGGGCTCATGACGGACATGGTGCGGGCGTCGAAAGCGCGCGAGATCGCCAAAGTCTCCGTCTTGCTGGATGAGCATCGGGGCGATCTGGTGGAGTTTCTCAGCGGCCAAGGCCGCGCCGAGTCGCTGGTGGCCTACGTCCGGGCGCTGACGGAGCAGATGGGGTCCGAGCAAGCGACGATGCTCCGAGAATTGCAGGAACTCACCCAGAACATCGACCACATCAAGGAAATCGTCGCCATGCAGCAAACCTACGCCAAAGTCGCCGGGGTGGTGGACTCCCATTCCGTCCCGGCGCTGGTTGAGGACGCCTTGCGCATGCATGCCGCCGCCCTGGACCGTCACCGAGTGAGCGTAGTCCGTCAGTTTGACGACGTGCCAGATCTGCTCCTGGACAAGCACAAAGTCATGCAGATCCTCATCAATCTTATCAGCAACGCCAAATACGCGCTGTCCGCTTCGACGGCCGAGGAACGGCGATTGACCCTCGGAGTGCGGCTCGGTGAGGACAACCGGCTCCGCATCTCGGTGGCCGATAATGGCGTAGGCATCGCCGCGGAGGATCTCACCCGCGTGTTCGCGCACGGCTTCACCACGCGCCCAGACGGGCACGGGTTCGGCCTGCACAGCGGGGCACTGGCCACCCGCGAAATGGGTGGCGCACTGCTGGTCCATAGCGAAGGTCTGGGCAAAGGCGCCACGTTCACCCTCGAATTGCCCGCCCGACCAAAAGGGCCTCGCGCATGAGTGCCAAGGGACTTCTATGAGCAATTCCGCCTCGGCAAACCAACACCAGGCCAGCGGTCGCGTCTCCTCGGATGGCGCGGGCGTACATGACCCGGAATCGCCTCGCGTCCTGATCATCGATGATACTGCCGCGATTCACGACGACTTTCGGAAGATCCTCACTAAGATCGAGACGTACGCCCTGGACGAAGCGCGGACCGCCCTGTTCGGCGTCTCCTCGGCTCCGATTAACCAGGTCAATTTCGTCCTGGATTCCGCGTATCAAGGTCAGGAAGGCCTGGCCCTGGTAGAACGCGCCCTGAAAGACGGCCAGCCGTACACCCTGGCGTTTGTGGACATCCGCATGCCTCCGGGGTGGGATGGCATTGAAACCATCGCCAGGCTCTGGGCCGTCGATCCCGACCTTCAGGTGGTCATTTGCACTGCCTATTCGGATTACTCCTGGGATCAAATGGCCGACCGGTTCGGTCGCACCGACAGCCTGCTGATCTTGAAGAAGCCCTTCGACAGCGTGGAGGTGCTGCAATTGGCCCACGCGCTGACCCGGAAATGGCTTCTAAACAGGCAGGCCAAGTCCCACGTGGCTGACCTGGATAAAGAGGTCAACGAACGAACCAAGGACCTGCGCGCCCTCAACGAACGCCTGCTCACGGAAATGGGGGAGCGAAAGCAGGCCCAGGTCCGGCTCTCCGCCTTTTCGGCCCTCGGCCAGCGCCTGAGCGCAGCGCCGACAACCAAAGCCGCCGGCCAGATCATTGTTGATGTGGCCGACCAATTGCTCGGCTGGGACGCCTGCCTGCTGGACTTGTATTCGATAGACGAGGGCATCCTGTGCCACGTGCTCAAGGCCGACCTCATCGATGGCCAGCGGACCGAGCAGCTCCCCATACGGGACCGCCAGCCTCCGGCTGGCCTCTCACTGCGGACTATCCAGGAAGGGGCCCAGTTGGTCCTGAAAGCGGACCCGACCCGAATGCGACCCGACGGCCTGCCCTTTGGCGATATGTCGCGCCCTTCTGCTTCGTTGATGTTCGTTCCCATCCGGAATGGCGTAAGCGTCATCGGCGTCTTGTCCATTCAAAGCTACTATCCCAACGCCTACGACCAGCGCAGCCTCGAAACCCTCCAGGCTCTGGCCGACCATTGCGGCGGCGCCCTCGACCGCATTCGCGCGCAAGAGGCGCGCAACGAAAGTGAAGAGCGCTACCGCCATTCCGAAGAGCAACTGCGCCAATCTCAGAAGATGGAGGCTATCGGCCACCTCGCCGGCGGCGTCGCCCACGACNNTCAACAACCTCCTGGCCGTCATCCGCGGCAACACCGAGCTGGTCCTGATGACGGACGGCCAGTTGAGCCCGACGGACAACGAGTCGCTCACGCAGGTTGTCGCCGCCGCCGACCGCGCGGCCAACCTCACCCGCCAACTGCTCACTTTCAGCCGCAAACAGGTGATGCAGGCCCAGCCCGTTGATCTGAACGATGTCATTGGCAATTTCACCAAGATGCTCAAGCGCATCATCGGCGAGGATATTCAGTTGCAGTGCAATTACTCCGCCCGTCTTCCTGCAGTCCAGGCCGATGTAGGCATGCTCGAACAAGTGCTTGTCAACCTCGCGATCAACGCCCGCGACGCCATGCCCAAAGGTGGCCAACTCCTCATCGCCACCGAGACCACCCGCCTCGATGCCGACTATGCCAGCACTCATCCGGAGGCCAGCGCCGGGGATTTCGTTTGCCTGAGCGTGAGCGATACCGGCACCGGCATCGCTCCGGAACACATGCCGCACCTTTTCGAGCCATTCTTCACCACCAAGGACGTCGGCAAGGGCACCGGGCTTGGCTTGGCGACGGTCTATGGCATTGCACAGCAGCACCAGGGCTGGGTCGAGGTTGCCAGCAAGCCGGGCGTCGGTTCCACCTTCACGATCTTCCTCCCGGGCATCGAGCCACCTCCCGTTGCCGGTCCGGGGACCGAGCCTCTCGCAGCCAAGCCTGCCGGCGGCTCCGAAACCATCCTGCTAGTCGAAGATGAAGAGGCGGTTCGCTTCGTAACCGGCCGCGTTCTCAAGCACTTCGGCTACCACGTGCACGAAGCCGCCTCGGGACCTCAGGCCCTGGAGTTGTGGCGTGCCCACAACGAGGAAATCGCTTTGGTGCTAACCGACATGATCATGCCCCAGCGCATGAGCGGCCGGGAACTGGTCGAACAGCTCCTGGCTGAGCGGCCGGCCCTCAAGGTCATAATCATGAGCGGCTACAGTGGTGAGACCGTCAGGGAAGATACCGCCTTCCTGCGGCGCACCCGAACCCGTTTTCTCCAAAAGCCCTGCGATTCGCCCACTCTCCTCCGAGCTGTGCGGGAAACGCTCGACGAAAAGCACGACGCGTGATGGGCGGCAAAGGAGTGGTCAAATGGCCTGTGATTACCCTCAGTTAATGAGAAAGCAACGTGGGCTGTAACTGCTGCGAGCGTTCAAAGATCCGGCTGTTCCCCAAGGCGCCTGATGTGACAAACTCATTAACCCTTTCTCGGCCAGGCTAATGATTGGGATAAACCAAACGACAGCAACAAGACTCAAGGTCCACCAGGAGGCAGGCCTTGCAACCGGTAGAAGCAGGCGCGGTTGGTCGGCGGAATGGACTCCAGCACCCATTGGTCGCCAAGCAGTGTGGGAGTATTCGTAACGCGACTCCATTGGCTGGACGTGTCCACGGTGGCGGTGGAGTACAACGCGAAGTTGCCGGAACCAGCGGGCCAAGCCAGCCGGAGAACGTGGCCGGTAGTTAGGGCAGCGGTGAGGACCGCGGGCGGCGTGGGCGGATCAGTTGCGTCTGGAGAGCCGCCCAATTGGCTGGAGGGTCGCCAGTTCTGCGCCAAGCCCCAGGCACTGGATGGCGCGTTCGGGTCAACCGCGACGAGTGAAAAGCCCCCGCCGTCGGTTATGGGATACCAGCTCGGATCGTAGCTGAAGTCGAGGATCGGTTCACCCAGCGGTCCAAGCAGGGTAAGTCGATCGCCCGCATTATCCAGCGAGCCTGAGAACTCACCGGCCACGCGAATGCCGGTGCCGTAGCGGGAGATGAACGCCGCCAGGTTGTGAACCACCACGATGGACTCGCCCGGATTCAAAAGCATCGGCGCCAGGCTTTGAAAGCCGGCTAGCGCATTGTCGAGATCGACCTTGCCCAAAAGACCGCCGTTGCGGCTGGCGAATTCCAGCCGGCTATTGCCTGGCGCGACACCTGGGATGAACCAGTTGGAAAACACATTCAGCGGTGTGCCGGCAGTCCCAAGGCTGTTTGGGGTCAGGGTCAGCGCGGCGTAGGCGCCGCCGCTGGCCGCATCGAGCTGGAGTCGGGCGTGATGGAAAACTCCGGAGTCCAGGTCCAAGGCTGATGGCGGAAGGCTGACGTTGAACGCCAGCGCCGCATTCCAGTAGAGGGAAACGTCGTTGACGAAATTGGACGGGCTAAAGGCCAGGTCCAATGCCAGCGTGTTGGTGACCAGCGGCCAATCGGTGAAAGCAGCGAGCGTGGTGCCGGGACCGGTGGTGCCGAATTGGGAGGTGGGCAGGACTAACAAGGACAAACCGGCGGCCGCTGCGGCATTGGCGCTGAATTGCACGTTGACGTTATCCAGGTCGTGCGCGGCCCAGGCGCCCCCGGTGCGCGCTCCAAAGGCGACCCGGCTCTGGTAAGCCGCGGCCCCGGGGATAAGCGCATTTTGAAAAACGGTCTCGGTCGGGCCTGGGGTGCCATTGATGTTGGGCGTGAGCCGAACGGTCGCGTAGGCATTGCCGCCATAGAACCAAACGAGGATTTGCGCGCGATGGAACTTGCCGCTGGACAGGCTGAAGGAGGGAATGGCGGCATTGCCGATCTGGGCGCCGTTCCAATGCAACGAAACATGGTTATTGTTCGGCTCCTTGGGCGTCGAAGCGTTGGCATAATCATCAAAGCCGACACCAATCGAGCCGGTAAGGCTCGGCTCTTCCGAAAAATACGGTCCCGCGCCGTTCGTGCCATAAACCGCGGTGCTCAGCAGCGCGAAGCCCATGCCATCGGCGGACGTGCCCCCGTCCGGCGGCGTGATGCGGAAGTCGAACGTTGCGACCACAGAGTTAAAGGCGCCGGTGGCGCTCCGATTAAAGGCGATGGCTCCCATTTCGCTTCCCGACGCCGGGACCAGGCGGAGATAGCTGCCGGTTGAGTTGGTGTCCGCGACGAGCACCACAGGCGCGTTGGTGCCGGAGTGTGTCAACGTATAGGTTGTGCCCGCCGAGTCGAAGTCCGCCAAGGTGGGCGCCCCGCCGGGCGCCGCCGGGGCAGTGGTGGTCGCGCGGAAATCGAAATCCGCGGTCAGCCGGTCGTAATTGCCACTCGCCGTCTGGTTGAAGGTGAGCCGATTGCGGGTGGCGTTGGTGCGGCTGTTGAGCAGACAGAGCAGATTCCCGGCGAGACCGTCGTTGGTGAGGTAGGGGCCGGGGGTCGCGCCGAGCGTGGAAGCCGTGAAGGGTGTTCCGCCCCCATCGAAGTTGTTGGACGTGGGAGTGCCTACGGTCACGAACTCGTTGGGAGCAAACGTAAAACCGATGCCACCGCCAATGCTGGCGCCGGCCAGGTTGATGACATTAGAGCCTGTGTTTTGAATCTCGATGAACTCGAAATCCTTGTCCTGATAAGGGCTGTTGGTGGGCGGAGGCGCGGGATGATAGTTGATCTCAGTAATGCGCAAGGCCGGGAGGGAAGCGATATAAAGGGCTTGAGCCGGAGCGCTCCAGGCGTTCGTGTAAATGGCGCGCGCGAAGATTCCGGCATTGTTGGTCAACGCGACCGTGCCACTATACAGTCGGGCCGAGGAACTCAGCCCGCCGCCGGCCGCGCGGGGGTCCGTATTGTCGAACGTGTAATAGATGGAGCCGAGCGGGGCGGTAAGGGAGAGTGTGGCGCCATTGGTCAACAGCTTGGGGGCAGGGACGAATTGCTGGTCAACCCAGAGATAGCGCCCGAGCACGAAGTTCTTGAATTGCGAGATCATGCCGTCGTAGTTCGTCGGCGTGACGTAATCGACGTCCCACCCGCTGACAGCGCCGTCGGGATTGGGCCAGACATAGGTGCCCAGGCGCGGCCAGCGCGCAAAATCCCGCGCCTGCGCCTCCCACAACTGGTTGGTGATTTGATTGATGCGGGCGAAGAGGTTCGTGGGATTAAACACGTTGAGTCGCAAAGCGCCCCAGCGGTCAGTGATCTTTTGATTGAAGTCCGGGTCGGCGCGCAGTCTGCGCAACCAGATTTCGTCGAGGTCGCCCAACTGCGTATAGTACCACCCGTTCGTATGGCCGCCATCGGCGTAATTGGCGTTGCCCCAGCTTAGGTCCCAATCCCAGATCGGCTCCATCTTCAGCTTTCCGTTCCGGTCCTTGTTCATGTAGTTGCTTATCCGGTAGCCATCGATGTTCTTCGAGTATTCGACGATCCAGTGTTGGTCCACAAACGAATCGACGTCGATGTAGCTGGTGTAGCCGGCCAGCGGGTCACGCCAATTGGCTCCGTAAAGGGCGGCCTCGAAGGCGTTCAGGTAACCCGTCAGGTAATCGTATTGGGGCTGGGTGATCGCGTCGGATTTCGGCTCCAGCACAATCAGTTGCTCGCCGCTACTGGTAGTAAAAGTCAGGTCAGTCGTGTTGACTTTATCCTTGGAGAAGAGATAGCCGCCGGTCACTGCGGGCGGGGTATTGTCGGTGGTTGCCAGCTTGGCAATATCGACACGATTGGTGGCAATCCTGATACGCTCGATCAGGATATAAATGCCCGCATAATCAGCAGCGGTGAGTTTGCCGGGTGTCGTGTGCAGGAACAGTTCGGTGTATTTGCAGCGGACGGCGTAATGGCCCATGTTGGCGAAGAGCCATTCAGTCATTACGTTGTTGATGAAAGTCTTGTCGTCGTAAGAAGGATAAAGCAGCCAGTCGTTCCCGGTGGGCTGGCCAAGTAGAGGGTAATCCAGGGCATCGTCGGTTTCGTCGCGGAGTTCGATGGCATAAGGCAGCTTGGGAAAACCCAGCGAGCTTGAACCATGCAAGCCGATACCCAGGCGCCCTACGTAATTAGTCGGGCCGTTCAATGAGGTGCGGCCTGTGACAGTGTTCGTATCAAAGAAAACCGAATAAGCTCCCACCTTGGAGCCATCCGGAATGGTCTGACCCAGGGTATCAACGATGATTAACGGCAGGTTGCTCGTAAAGTTGGCTACACTGGGGTCCAGCAGCACATAATTGGCGGCGGCCACCGGCCCGGGCAGGCCCTGCAATACCGCCACCGCGCGCAACACCGCGTTGGTTGTGAGCGCGATAGCGTTGGTATAGACCGGAGAGTTGGTTCCCGGCGTCGAGCCGTCCAGCGTGTAATGAATGACCGCGGAAGAGGACGAGGACGCCAGCGTAACCGGGAGCGTGTTGTTCGTATAGACGCCCGCGGGCGGGTAGAACGTGACGGGTGGCGGCAAGGCGACTCCTCCGATGCTGTTGTTCCACGCCCCGGGGGTTGGAGGATACAGATAGGTGGGCGGATCAATCATCATCACATTGCGCCCCGTGAGCTGGGCCTGGACGAGGAAATTCGAATTGCCCGGCGCGAGGTTCAGACCCTGGAGCGCCAGCAGATTCTGGCCGGGAAGCAGCAGGTTTACCGAGGATGAAATGTCAAAATCCTCGAACGCGAGCGGACCGGGCTTGGGGAGGAACTGGACGCTGCAGTTATCCAGATCGAGGGCCAGGTTCAGGCCCCCGGTGCGCCCGCCAAACTGGACGCGGCAGTCGAACGGGTTCATTCCCGCGATGAAAAGATTGGTTATCGGTGAGAAGGGCGTTCCGGGGGTTCCGTTGATGTTGCGCGTAAGCGTGAGAGTCACCAGGGCACCGCCGGTGAAGTACTGTAGCGTGGCTTTGGCGTGGTGGAAGACACCGGCGGCCAGGTCGAGGGTGGTTGTGGGAATCGGCTGATCGACCAGGCGCGAGCCGTCCCAGTTGGCGGAAACGTTGTTGATCGTTGTGTGCGGATAGACACGGAAACCAATACCAAAAACACCCGTGTAGTTTGGGTTTTCAACAGCCGCGCTGGTGATGTTCACGCCGGGTCCGTTAGTGCCATAAAGGGAAGTCGGGATAAGCATGAAAGCGAAACCATCGGCCGGGTTATTGATGGAGCTGGCGATGCGAAAATCGAAATCGGCGACCACGCTCGGGAACAGGCCGGGCGCGGTCTGGCGGAAAGCGATGGTGTTGGCGCTACCGTTGACACCATCGTAAAGCAGCCGAAGCAACTTGCCGGTGGAATTGGTGCCAGCTGGCTGCACCGCCGGGGCCGGGTTGGCGCCATATTGGGTTAGCGTGTAATTGGTGGCGGAGCCTTCAAAGTTCTCGGCGAGCGAGCCGGGGTTGGGCGCGCCGTGCGCCGCCGTGACGGACGAATTCCAGGCCAGGGTGGAAGGCGCGTTGCGGCGGAGCACTTCAGTCCCATTCAGATAGGCTACAAACCCATCATCATAGCGCAAGCTGAGCGTCAGCAGGTTGAAGGCGGCGGGATTGGTCACGGTAAACGGCACGCGCACATAGGCGGAGGCATTCACGTTCAGCATGGCGGCTTTCAAGTCCAACCCGATTGCCGAGGCGTAATTGCCCGAGGTGTCGTAGCCCACCCCCAGCGTTCCCGCGGCCCAGGCCGAATCATTGTAGCCGGCCAATCGCCAGGACGGGCCAATATCGGAAGTTGGCACCCAGGCGCGCGCGCTGGCGTTTGGAACCACCAGCGTAGAGACGGCTCCGGTCATGACATAGCCATACGAAATATCGGGGTATTGCTCGGGAAAAGCGGGCGCGAATTCGCTGGCCTTGGTCACGCCATCCGGCAGCACCAGCGCGAGGTACTCACCCGAGCCGCTCAATTTGAAATTCGTGTGCAGCGGCGCCCCGGCCACGCGCCGGTCCTTGTTCGACGCGAAGACGACCAGGAATTGGCTGGGACCCAGGTTGGTCGAAGGAAACATCCAATGAGTCAAGTTGGTTGCCTTGTCCGCCAAGTACCAGCCGCCAAGATCGACCGTGTTGGTGCTGGAATTGTATAGCTCGATCCAATCCGAATACGTCCCATCTTCGTCGGCCAGCGTCGTATTGTTGAGGGCCATGAGCTCCGAGATAACCACGGTGGGACCTGCCGATGCTTCGCGCGCGATCAGGATGACCGCTAGCCCAAGAACAACCGAGAATACTTTCATGCAAATCTTATGGCCTTAAGCCAAGCCGATAAAAACGGGACTCGCCGGAGATCGTGCTGGTGACGGACAAGGAGCGGTCCGCCGGCGAACTGCCAAATTCCTGCCCTGGCAACCAGGAACCCAGGGATAGGTCGTTCCGGTATTGGAGTGTGTAGTCCAGGTTCGCCAGGGCATCGAAGCCAACGGCCAATGAACTGGCCCCCTGCCGGTTGATGGAGTTGAAGCGCGCGGGCGGCGGGAGCATGAGCGCATTGACGATCCAACTCACGGCATCGGCCATGAGCGCCTGGCCCTGGGGCCCCGAAAGGAGAGTGGACCAAATGTAGATGATCTTGCCGCCCTTGGCCGGCCCGGTGCCGAATTCGATGAAGCAAGCGGCATCGCCGTAGCCCTGGCCGGCGAAATTGGTGACCGTAAGCCAGGGCACATAGCGGTTCGCGCTCGCGACCTTGCTCCGGACCACCGCGCGCAGGCGCGGATCACCGGGCGGGAACGGGAATATCGCCGGCACCGAGTGGAGGATGCTTTGGTTGGTGGTTACCACCATGCTTAAATCGGCAGGCGCTTGCTCGAATGCATTTTCGATCGGCAGTCCCAGAGTTGGCAGCAACGAGTCCGATGGGCCGGCTTGGTCATTCGGACCGTAACCGTAATAAAAGGGAAATGGCCCGGTAGCCAGCACCACGAGGGTGCCGCCGCCAGCGAGATAGCGAGTGACAGCGGCTTTGGCATCGCCGTTCGTGATGACCGTCTTAACGTAATTCTCACTGCCTAGATAAAAGGCCAAAGGGAAGCGAGACGCCGTAAAGGTGACACCATCCACCAATTGCGTTTCGGTCAGCGCGCGCCATTTAAGATTCAGCCCGGTAAGGGCGGCAAAGTCCGCTGCCGCACCAGGGGTGTCGAGGGGCAGGAGAGCGATCTTGCCGGCGGGCAACTGGCTGAAGTTGGTTCGGAGCGCAACAACCATCTCGCGCTCTTGTTCCTCAATCAGAAACGCGGCGGCGGCGTTGGAGAGAGCGGATTGCACCGGTTGCCACGCCGATTGGCCGCCCGTGAAGAGGGTGTAGGTCATAGCCAAAGTGCCGGCGGGATCAACTTGCTGGAGAGAGCGGCCAGTCGGCAGCACGGCGTAATCCAGCAATACACGCCGCTCAAAAGGCATTGGCCACGCTCGCCACCCAATAGCCGGCTGACCCATTAGAGGCAACGACGAGCCGTCATCAAGGATCAGCTTCGGGGCGGCAGTCAAGGTCTGTGCCGGAGCCGGAGAATAAGCGACCACTACGGCGTAAGCGCCCGAGGGGCCGGCCGCAACGGGATTGGTGGCGGCGTGCAGGCCTTGACAATAGGGGACGCCGCAACTCCAGCGCAGCCCCGGAATGAGGCCGGCAAACGAGCTCGTGTCGGTCCAGTCCTGCGGCAAGAGATAGTTTCCCGAAAGAGGCATCGAGATAAAGAACCCGTTGGTTCTTGGCTGAACATCCGAATCGTCATATGTCACCGGCGCGTTTTGCGGAATGATCGGAGCATTGGTAGGTATCGTGCCGATGGTGATGATGTCATCCTTCATGAGCTGCACGAAGTAAAGTGAACTGGGTGACTGCGAAGGGTGCTGGAGGACACTAGAGTCCAAGGTGATGAACTGAGTACCCCTTTTGCGAGTGACCGGCAGGCGCGAGATATCGACGAAGGGATACGAGAACGTGGTATCGAACAAGGAAGAGGTGGCGGAAACGATGCGGAAGGAGCAGTTGCCGTTGCCGTCGGTGCGATAGTCAGCCACATCGCGATAGGTGTTGCCGGTGTCGAAGGCGATGCAAGCGCGGGCGCCAGCCACGATTCGCAACCGTGAAGTGCCAATCGGTTCATTGAGCGGCAACGATTCCGTGAACCCGTACGCGTAGCGGTCGCCGCGTCCTGGTCCGGCGCCGTCAAACAGTCCGTAGCCTTCGGTCAAGGCATCGCTCCCGTATTGGGCGATGGAGGCGTAATAGACGGGCCGGTAGAGGGCGGGCCAACGTTGGAGCATCCCGCGCAGATAGTAGCGCATGCGGGCGTCGCCGGTGTGGACATAGACCTGCGTCAGAGCGTCGATGTTCCAATTCACTTCGTTGGCGCAGGCCAACGCCGCCCAGTCGCGCCCGCTGTTCGGTTCGGCCAGAAAGGCGCCATCAATCGCGGCATCGGAGCGATCCGAGTCCATGGCCCAGCATTGCAGGTAACGCCAGGTGACATTGCCGGCGAGATGCAGGGCCAGCGTAGCATTGGCGGCGCGCTGCGAGTCGTCCTTGAAGGTGAAATAATAATCCAGCAGAAAGGCTGAGCAGAGCGTCGAGCCGATGGCAAACGGAGAGGAAGGGACATCATCAAACTCGTTCCGGCTCCAGACAAAATGTTTGGCCCAGTTGAACAGCCGGTCAATGGCTTGGAGATAATTGGTATTGCGGTTGCCTTGCCGGAGGTCGTAGCGATAGAGCTCGACGAGGACCCGCGCGGCATACCAGCCTTCCGAATTGTGCAGCGTGGTGACGTTGGTGCCGCCCCAATTGGGGTACCAGGAACCAGCCAGCGGCTTGGTCCAATACAGGCAAGTGTCGCCGCCGGCGCTGAACACCTTGGCGTAATTGGTAAGCAAGACATCCAACTGCGCCCGGGCGCTGGCGACTGCGCTGGAATTACCGTTGTTGAGCGCGGTATCAACTGGCATCTCGCGGTGGCCGGTCCAGCCGCCGAGCACGATGCTGTTGGTCGGCCGGAACGGCGGGCCGCCTCCGCTGCTATAAAGCGTAAGGCCGGGGGCATTGGGGAAGCCGGCCAAGTGTGCATAGCCGGGAATCCAGCCGAGGTCATTCATGACGGGCACGGCGGGCAGTGCATTGGTATAGCGCTCGAACAACCGCTGTTGGAAACGTTCGTTTGGGTCCTCGGTATCCGGCAACTGGTTGTCAATTTCGAGGTTGAACCACGAGGCGAGCACCTCGCCGCCCTGGGGATAAACTTGCTGGCCGAACCGGACGCCCCCATACGGATACGCCAGCGTGACGAAATTGGAGCTGGTGTCCTGCTGCCAGCAGTAGGCCGTGGCCAGAAACCGTTCCGAGCCATCCGCCACGCGGGCGCCCTGGAAATCATAGCCGGCATAAAGGCTCGCCGCCGGATCCCACAAGCCGATCATTGGTATCGGATGGCCGCCCAGGGGGCAGAGGTAACTCCAGTTGCGATTCCAAAGGCAGGAAAGTTCGGGCGAGCCATCGTGGACGTCTTGCAGCAGCGGGAACGGGTCGGCCACAGGTGTGGCATTGAGCCACCCGATTTGGTGCCAGACCTTGGCGGAAGGCATCGAGCAGATTAAGAAGTGAAAGGGCGCGGGACCGCTGGGGAACAACGCCAGCCATTTGTTGGTGTTGAACGTCCGCACCGTCAGTTTGAACTGAACGACCGGTTCCCACGCCGTCGGCGGGTTGGTCGGGTTGGCCGCCGGCAGGGTGATGCTGACAAAGTCATCCGCAGCGAAGGTGACCGCCAGCGAATCCTTGGCCCGCAACCCGAAAAGGCGAATGCCCGAGGCATTGGTAGCAACCTGGTCGGCGACGATGGCGCCGTTGGACGCCAGGCGTATGGGCGCCGCTAAAACGCCATCGGCGAACACATCGAAGCCATCGTGGCCAGAAGCCGCCACGGTCACGACCGGAGCGGCGTCCAGAACAGCGGTGACCAGTGAAAGACCACACACAAACCACGCCACCCAAATCCGGTTGGGTAGCGGCGACAAGCCGGAGGCTTGCCGACACAATCGCAAGCCGGCGGCTTGCGCGACTACCGATAACTTTCTGGACGGCACAGCGTTGGCGGGTTCACGGGGCCAAGGCACCCGTGAACCCGTCGCAACCATAGCCTGGTTTCCAGGCGATGATCAACCACTAAAGCCGGCTCGCGCTCGCCGCCCGCCGACTCTTAGCCAAGCCCTTATTGGGCTGGCGCCAGCCGAAAGTACTGGGCAGTGCCGGTCATAGGCGCCAAGTAAGGCGACGTGGCGCCCGGCACATCGGTCCAGGTCGGCGTGGAGAGGCTGGCGGTGGACTGCAGTTTGAACCCGTCAGCACCCCAAGTGAGCCTGAGGTCGATTCCGCTCCGTGTGACGCCGAGCGGCACCGGCACCAGGCCGGGCGTGGTGGCGATCTGGATATCATCGAACCAATGGGTCTCGTTTTCACCGCCGGTTTGGGCGCCGATGGCAAACCTGCCGCCCGTCATGGCGACATAGCCAGGCAGAGGCAAGCCAGCAAAGATGGCGTTGCCTTTGTACTGGAGGTCCAATGTCCCGTTGGCGTTTACCCGGATGAAGCAAATGGCATATTGCTGCAATGGATCAGCGCTGAGATCGCCGGTAGATAGCGCGGAGTAAGCGACATGTTTGTTGGCCAACTGCGTCCCATGGTACCAGACATTGAAGGACGGGGCTTCGCCCGCGTTATCATAGGTGTCAAAGCCAACAATCAGGCCGTTGCCGATGCCGTTCTCGCCGAAGGTGGCGTTGTCCGGAATGTTGTTCGAGGGCGCCCAGACGAAGCTGAAGCCGTCTGCCGGCCTGCCGCTGCCACCTGCAACCCGGACGGCGAAATGGACGGTGAGGGCTTTGATGAACGCGTTGGTGTTGGGGTCGGGCATGATAAACGCCGCGTGGACGTCGTTAATATTGTCCGTCAGGTGTAATACGCCCGAATCGCCGACCCCACCGGCGCAGGCGATATAGCCGCCGCCGCCGGGGGCGCCGGTGCCGACGACATTGAGGATCGTGTCAGGGGGCAACACACAATCATTGAAGTTATAAGTGACCGTCGGGTTGCTGATCGTGATAGGTGAAACGACGATAAGCACGGCATTGCTGCTGGTGGCGCTACCGCTGGGACTCGTGGCGACGACCTTGAAGAGCGCGCCGCTGTCGGCCAGCGTAGTGGCCGGCGTCGTATAAGCCGAGGCCGTGGCGGCACTGATTGCGCTGCCGTTCTTGGACCACTGGTAGGTCGCACCCGCTGGATCGCTCAGGTTCACGGTGAAGGTGGCAGTGCTGCCGACGATCACCAGGGCACTCGCAGGCTGCACTGTGATGCTCAGGGGACCAGTGCTCTTGGTGGCCTGGATCTTAATATTATCAATCCATTGGTTTTCATTCTCACCACCGGTGCGGCCGTAGAATCCGAATTGGCCCGCCGCGGTGAAAGCGTAATTGGGCAATTGGAGACCGTTGAACAGGACCCGTTCGCCGTAGGACAGGTAGAGCTTGCCATCCTGATCCACGCGGAGCAGCACCGTGCGGAAATCCGAGCCGGTCTGAATGTCGGGTTTCGCATAAAGGGCGGAGGCGATGATGGTTCCTTTGTACTTGATATTGACGGCAGGGGCCGGTGAAGCATCCGTGTAGGCGCCGAAGATATCCCAGCAAACCGAGAGACCGGTGCCATTGCCGGTGTCACCGCCGGACACCCCTTGGGGCAAGTCGCTGGCGAAATTGAAGCTATAGCCGTCGGCGGGATTGCCGGAGCCGCCCCCCAAACGGACATCCCACGAAGCTGCGATGGCACTGATTTGGGCGCCGCTGTACAGGTTGCTAATAATGAATGCGCCCGACTGGCTGTTCACGTTGTCAGTGATGTGGAGGACGCCGGAGTCACCCACGCCGCCCGTGGCCGTGATGGTGCCGCCAGGAGGGAGACCGCCCGCGGTGTCGCCGGCGCCATAGAGGGCCGTGCCGGCCGGCACGAGCCCGTCGTCGAAGGTGAACGTCAGATTGGGGCTGGTGGGAGCCGTCAGATTGGCAACCGTCAGGACGGCAGGTGCACTGGTGACGGTGATACTGGCCTTGGTAGCCTGGACGGTGAAGATCGCGCCTGAATCGCTGACCGCGGCCGAAGGCAGAACATACGTGCTGTCGGTGGCCGTGCTGATGGCGGTGGTGCCGCGGTACCACTGGTAAGTCACACCGGTGGGGTCATTGACCGCCACGGTATTAGTCATGGCGTGGTTAACCAGAATGGTCTGGTTGCTGGGTGGCTGGGCGATGCGCACCGTGCCCGGGGTGGTGACGGTGGTGAGTTCAAAATTATCCAACCAGATATTGTCGTTCAGGCCGCCGGTGCGCGCGACGAGGGCGAAGCGGCTGGCGAAGGAATTGTTGGCTGGGCCGACGGAAGCGAAGGTGGGAATGGCGAGGTGATCGAACACCAGATCCCCGTGATAGACTACGCTGAGAGTGTCGTCGGTATTCAATTGGACTATGCAGTCTTTATAGGCTGGGGTGCCATCGTCGTTGAGCCCGGTTTCCATGAACGAGATCGGCAACTGCTTCGTCGCGACGACCGTGCTGCCCAAACGCACGTCAATGGAAGGAGCCGGTTGGGCTTCGCTGGGATTGCTGACGCCGAAAATGCCATCGTTGTTATAGATGTCGAAGGTCACCATCAGGCCGGTGCCCAACCCCAGGCCGTCCTCAAAGTTACCGTTCGGGCTGTCTGGAATGTCACTTCCACAAACGAAGGCAAAACCGTCCGCGGGCGGAACGGTGCCGCCGCCGACCAGGATCTTGAAACGAGCGGTAAAGCCATAGAGCGGCAAGGTTGGATTCGGGTCGCTGACGAGCATGGCAGCCGAGCCGGCGGGACTGACCAGTTTGACGCAGCCGGAGTTGCCGATGCCACCACCGGTGCCGTCCACGAGAGCAGTGCCAAGGAGCGTCACGCCGGAAGGAGTGAGGCCATCGTCGAAGTTGAAAGCCATTTGCGGTGTCGCGGGCGGATTGAGATTGGTGACGCTAAGGGTCACTTCGGTGCTGGTGGCGGTATTATTCGGGCCGGTGGCCGTGGCCTTGTATTTGCTGCCGGAAGCGCCGGGCTGGACGTTGGTAATGGTTAAGGTCGGGGAGGTGGCGCCGGCGATCACAACATTATTGCTGTACCATTGGTAAGTGACGCCGTTGGTATTGGCCACGCGCACGTCGAACGCCACGTCGTCGCCTTGCTGCGCGGTTTGCGGGAAAGGCTGCTGGCTGAAGCCGACCATCGAGTTCGTGAAAGTGGTTATTTGGAGATTATCCACAAACGCGTTCTCGCTGGAACCGCCGGTCCGGGCGCCGAAGCCGAACCGTCCGGGCAGCGCCGCGTCCACCAATGCTTGGTATTGGGGAATGAAATAATTGGTGAACAGCGTCTGACCTCGGTAATCAAAGTTCAAGCTGCCGTCCGGGTTGAGTCGGATGTGAACATGCACGAAGGCATTGGTGGTGATGGTGGCTATGGTCCGTTTGCTCGTGGCGTCTTTGGTTCCGCCGACGGCTACGTCAATGGACGGCGCCAGCGGATTGATGTCCGCACTCCCGGTCCCGGTCCCGTTGTCATACGTGTCAAAGCAGAACTGCAGGCCGCTGCCGGTGCCTTCCTCGCCCCAGGTGCCGTTGGGCAGGTCCGGGCCGTAGCAGAGGCTCATCCCGTCGGCCGGGGTTGAGCCGCTGTAAAGCAGGACATCATACGAAACGTCAAAGCCGAAAAGAGGAACGCCGTCATCGAGATCGTCCAGAACGAAGCTGCCGCTTTGGCCGCCAATGTCCTTGGTCAACTTGAGGCAGCCCGAGCCGCCCACTCCGCCAGACGTCTCGATGACGGTGTTGCCATAAACTGTGGTGCCTGAAGGGGTGGTGCCACTGTCGAAGTTGGCATTGAAACTCCCCGCTCGAGCCGACAACGTAGCTGCCGCCAGGATCAGGCCGATGTGTAAACACTGCTTGAGGTTCTTCATAATCAGACCTTTCATTTTTTCATTTAAGTGAGTTTTGGTTTAGGTATAATAGGCTGTATTGAAATCGTGAGAATGGGGGACCTGGAAACTCACGGGTGAGGCGGGTGCCAATGGCTCCTCCGCTCCGAAGCCAGCCAAGCCAATAGGTAAGCGTACGGGGCCTGCAACTGCGCTCCGCTAAGGGCCCTGTTGTCCGAACCTTGTCGTCTGTGTTCGCTCACGTCATGCTCTCCAGGCAAAACCATCGTGCAACCCTTGAACTCGTTTGGACTCACTACTTTCCGATTAATTGAAAGAGTGTGCGGAAATCGAGACCGATGTCAATAAAAACTCAACAATGTGTCGGCGGGAGTTCAAAATGAG
>PLZQ01000342.1 GCA_003152225.1 Limisphaerales bacterium | reverse complement strand
ATAAGCCTCAGGGTAGCCTCGGGGTAGCCTCGGGGTAGCCTCGGGGTGGCTTCAGGGTGCCTACCGGTTGGCTACCAGTAAGCCTGAGGGTGGCCTCAGGGTGGCTTCGACCCGAAATCCTGCGCTTCGACTGCCGTGTCGGCGTCGAGCATCGAAGCGTTTTCCTCGCGCCGTGCCAGCTTGGCACACCGATTGTGCCATCTTGGCACACTTTGAGGGTCTCGGAGGATGTCCGGGCAATCGATCGCCGGACTTGCCAGCCGTGCACGAACGAGGTAATTCCCACACATGAGCACGCGGGAAATATTGCTCGGGTATGCCGCACACCAGACGGACCACATGGTGTTGTAGGGAGTGTGAAGTTCCTGGTGGACCACCAGTAGGCTGAAGCAAGTGTTGTTGGAGGCGTTTCGAGCTCAACTCCTTGGCATCGTGTCGGAACTCGAGGCCGGGAGCCATATCGTTGAACTCCGCTGACTGCGCTGGTGAGTCGCGAACCCCGTTTCCCGGACCACGTCGCACAGCTTCATAATATCTTCCCTAGTTGACTCCTCTCTCTCTTTGCGCTCTTTGTGGTTGGCCGATTGCTGCTTTAGGTCGAACTGTTACGGCTTAGCCCGAAGGCCAACGCCGAACCTCCATCCCAACTGCCTGCCTGAGAAGAGGTTATAAAGAGGGTATTCTTTAGTGTCGACAAGCTCCAGGCAATGTGCTAGGCAAACTAATACTGCGAACACGAGACGCTGACGCAGTTCAGCCAACGCCCCGCCCGCAGCACAAGCTCTTAAGCGAACGAACCTGTGCTTGGTTTTCCTTCTTGGGAAGGGAAAGCCGGCGTGAGGTTTTGTCCGGTCCATTGAAGGCCAGGACGCAGGGGCATTCAGAAGAGCGACAGCAGGATTGTATCGGGAGATTGGCTTCGGCCTCAAAGCCGGGGCTGTCAACAGGAATGCCGCCACTAGTGCCATGAGGGCTGATGTTCCGAAAGGTCACGAGCCCATGGAGCGAGGCGAACTGCCGCCCGCGGAAGAGCTGTTGCCGCTGGTTTACCAGGAGTTGCGCAGACTCGCCGCGCACAAGATGGCGCAAGAGGCGCCTGGCCAAACCCTGCAACCCACGGCGCTGGTCCATGAGGCCTGGCTGCGGCTCGGGGCCGATGGCCAACCGCCGTGGAGAAATCGCGCCCATTTCTTTGCCGCGGCGGCCCAAGCCATGCGCCAGATTCTGGTCGAGCGCGCCCGGCGACGAACGGCTCTGAAGCGTGCCGGCGGAGTGCGCTGTCTTAGCCTGGATGAGGTGGAGATTCCCATTGCTGTGGCCGATGACGAGATGTTGCTGGCTGTGGACGAGGCGCTGGAACAGTTTGCCGCGCGCGACCCGCGGAAAGCTGAATTGGTGAAGCTGCGTTACTTCATCGGGATGAGCTTCGAGGAGGCGGCCTCGGTCCTGGGCATTGCCGTGCCGACCGCGAAGAAATGGTGGGCCTACGGCCGAGCCTGGCTGGCGATTGCCCTGCGCCCATCCCGTGAAGTCGGTGGGCCTCTCAGCCCTTCGCCGGTTCAGTCGGAGTTGGGTGGCGAAAAGAATGTTTGAAATTCCTGGATACTATTCCCCCCTGGAATACGCATGTACGAATGAAGGCACCAACGCCTTCGCCTGTGAAACCGGCTGACGACAACGAAGAAGTCCTCTTCTGGGAGGCCCTCGAACGGGCCAAAGGCCCGGAGCGGGAAGCCTACCTCGACCAGGCCTGTGCCGGGAACGAGGCGCTGCGTCGCCGGCTCGGAGCCCTCCTCCAGGCCGATGAGAGCCCGTATCCTTTTCTGGAACCGCAAGTAGGCGATTTGCTGGGCCAAATCACAACGCGTCCGGCACCTGATTTCACAGTTGAGGAGGCAGGTGTTCGGATCGGGCGCTACAAGCTGCTGGAAAAGATCGGCGAGGGCGGCTGCGGGATGGTCTATATGGCCGAGCAGGAAGAACCCATCCGCCGTCGGGTGGCCTTCAAAGTCATCAAGCTGGGGATGGACACCGAACAGGTCATCGCCCGGTTTGAATCCGAACGGCAGGCCCTGGCTCTCATGGACCATCCCAACATTGCCAAAGTGCTCGACGCGGGAGCGACCGGCACGGGCCGGCCCTACTTTGTCATGGAACTGGTCCGCGGCATCAGGATCACCGATTACTGCGACCAGAACAACCTCTCGACCGAGGAGCGGCTGAAGCTGTTTGTGCAAGTCTGCCATGCCATTCAACACGCGCATCAGAAAGGGATCATTCATCGGGACATCAAGCCCTCGAACATCCTGGTCACCTTGCACGATGGGGTGCCGGTGCCCAAGGTGATTGACTTCGGCATTGCCAAGGCCACCACCGGGCAGTGCCTGACCGACAAGACCCTGTTCACCGCCTTCCAGCAGTTTGTCGGCACGCCCGCCTACATGAGTCCGGAGCAGGCCGAGATGAGCGGCCTGGACGTTGACACCCGCAGCGACATCTATGCTTTAGGAGTGTTGTTGTACGAGCTGCTGACGGGCCAGACGCCCTTCGAGCAGAAGGCGCTGGTGGCGGCGGGTCTGGACGAAATGCGCCGCATCATCCGGGAGCAGGAACCGGTCCGCCCCTCGACTCGCCTGAGCACTCTAACTGATCCCGAGCGGACCACGGTCGCCAAGCGCCGTGGCGCCGACCCGCCCCAGCTTATCCACCTGTTGCGTGGTGACCTGGACTGGATTGTCATGAAGGCCCTGGAGAAGGACCGGACCCGCCGCTATGAGACGGCCAACGGCGTGGCCGAGGACGTCTTGCGCCACCTGAACAACGAGCCCGTTGCCGCCCGGCCTCCGAGCCTTGGTTATCGGCTGCAGAAGAGTCTTCGACGGAACCGGCTAGTCTTCACCGCTGCGGGGCTGGTTGGGCTGGCTTTAGTGCTAGGGGCGGTAGTCAGCTTGTGGCAGGCAATCCGAGCGACGGAGGCCGGGCGAAGGGAGCAGGCGGCGCGCCTGCGGGCGGACGAGGCGGCGCGTGTGGCCGATAGCCAAAGGGACCGGGCTGAGAAGGAAGCACAAAAGGCCAAAGCCAGCGAACTGGTGGCAAGCCTAAACCTCTATGTGGCCAACATGCAGCGGGCGCAGGAAGCTGGGGAGCAAAACAATGTCGGGCGGTTGTGGGAGTTGCTCGAGCAAACCGCCACCTACCCGGCTCGGGGATTCGAATGGTATTACTGGCAGCGGCAAATGCATCTGGAATTGCTGACGCTACGCGGGCACCTTGACAAAGTCCAGGCGGTCGCCTTCTCTCCGGACGGTCAGAGAATTGTCACGGGCAGTTTTGACGGAACGGCCAAGGTATGGGACGCAGCCAGCGGAAAGGACCTGCTCACCTGCAAAGGGCACCGGGCTGGGATCAACTCGGTGGCCTTTTCTCCGGATGGCCAACAGATTGTCACTGGCAGTTTTGATGGCACGGCCAAAGTGTGGGATTCGGTCAGCGGCAAGGAACTGCTCACGCTCAAAGGGCACGGCGTTGCGCTGCTGTCCGCGGCCTTTTCCCCGGAAGGCCGGCGGATTGTTACAGGCCATTTAGGTGGGATAGCTAGGGTGTGGGATTCGGCCAGCGGCAAGCTGCTGCTCACCATCGGCAAGCAAGGTGCGGACTACGCTGTCGCCTCGGTGGCCTTTTCTCCGGACGGCCAGCGGATTGTTGCGGGCCATTGGGATGGGAAGGGCAAGGGGACCGCCAAGGTGTGGGCAGCAGCCACTGGCCAGCTATTGCTCACCCTCGAAGGGCAGAGAGCGGGCTCTTCTGTCGCCTCGGTGGCCCTTTCTCCGGACCAGCAGCGGATCGTTACTGGCCATTGGGATGCGATAGCCAACGTGTGGGAAGCGGCGAGCGGCAAGCTACTGCTCACCCTCAAAGGGCACGGCGCCCGGATCGCCTCTGTGGCGTTCTCCCGGGATGGCGGGCGGATCGCGACCGGCAGTGATGATGATACGGCCAAGGTATGGGATTCGGCCAGCGGTACCGAGTTACTGACGTTCAAAGGGCACAGGGGTTGGGTCACGTCTGTGGCCTTTTCTCCGGATGGCCATCGGGTTGCCACCGGCAGTTATGATCGGACGGCCAAGGTGTGGGAGGTGGGCAACCACAAGGAAGTGCGCACACTAAATGAGATCGTGGTGGGGGTTGCCTTTTCTCCGGATGGCCAGCGCATTGCCGCCAGTTGTTTCGACGGGTCGGCCAAGGTATTGGAGGCAGCCAGCGGCAAGGAACTGCTCAGTTTCAAAGCACACACCACTAATGCCCCCTCGGTGGCCTTCTCTCCGGATGGCCGTCGGATTGCGACCGGCAGTTATGATGGGACGGCCAAGGTATGGGACGCAGCCAATGGCAAGGAATTACTGCTCCTCAAAGGGCACCGCGATGGAGTCTTCTGCGTGGCCTTTTCTTCGGACAGCCAACGGATTGCCACGGGTTGTCTCGATGGGACCGTCAAGGTGTGGGATGCGGCCGGCGGCAAGGAACTGCTCAGCTTCACCGGCCATGCCGCTATGATCAACTCCGTGGCCTTTTCCCCGGACGGCCGGCGAATCTTGACGGGTAGCGATGATCCTCCGGCCAAGGTGTGGGATGCGGCCAGCGGCAAGCTACTGTTGACGCTCAACTGGCAGAGCCAGAGCCAGTCGGTGGCCTTTTCTCCGGATGGCCATCGGATTGTCGCCGGTCATCTCGATGGGACGGTCAAGGTGTGGGATGCGGCCAGCGGCACCGAGTTGCTTACGTTCAAAGGGGACAGCGGTTGGGTCATGTTTGTGGTCTTTTCTCCGGACGGCCAGCGCCTTGCCACTTGCTGCTCCGATGGATCGGCCAAGCTGTGGGATGCGGCCACCGGCAAGGACCTGCTCACCCTCAAAAGACCGGGTGCGGACTCTGGTGTCATTTCGGTGGCCTTTTCTCCAGACGGCCTACGGATTGCCGCTAGTTGCGCGGATCACACGCTTAGGGTTTGGGAGGCGGCTACGGCTCAACAGGTTGCCGCCTGGCAAAAGGAGGAAAAAGAGGCCGAGGAACGTGGCGCAGTTCTGCGAAGCAAGCAGGCCGTTGCCGCCCAACACGGAAAAGCCATCCGCGCCCAAGACCTGGGGGCGATCAAACAGTGGCTGGTGCTGGCGCCAATTCCGTTTCAAGACCAAACCGGCGAGGGAGCGCTAAAGGCGCTGGACCAGCAGCAAGTTTCACAGGAGCCCGGCCTCCGCCCACGTGCCCAGGACCAAGTCCAGGTGGGTGCCAGCGCGCTGGTTTGGAATGCGCTTCAGCAGCAGGATTACCTGCTCGATTTCAACCAGCTCCTTGGAAAGAACACGGAGTGGAGCCTAGCTTACGCTGTTTTCTATATCCAGAGTGAAGCGGCTCGGACGGGTATTGTGATGAAAGTCGGCAGCGATGACGAGGCCAAAATCTACTTGAATGGAAGAGAAATCTACCGGAACGAAACAGCGCGGGCCTGTGTGCCGGAGCAGGATGAGGTGACGGGAATCGAGTTAAGAGCCGGGCTGAATGTGCTGGTATTCAAGGTGGTGAATGAAACCCTCGGTTGGCAGGGCTCGGTCCGGTTCACCGATGCCGCAGGCCAGCCGCTTAAGGGGATCCGCGTGACGCTGGATCCGGAAGCCAAGGACTAATTAGCCTGGAAAAGGCAGTTTGGCCACGAGAGAACGCATAGATCCCAAAGGAACAAGGGATTACAGGTAACCACCCGGTCACCCTCTGGGCGTGTCTAAGACTCTGCGCAAATACCTTCCTTTGTCCTCCTTGTGCCCTTTGTGGCTAGTCAGGTGCCGGATTCAGGATTAGAAGAACGTCGAAGCGGAGACATTATTGATTCGGCGAATGCTTGCGCGTGGGCTTTCCAGAACCGTTCGTTAGCCCACAAGTGGAGCAGCGAAAAAGATTTTTGAACTTCCCGTATACTTTTTCTCCCTGGAATACGCATGTATGGATGAGGGCACTAACGCCTTCGACTATGAATGCCGCTGAAGACAGGCAAGAAGTCCTTTTCCGACAGGCCCTTAAGGAAGGACCGGGGAGGAATGATTGCAGCCGAATTCTCGGAGCAGACCACGAAGAAACAAGTGCCGAGACCTACTTCAGCGGTCTGGAGTGGGCGAATTATCCGAGCCTATTCTACCGCATCCGTTCGCCGTGAACTCCAACCTCTGGAAATGAAGAAACTATGAAAACAACACTTCGTCTGACCATCGCCGCCTTTGGGTTGGCAATCTTCAACCTCTCTACTGTCGTGGTGGAAGCCCAAACCTACACGAACAATTACGGCGTTTGGGGTTACACGACCCAAAACGGCACCATCACCATCACAGGATATACGGGTTCCGACGATGTGGTGACCATCCCAGACACGATTGCTGGCCTGCCGGTTACCAGCATTAGCGACTTTGCGTTATTTGGGTGCGCCAGCCTGAGCAGCGTCACGATCCCCAACAGCGTCACCAGCATCGGGGACGGAGCGTTCCAGAACTGCACCGGTCTTACCAGCGTCACGATCCCCAACAGTGTCACCAGCATTGGAGAGTGGGCGTTCTTAGGCTGCTCCAGCCTGATCAGTGTCACGATTCCAAACGGCGTCACCAAAATTGACTACTGTGCTTTTAATCAGTGCAGCGGCCTGATGAGCGTCACGATCCCTGACAGCGTCACCAGCATCGCGGATGCGGCGTTCGGCGGCTGCTCCAGCCTGACCAACATCGCGATCCCCAACAGTGTCACCAGCATCGGGGGCGGGGCGTTCGGCGGCTGCACCAGCCTGAGCAGTGTCACGATAGGCAACGGCGTCACCAGCATCGCGGATGGAGCGTTCGGTTTCTGCACCAGCCTGACGGCAATCATGGTAGATACGCGGAATTCCGTTTATAGCGACGTTGATGGGGTCTTGTTCAACCAGAACCAGACCATACTTGTCGCATACCCAGGGGGCATAGCCGGGGCCTACACGATCCCCACCAGCGTAGCCAGCGTCGTGGTCGGGGCGTTCGAGGGATGCTGGAGGCTGAGCAGCGTCACGATCCCCAGCAGCGTCACCACCATCGGGGACGGGGCGTTCTGCTACTGCACCAGCCTGAGCAGCGTCACGATCCCCAGCAGCGTCACCAGCATTGGGGTCGATGCGTTCAATTCCTGCACCAGCCTGACGAGTGTCTCGATCCCCGACAGCGTGACCAGCATCGGGCTCGATACCTTCTATTTGTGCACTAGCCTGACCAGCGTCACGATAGGCAACGGCGTCACCAGCATCGGGGACGGCGCCTTCGCTCTATGCGGAAGCCTGACAAGTGTCACAATAGGCAACAGCGTCACCAGGATTGGGCGCGATGCGTTCAATTCCACAAGCCTGACCAACATCACGATTCCCCACAGCGTTACTTACATCGGGGGACAGGCGTTCTGCTTCTGCACTAGCCTGACGAACATCACGCTAGGCAACGAGGTCACCTGGATCGGGGAGTCGGCATTCTATTCTTGCACCAGCCTGACCGACATCACGATCCCTGACAGCGTCACCACCATCGCGAACCAGGCGTTCAACTACTGCACGGGCCTGACCAACATCACGATCCCCAACAGCGTGACCAGTATCGGGAGTGCGGCGTTCGGCGGCTGCACCAGCCTGATCAGTCTCACGATAGGCAGCGGCGTCACCAGCATCGGCGGCGGAGCATTCGACGGCTGCACCAGCCTTGCTGGCATAACGGTCGATGCCCTCAATCCAATCTTTAGCACTGTGGATGGGGTTTTATTCAACAAGAGCCAGACCACGCTCATTCAATACCCGTTGGGCAAAGCCGGAAGCTACACGATTCCCAACAGCGTCACCAACATCGGGGACTGGGCGTTCAATTCCTGCACCAGCCTGACCAGCGTAACGATAGGCAATGGCGTCACCAGCATCGGGGTCGCAGCGTTCGACTCCTGCACCAGCCTGACCAAGATCACGATCCCCAACAGCGTCACCAGCATCGGGAGCTGGGCCTTCGCCGGCTGCACCAGCGTGACCAACGTCACGATAGGCAGCGGCGTCACCAGCATCGGGGAATGGGCGTTCTACGGCTGCACCAACCTGATCAGTGTCACGATAGGCAGCGGCGTCACCAGCATCGGCGGCGGGGCATTCGACGGCTGCACCAGCCTTG
>PLZQ01000071.1 GCA_003152225.1 Limisphaerales bacterium | reverse complement strand
ATATAGCTATTCACGCCCATTTTATAGCTCCGCACAATGTCCTGCTCCTCGCGGGAGGAGGTGAGCACCACCACCGGGATGGTCCGGCTCTCCTCATTCGACTTGAGCCGCCCCAACACTTCCAAACCGTCCACCTTGGGCAGCTTCAAGTCCAGCAGAATGACCTTGGGACGATGGGAAAGCTTCTCCTTGCCGTTCGTGCCGCCTTCCGTGCCGCGCCCGAAGACAAACTCCAGCGCCGCGACGCCATCCTTCACCCAGACCACCTTGTCCGTCAGGTTGCGGCTCTTCAGGGCGTGCAACGCCAGTTCCGCATCGCGCGGATTGTCTTCCACCAGCAGTATGTCAATTGTGTTCATGTTTCGTCCTTTCTTATCGGCAGGGTGAAGTAGAAGGTGGAGCCTTCGTTCAGCTTTCCTTCCGCCCAGACACGTCCCCCGTGCCGGTGGATCACGCGCTGAACCAGGGCCAGCCCCACGCCGTTGCCCTCAAACTCGGCTTCAGTATGCAACCGCTGAAAGACGCCGAACAGCTTGCCCGCATACCTCATGTCAAAGCCCACGCCGTTGTCTTTCACGTAGTAAAGGCTCTGTCCGTCTTCCGTGCGGCCGCCGATCTCAATCTCGGCCACGGCCCGGGAGCGCGTGTATTTGATGGCGTTGGAGATGAGGTTTGCAAGCACCTGGCGCAGCAGGGCGCGGTCGCCCAGGGCCGGGGGGAGCGGCTGCACCTTGAACCGAAGCTGGCGGCCCGGCGCCTGCGCCGCTTGCTCGTCAAACACCGCCTGGGCCAGGGCCGTCATGTCAATCTGCTCCGACTTCACCTGCTGGCGGCTCATCCGAGAAAAGGCCAGCAGGTCGTCAATCAACTGCCCCATCCGCCTGGCCTCGGCGCAGATGACGCCCAGCAGGCGCCGGCCTTCGTCGTCCAGGCGCGCGGTGTAATCCTCGTCCAGAATGCGCGCAAAGCCGTCAATCGCCCGCAAGGGCGCCCGCAGATCGTGTGAGACGGAATAGGAGAATGACTCGAGTTCCTTGTTCGCCACTTCGAGTTGGGCGGTACGTTCCACGACGCGCTGCTCGAGGGTCTGATTGAGTTCACGAATCTTTTCCTCGGCTTGCCTGCGCTCGGTGATGTCCTGGATCGTGCCGTGCATTTTCAGCGGACGCCCCTCGGCATCGAATTCCAGCTTGCCTAATCCATGCACCCAGCGCTCCGCCTGGTCGTTCTGCCGGACAACACGGTATTCCTTGTCGAAAGTCCGGCCTTGGCTAAGAACTTCGTTTCTGAAATAATCATCCATCATCCTGCGGTCGTCGGGATGGACCAGAGCCACCCATCCCGCAACCGATCGTTCGTAGTCTTCGTCAATCCCAAACAGCGTATCCAGCACGTCCGAACTGCTCCACACGCCGCTGGGGATATAAAGAACATAACCGCCCAAGCGGGCGATACGCTGCGTTTCTCTGAGAGACATTTCGTTCTCGCGCAGCGCCGCCTCCGCCTGCCTGCGCTCCGTCACGTCCATCGCCATGCTGATCACCAGCCGCCGGCCATCGGGCAGATGTCCCAACGGCGCTGAACTGAACTCCCAGATGCGCAGGTCTCCGCTTTTAGTGCGGATGGTGTAGTCGCCCTGGGTCTCCCGATGGTCCAGGCCATAAAGCCGGTCAACGTCCGCCTGCACGAGCGTCTTTCTTTCGCCGTAAGCCCGCTCGGTCCAGTCGGCGATGGTGGCGAGTTCCTCGCGGGTGTAACCGGTGATTTCGCACCAGGAGTTGCTGGTCTGAATGATCGCGCCGTCTTCGGCGTGCAGCAGGACCGGGAACGGCGAATCCACCACCGCTCGGCGGAAGCGTTCCTCGGTCTCGCGCAGGGCTCGCTCGACCCGCTTGCGTTCGGTGATGTCCCTCACTATGCCGAGGACTGCCGGGCCAGCCGGGAGGCGCACCAAACCCAGGGTTGCTTCCACGGGAAAGACGCTGCCGTCCTTGCGCCTCTGGTGGCTCTCGAAGGTGAATTGCTCACCGGCCAGGATTTTGCTCCATAGCTTCTGCTTTCCGGCCTGGAGCGCCTCGGGATCGAGGTCCCAAATGGACTTGGCCAGCAGTTCCTCCCGGGAATACCCGAGGCTTTGACAGGCCTTCCGGTTGGCCTCCAGTATCCGGCCTGTCTCGCCGCGCATGAAGATCGCGTCGGCAGCCTGGTCCATGATGGTGCGATACCGTTCCTCGCTCGCCTGAATCATCTCCGACGCCGCCGCTTTCTCCCGGTAGAACTGCTCGCGTTGCTGCCGCCAGACCATGCCTACGCTGGCGCCCGCGCCCAGGAGCAGGGCGGCCATGAGCAGAATGGTCAGCCACAGCCGCTCGCGCTGCGGCGCGTACACTTCTGCGAGGTCCATGCGGGCCACCATCCGCCACGGAGTGTCCGGAATGGCGCGCACGGCCCCCAGCACGTGCTCGCCGCGATAGTCGGTGCCCTCCACAATGCCTTCCTGCCCCAGCGCGGCTTTCACCGCGGGCACGTTCGTTCTGGCCAGGGAAAAACGGAGCTTGAGGGCAGCGTTAGTCCGGAACTTAAGGTTGTTGAGGAAGAGGGCGTCGTTGCCCTCCCGGCGGACCAGCAGGGTCTCCGCCGTCCGGCTGGCGGTCGGCCAGAACTGGATCAGAGGATAGAGGTCTTTTTGGGCGTTGACTTCCAAGACCAATAGGCCCGCGCTCCGGTCGGTCGGGGACGAATCCTGGCCCGCCGCCGGGACCTTGTCCCCGGTGCTCTCCCGGCGGACGACGAACGGCACCACGAGGCTCAGATAGACGGGGCCATCTTCCGTCTGCCGGTGCAGGTCGGCCACGACGACCTGGTGCGAGCGCAACGCCTGTTGAGCGGCGCGAAGCGCCACCTCGCCCAGCACCCCGGAGGCGCCCTCAGGGTAAACCAGGCCCACGTTCAACTGCTCGTCCAACAGGAGCGCCCGCTCGTACGACCCGTCGGCAAACAGGGCCTCCAGCACCGCCGTGAAGTTCTGCCGGGTGGTCAGCGACGCGGGTTGAGCCAGGACATCCAGGGCGCGCCGGGCGGCATAGGGGGTACGCCGGATAAAGTTCGCGTCCGCCAATCGCTCGCGCCGCCAGCGGACGATTTGCCCCACCTTCAGCTCCGTGATGGCGGAAAGCTCCTCCTCGATCCTGGTGCGGAAGTGCCGCTCGTAGTTCCGGTAGGAGAGGAAGCCACCCGCGAAAATTCCCGATGCCACGATGGCGAAGATCAGGACCAACGGATACCAGGCCCGGGGTTCCGCATTCTCAACGGCTTTCGTAACTGCATCAGGCAGTCTGTCCTTTGAGGTCTTCATCGGCTCTGGGGTGGCTGCGGCTCTGCCGCGCGGGGCTGCGCCGCGGATGGTGCTTCCCCGAATAACCCATCGTTTGCTGAATCGGGAACCTGGAACACGCGAAGCCATTCTAAGCTGTTCGGCCCGGTATTAAAGAAAAAAAGCTCCCAAACGGTCAAGTGGCAGGGGTGTTCTAAACTCGATTCAGTCCTGTCCAAGGCCGAAACCCGAAGACCGAAGGCCGAAAGAAGGCTGAAATCCGAATTGCCGAATCCGCAGCCATCGCCGCGGAGCGACAGCCCATCGGATCCAGCCATTCTCGGATTTCGGGTCTCGGCCTTCTTTCGGCCTTCGGGCTTCGAGCTTCGGATTTTAGGGCTGCGACCCGACTTTAGAGCAGCCCTGGTCAAGTGGGATACGGTTAGAAGTGGGGGAGCCTCAAGGTAGGGCGAGTGAACTCGCCCAAACGCCATCCCTGGTCAGCCGCGCCCGCCGGTAGAGNNTGTACGGATATTGTACGTATCGTGTACGTATGGTGTACGTCTAGACAGGATCTGGTGTTGAACTATCGAAGCAGGATCGCTACCCCCGATACTCCATACTTTGCACGCTTTGCCGACTTGAGGTAGCCAGCGATGGCAGCCAGCGCATTCTTTGCGTCCTGAATTCCCGTTTCCAACCGGGCGGGGTGAAGTATCTTGCGCGCATGAGTTTATTGCCTTTTGACGCGTTGCCGGCGCATCGGCCGCGCCGGTTTGTGCCCCAAGAGATCAACCTGGGAGACTGGGCCCAGATTGCGCCGATCTTCGACCAACTCGATGCCCGCGCGCCGGCGTGCGCCGCGGTCGCCGACTTGGAGCGGTGGCTGCTGGATTGGAGCGAACTCAATGCGGCCATCGATGAGGAATCTTCCAAGCGCTACATTGCCATGACCTGCCACACGGACAATGCCGACGCGGAAAAGGCCTACCTGCATTTCGTGGAGAACGTCGATCCGCAACTCAAGCCGCGCCAGTTCAAGCTCGCCCAGACCTACGTCGCCCATCCGCTCCGCGCGCAGTTGCCGAAAGAGCGCTACCAGGTCTTCGACCGGGACACGCGGCTCCATGTCGAGTTGTTCCGGGAGGAGAACGTGCCCTTGGAGACCGAGGAGGCGCGCCTAAGCCAGCAGTATCAGAAGCTCAGCGGCTCGCTCACGGTGCAATTCCGCGGCGAAGAGAAGACGCTGGTGCAGATGGGCCGCTATCTCGAAGAGCCCGACCGCGCGCTGCGCCAGGAAGCGTGGGAGTTGGTCGCCAACCGCCGGCTGCAAGAGGTGGAGAAGTTCGAGGAGTTCTTCGACCAGCTCGTCAAGCTCCGGGAACAGATCGCGCGGAATGCCGGTTATGGAAACTACCGGGACTACGCCTTCCGCAGGCTGGGCCGGTTCGACTACACGCCGGGCGATTGCGAGGAGTTCCACGCGGCCGTGGAGGCGGAGGTCATGCCGATGGTGGCCGAACTCCAGGCCGAGCGGCAGCGTCAGCTCGGAGTCGAGACGCTGCGTCCCTGGGACGTGGCTGTGGACCCGCTGAACCGGCCACCGCTGCGTCCGTTTGAACAGGTGGACCAGATGGTCTCGCGCACACAGGAAGTGTTCGACCGCCTCGACCATGACCTGGCGGCAGGTTTCCGGCGGATGCAGGATTTGCGCCTGCTCGACCTGGCCAACCGCAAGGGCAAGGCGCCGGGCGGTTACCAGTCCACACTGGCCGAAGCGCGGGTGCCGTTCATTTTCATGAATGCCGTCGGCCTGCAGCGGGACGTGGAGACCATCCTGCACGAATCGGGCCATGCCTTCCACGCCCTGGCGACGCGGGAGGAGGATTTATACGGTTATCGCAGTGCGCCCATCGAGTTCTGCGAAGTGGCCTCGATGAGCATGGAGTTGCTGGGGAACGAATTCCTCGAACGGTTCTATGCCGTGCCGGAGGCTAATCGCGCCCGCCGCACGCACCTGGAAGGGATCGTGAACATCCTGCCGTGGATCGCGACCGTGGACGCCTTCCAGCACTGGATCTACACGCACCCGGGCCACACGCGGGCGGAGCGGACCGCGGCGTGGGTGGGATTGATGCAGCGGTTTGGCGGCGCGGTGGACTGGAGCGGCTACGAGGCGGCGCGGGCCAATCTCTGGCACCGCCAGTTGCATATCTTCATCCATGCGTTTTATTACATCGAATACGGCATCGCCCAACTCGGCGCGTTGCAGGTATGGGCCAATTCGAAGCGCGACAAGGCCGGCGCGTTGAATGCCTACAAGCGCGCCCTGGCGCTGGGCGGCTCCCGGCCATTGCCGGAATTATTTGCTGCCGCGGGCTGCCACTTCGAGTTCAGCCGGAAGACGCTGGCGCCGCTGGTAGGGCTGGTGCACGAGGAATTGGGCAAGCTGAAGGCAGCGGGGGAGTGAGGGGAGGATGGGGGATTGGAGTGATGGAGTGGTGGAGTATTGGAGTGTTGGGTGGGGACGCTCCAGCGCCCTGCTGCCTCAAGGTTTCGCATGAGAGTCCTCGTCACTGGAGCAACCGGGTTCGTTGGCCGGGAAGTTGTCCGGCAGGTACACGAGGCCGGACACTCGATTCGGATGCTCGCGCGCAGGCGCAATTCACCGTCCGCGGAGGAGGCAATTGCACGCTACGGGGTCGAGGTTCATCCCGGGGACGTGCTGGAGGCGGCCTCGCTGGACGGCGCGGTCAAGGGGATGGAGGCCGTGATCCATCTTGTGGGGATAATCAGCGAGGTGGGCGACAGCACCTTCGAGAACGTCCATATGCGTGGCACCGGGAACATTGTAACGGCGGCGCGTCAAGCAGGAGCCAGACGTTTCGTCCACATGAGCGCGCTGGGCACCCGGCCCAATGCGGCCTCGCGCTATCACCAGACCAAATGGGCCGCGGAGGAACTTGTTCGGCACAGCGGGCTGGACTACACGATCTTCCGCCCCTCGCTCATCTACGGGCCGCGGGATCAGTTCATCAACCTGTTTGCGCGGATGATCCGCCTCTCGCCGGTCGTGCCGCTGCTGGGCAGCCCGAACGCACGGTTTCAACCTGTTCCGGTCGAGGCGGTTGCCGCGGCCTTCACGCGTTCCCTCAGCCAGCCGAAGTCCGTCGGCCAAATCTATGATTTGTGCGGGCCGGGCGCTTTAACCCTCTCCGAGATCGTGGACCAGATCATGGGAGTCTTGCAGCGGAGGCGTCTGAAACTCCAGGTGCCGCTCGGCCTTGCCCGCTGTCAGGCGGCCTTGCTGGAATTCATCTTCCGGAGCCTGCTGCGCAAGGCGGCCCCCCTCAACCGCGATCAGTTGATCATGTTACAGGAAGACACCGTGGGGAATCCCCAGCCGGCGAATGAGCTATTTGGGCTGAAACCAGTGACGCTCAGGGAAGGGATTGCTGGATACTTGGGACGTGATGCGTGATGGGTGAAACGTGAAACGTGAAACGTGAAGGAAGGGACGGCATGACAACCTCACTTCACGCATCACGTTTCACGTTTCACGTTTCACCCATCACGTCTCACTGCCACCGCGCTGCTGACACAGTCCAGGACCTGGGGGAAACTGAATTCCGCTGATTTGGAGAGGAAGCCGAATGCGCCGTTCTTGACCGATTCGGCTGCCCAGGACTTGGTCCCGCCGTCGTTTGGCGTTCCGCTCAGCATGATGACTTGAGTCGCCGGCCAGCGCTGCTTGATCGCGGGCAGCAAGTGGAGTCCATTGGCGTCCGGCAAATGCATGTCCAGCAGCACCACATCTGCCGCTTCCTTTTCCAAGGCGAGGAGCAGCGCCGCGCCGCTGTCGGCCTCGGCTATGTGATAGTCGGCCTCGAGGATGGCCTTGAGGAGCTCGCGTATGCCCTCCTCATCATCGACGATGAGAATCCTGCCCTTCCTGGCCGGTCGGGAGGAATCTGCGCTCGAGGCGGCCATTAGACCTCGATGCCGTAGGCCTTGATCTTGTTGTAGAGGGTTTGGCGCCCGATGCCGAGGCGTCTGGCGGTCTCCAGTTTGTTGCCGCCGGTTTCCTTGAGCATCTGGATGATCGCATTGCGCTCGACGCCTTCCAGCAGGGTGAAGTTGGTATCCGGCGAGTCCTCGCCGGACGCCTTGGAATGGCTGATGGATAGATCACTGGCATCGACTTCTTCGCCTTCGGACAGGAGCACCGCGCGCTGCACTTCGTTTTGCAACTGGCGCACGTTGCCCGGCCACTCGAAAGCGGTCAACCGGTCTATCGCGCTCGGGGTGAAGCCTTTGATGACCCGGTTGGCCTGGGCCGCGAAACGCTTCAAAAAGGCATTCGCCATCGGCATGATGTCCTCGCGCCGGTCGCGCAACGGCGGGAGATGGACGGCAATGGCGCTGATTCGGTAGAACAAATCCTCGCGCAGCTTGCCCATCTTAATCGCTTCATCCGTCTTGCGATTGGTTGCGGCTATGAGGCGGCAGTTGGTCTTGTAGGAGGTTTTGCCGCCCACGGGGCGGACCTCCTGGTCCTGCAGCACGCGCAGGAGCTTGCTTTGGGTGTCGATCGGCATTTCGGAGATCTCGTCCAGCAGCAACGTGCCGCCTTCGGCCAGCCGAAACAAACCCTCGCGGTCAGTGTGCGCGCCGGTGAACGCGCCTTTCACGGAACCGAACAGCTCGCTCTCGATCAGTTCACGCGGCAGGGCGGCGCAATTGATTTTAACGATCTTGCCCTTGCTGCGCGGGCTGAACGCGTGGATGAGGTCGGCGATCACTTCCTTGCCGGTCCCGCTCTCGCCGGTAATCAATACGGTAACGTCGCTGGGCGCGATACGCTCGATGGTGCGGACGACCTCCCGCATCACGGCGCTTTGGAAGATCGGCGAGGCGGTGCCGCTCATGGTTTCCAGGGCGCGCCGGAGGACGCTGGTTTCCTCGCTTTGGCGGCGGGACTGCCAGGCGTTAGCGACATCAGCCAGGAATTTCCGGCCGTCGAAATCACTCGGACGACCCGACCGGCGAATAAAGTTGAAGGCGCCCCGTTTGGTGGCCTCGACCGCCCAGGCCACCGCTTCGGTATCGTCTTTCGCGGCGCCGGTGAGCACGATGACTTCGGTTTCCGGCCAGCGCTTCTTAATGGAGGGCAGGAGCTCGAGTCCGTTGGCGTCCTTCAGGTCAACGTCAAGCAGCACAACATCCGGCTGTGCTTCGAGCAGGGCTTTCTTCAGCGCTTCCCCGCTCGGCGCTTCCGTCACGTCGTAGTTATCCTCAAGAAAGCCAGTCAGCACTCTGCGGTAGCCCGCATCGTCATCTACGATAAGAATTCTACCCTTCATAACATGTTTTTACGACTCAGCACGCAGGCCTGCGCGAATGCCTGGAAGATCGCCCTATGTTCCGGATAACGGTCCGCCAGCCGTTCCGGGTGAAACTGCACGCTCAACAGGAACGGCAGCATCCTGGCCGCGCCCGGCCTCAACTCCAGACCCTCAACGATCCCGTCATTGCTGATAGCGGCTACTTTCAAAGGTCCGGCCACCCGTGCGACAGCCTGGTGATGCGTGCTATTCACACCCAATCGGTGCCTGGCCACTATCTTGGCGATTAACGAGCCCGGTGTCAACCGTGCTTCGTGCACAATCTCGCTGCGCCGATCCATGCGGCGATGGTTCAGCGCCCGGGGTCGCTGGGCCAGAACGTCCGGCCAGAGCGTGCCTCCCAGCGCCACGTTCAGCATCTGGTGGCCCCGGCAGATGCCCAGCAACGGTTTGCGCTGCCGGAACACCTCGTCAATCAGCACCAGCTCGCGTAAATCCCGCGCGCCGCCGTCTGGCGTCACGGTCACCGTGCCCTGCAAACGCGGCGGCAGCCCGTTCCCGTAAAGGCGCGGGTCCACATCTTCGCCGCCGGTCAACAAAACACCGTCGCAGCGGCTCACGCACTCGGCAATCACCTCCCGCGACACGGTAGCCGGCAGGGCGATGGGAATGGCCCCGCAGCCCAGCAGCGCTTGCTGGTAAGTTTCCGAAAGGCTGATCGAGAGGTCGCCGAACGCATCCCCCTTTTGCTCCACGTTCGACGAAATCAGAATCAGCGGTGATCTCGTCATATTCGGTGATTCTGGAAGAGATGGGGCGCCCTGTCAGGCGAAAACCGCGTCAGCCCCCGGATGTGTCAGCGGGCTTCATTCGAGTTTCGCCTCGGGAAACCGCTCGCGGATGGACTTTTTCACGCGCGCCTCCTCCTCGGGCCGGAGCAAACGGCGGTTGATGCGGCGTTCGATTGAGTCGAGCAGCGCCAGCCAATCCTCCAGCGGCGGCTCGGCAATGGCCTGCCACTGGTCAAAACGGCGTTCCCGCGCGAAGAACCGCCACTCGCGGCCGACGTGCTGGGCATAGACTTGGAGCCGCGTGCCCTCCGCGGTGACTCGTCTCCAACTAACTTCAGCTTTGGCCATAGCGCTTAGTCAAACCGGGCGGGTCGCCGGACCTGGGACTACAGGTTGTGGCTTGGTCATGGCAGATCAACCGAGGCCACGGCCATGGCCGCGATGCCTTCCTCCCGGCCCAGGAATCCCAAGTGCTCGTTCGTCGTCGCCTTGATCCCGATTCGCTGAATGTTCAGCTCCAGGGCTTCCGCGATGTTGATCTTCATTTGGTGGACATGCGGGAAGATCTTGGGCGCCTGGGCAATCACCGTGGCGTCCACGTTGATGATCTTGCCTTCGCGAAAGCCGACCAGCCGCGCGGCTTCGTTCAGGAAAATACGGCTCGGTGCGCCCTTCCAGCGCGGGTCTGTATTGGGAAAGAAGTGCCCGATGTCCGCCTCGCCCAGCGCGCCGAGAACCGCATCGCAAATAGCGTGCATCAACACGTCCGCGTCTGAATGCCCGTCCAGACCCTTCGGATGCGGGATCTCCACCCCGCCCAGGATGAGTTTTCTCCCTTCGGCCAAAGCGTGCACATCGTAACCGATGCCAACATGAACCATGTGGGCGATTATAAGGTTAAGCCCTGCGGCCACCAAGCAATTTTGGCGCGGGTTGCGTGACGCCAGATTCTGCCGCAATCAAGCCCGCGGAGCGGCGTGCCCGGAGGCAAAAAAAGGCGGCTCGGCTGCTGCGCCGAACCGCCCCCAACCCAACCATGAACCTACCCAAATAACGGCGCAGCTTGTTTAGGCTGCGCCAATGTCCCTGCACTTCGCTCCTTTGCCTTCATGCAACATGATACACCCATACGGACGGCTCTCGCCATGCCGGAGAGTACGGGCTCGCCTGTAAGCAATAAGCCTTACTGGTCGGTGCCTATACTGACAACGCAACCGGTCAAGCGCAGACGCAGGGGGGCACTTCGTCTCCGGCTCGCTGGTCCGGCTGCTTTCAAATCCGTTCGATCCGGTTTAGCATGGCGGCTTCATGGCGGAACGACTGCCAATTTACGACATCGAGCAGCAAATTGTGGGCGGCCTCCGGGAATCCCGGCGGCTGATCGTGTCCGCGCCTACGGGCTCGGGTAAATCGACCCAAGTGCCGCAGATCCTGCTTGATCACGGCTTGCTGGGCGCCGGACAGGTCGTGATCCTCCAGCCGCGCCGGCTTGCCGCGCGGCTCCTGGCGGCGCGCGTCGCCTGGGAACGCAAGGTCCAGCTCGGCCACGAGGTGGGCTACCAGATTCGCTTTGAGAATGTCACCAGCGCGGACACGCGCATCCGCTTCGTCACCGAGGGTCTGCTGCTGCGGCAGATGGTCCAGGATCCGAAGCTGCGCGGCGTCGCTGCCCTCATCTTCGACGAGTTTCACGAACGCCACCTTTATGGCGATATCACGCTGGCTCGGGCGCTGGACTTGCAGGAAACCGAACGCCCCGACCTCAAGCTCCTGGTGATGTCCGCGACCCTCGACGCCGCGCCGCTCGAACAATACCTCAAGCCCTGCCGCGTGCTCGAATCGCGGGGGCGCACGTATCCGGTCGAGATTGAATTCGCCGCCACCCCTGGTTACCTCGACAAGCGCCCGATCTGGGACCAGGCGGCAGAGGCATTCAGTGACTTCGTCGGGTCGGGCGGCCAAGGCGACGTGCTGATCTTCATGCCGGGCGGGTTCGAGATTGCGCAGACCATCGATGCCCTCCGTCGCCGCGACGAGGCCCGCGGCTTTCTGCTGCTCCCCTTGCACGGAGAACTCCCGCCGCGCGAGCAGGACGCCGCAGTGGCGCGCTACGACAAGCGCAAGGTCGTCATCGCCACCAACGTCGCCGAAACTTCGCTGACCATCGACGGCATCCGCTGTGTGATTGACAGCGGCCTGGCCCGCATCCCGCGCTACGATCCCTATCGCGGCATCAACACGCTCCTGATTGAAAAGATCAGCCGGGCCTCCGCGGACCAGCGCGCCGGCCGGGCTGGCCGCACGGCGCCGGGCCTTTGCCGCCGGCTCTGGTCGCGCGAGGAGCATGCGCATCGACCGCAGCAGGAACTGCCCGAGGTCAAGCGTCTGGACCTGGCCGAGGTCGTGCTCACCCTAAAGGCCGCCGGGGTCGAAGACCTGCGCACCTTCCGTTGGCTTGAGTCCCCCGAGGAACAATCCCTCGCGCATGCCGAAGAACTGCTCACCGACCTGGGCGCGCTCAGAACTATCAACTATCAACTCAAGCCCAACCATCAACTTTCCATCACCTCGCTCGGTCGTAAGCTGCTCGCCTTTCCGCTGCACCCGCGCTATGCCCGCATGTTGATTGCCGCGCAGGATTACCGCTGCGTGTACCAGGCCTGCCTGCTCGCCGCCCTCACGCAAGGCCGCGACCTCCTCTTGCGCAACGTCGATAACGACACCGCGCGGCACCGTGAAGACCTGCTGGGCGACAAGCCCGGCAGCGACTTCTGGCTGCTGATGCGCGCCTGGCAACAGGTCTCCGCCAACGACTTTCGGCCCGAGGCCTGCCGCCGGCTCGGCGTGCATGCCGCCACCGCACGCCAGGTCGGCCCGCTGTTCGAGCAGTTCCTCGAACTCGCCCGGCGTGAGGGCCTGGATACCACGCGCCGCGAGGTCCCCGACGAAGCCCTGCAGAAGTGCATTCTCCTTGGCTTCAGCGACCGCGTGGCCCGGCGGCTGGATTTGGGCACGCCCCGTTGCGAATTGGTCCATGGCCGGCGCGGCACACTGGCCCGGGAAAGCGTGGTCCAGAAAGGCCCACTGCTGGTCGCCGCCGAAGTCCGCGAGGTCGAGAGCAAGGACAAGAGCGTCCAGACGCTGCTTAGCCTGGCAACCGCAATCGAGGAAGACTGGCTGCGCGAATTATTCCCCGAGGACATCGCATCCGTGCCACGGGTCTTCTACGACGCCGCGACGAAGCGCGTCTATGCCGAGGAACAGCTCCGTTTCCGCGACCTGGCCATCGGCGCGCGCCGCGTCGAGCCGCCCCCGGTTGACGCCGCCGCCCGCCTGCTGAGTGAGGAAGTGCTGGCCGGCCGATTGGCGCTCAACGACTGGGATGATGGCCTCGAACAATGGATCCTCCGGCTCAATCTCCTCAGCCAGTGGTGTCCCGAGCTCGCCCTCCCGCCGGTCGGCGACGCGGACCGCCGCCACCTGGTCGAGCAAGTCTGCCATGGCTCGTTCAGCGGGAAGGACCTGAAGGACAAGCCGGTGAAGGCCGTGGTAAAGAGCTGGCTGAGCCCCGCCCAGCAGCAACTCCTCGAAAAGCACGTCCCGGAGCGCCTCACCCTGGCCAATGGCCGCGCCGCCCGGGTGGTCTATGAACCGGGCAACCCGCCGCACATCGCCCTGCGCATCCAGCAACTCTTCGGTGTCACCACCACGCCCCGCATCGCGATGGGCCGCATCCCGGTGCTGCTGCACATCCTGGCACCCAGCCAGCGGCCGGTGCAGATCACCCAGGACCTCGCCGGCTTCTGGCGCGAACATTACCCGCGGATCAAGCAGGAATTGCAGCGCAAGTATCCGCGCCACGAATGGCGCTAAGTGGCTCGGCTTCCGACTGTTTCAAAGTCGAGTCCGGCTCTCAGCCCGCCAGAATCCCCGCCGTCCCACCATTCTGCATTCTGCATTCTTCATTCTGCCTTCGCCTCAGGGTGGCTTTGATGTCGCTTTGGGCGGCTTTGCCGGGCGCTTGCGCGGAGCCTGAGTGGAGCCTGAGTGGAGCCTCAGGGTAGCCTCGGGGTGGCTTCAGGGTGCCTACCGGTTGGCTACCAGTAAGCCTGAGGGTGGCCTCAGGGTGGCTTGGGGTGGCCGTGACCG
>PLZQ01000294.1 GCA_003152225.1 Limisphaerales bacterium | reverse complement strand
AAGCTAATCCCAGAGAGCATGGCCATGTATCAGGCGGGCAATCCCACGTTTCGCCTCGCCAGCAAGCCCGAGCCGGAAGCGCGCATGTGGATGCTGGATGGCATCGCCGGCGGACTGCAGCCGTGGTGGCATCATGTGGGCGCCTATCACGAAGACCGCCGCATGTATCGAACCGCCGAACCGGTCTATCGCTGGCACAAGGACCACGAGGAGTTCCTCGTCAACCGCCGGCCAATCGCGAGCGTCGGGGTGGTGTGGTCCCAGCAGAACGCCGATTTCTTCGGGCGCGACGACGCGGACCTGCTGGTGGAACTCCCGTGGCGCGGCATGACGCAGGCGCTCATCCGCGCGCGCATTCCTTACCTGCCGGTGCACGCCGACCACATTGACCGCGATGCGGCGCAGTTTTCATTGTTAGTGCTGCCGAATCTCGGCGCCATGTCGGAGGCCCAGGTCGCCAGCGTGCGGCGCTTTGTCGCGGGCGGCGGCGGTTTGGTGGCCACGGGCGAGAGCAGCCGGTTCAACGAATGGGGCGACCCCCGACCGGACTTCGCGCTGGCTGACTTGTTTGGCGCGCACATCGCTGACCCGCGACGCGCCGAGGACGAATCGCGCCGTAGAAGGAACGCGAGCGATACGGCCCATACCTACCTCCGTCTCAACCCCGAACTCCGCGCCCGCGTCAACGGCCCGCATATCGGCACCGAACCACCGGTCACGAGCGAGCGCCATGAGGTGCTGCGCGGCTTTGAGGAAACCGACATTCTGCCGTTCGGAGGCGTATTGGAACCGCTCCGAGTAGATGCGAGCGCGCAAGTGCTGATGAGTTTTGTGCCCACCTTCCCGATTTACCCGCCGGAAACCGCCTGGATGCGGGAGCCGAAGACCAACATCCCCGGATTCATTGTGCATTCTCTGGCTGGGGGCGGACGTGTCGCGTTCCTCCCCGCCGACTGTGACCGGCGCTTCGGAAGAGACAACCTTCCCGACCACGGCAACCTGCTGGCCAACTTGGTTCGCTGGGCCGCGAAGGATGCCATCCCGCTTTCCGTCGAGGGTGCCGGTCTGATTGATTGCCACCTCTATCACCAGCCTGGCCGGTTAATCCTGCATCTGGTCAATCTCACCAGCGCCGGCACCTCGCGTCAGCCAGTCGATGAATTGATTCCCATCGGTCCGCTGCAGGTTCGAGTCAAGCTGCCGACCGGCGTGAGCGGCAAACGCGCGCGCCTCCTCGTGGCTGGCAAGACAGTCACAGCGCGTGCTATTGCAGGTTGGAGCCACTTCGAGGTCAAATCCATGCTGGACCACGAAGTCAGCGTCATTGGGTAACTGCAGGGGACAAGGCAAAGGGCGGCCACATCCGGACAACTCCAATTCCAACCTTTGGTCTGACACCAACGCCCTCCGCGGTCGAAGGGCGCGGGGTGTTCTTTGCGGAACAAACATAAGGTGGAAGAAAAGGCTTCCCTCAGATGGAGCAACCGGGATCAACATCTGATCGGTCAGCTCTGAACCTGGCAGAGCAAACCAGTTCGTGCCCAATCCCATCCCCGGACTGTTGGTTTGCACCAGCAGAGTCCAACCTGAATGGTCGTGGGGCCATGATAGTTGCAGATAATCGCCTGCGGGTGCGACTTCGAACCGCGGCGGTGATGTTGCTACCGGCTGCGCGCGGACGCGGATGCCTGCCTCAGCCTCATAGCTCACAAATGGGGTGGTGGCCCCAACGGTCGCGGAGGCACTCGCCTCAGAATTGAGGAGAGAGGATGCAATGCCGATCAAACACAGGACGCGGCCGTGGGCTTTCACGACTGAGTGTGTTTGAGGATAAAACCCACTATCGGCTTGGGGTCTTTCTGAGCGGTTGGGAAATGTCCCTCGCCCTCCTTCAGGATAACCGTGATTTGGCCGCCGAGCTCCTGGTATCGCTTTTCCAGCACGCGGGTCTGGCTCTCAAGCCAGGGGTCGAGGCTGCCGCAAACGTGGAGTAGCGGCACGCGGGCCTTGGCCAGTGGGGCCAAGCCGTCGAGCAGTGGGGCTTTCAGCATCTGGCTGCGCAGGATCGGATTCTCCGCATAAACGCAGGAGACCTTGTCGGGGTGCTCGATGGCCCACGCGTAGGCGTCCCCCGCCGCTCCGCCTCGGCCTTCCAGCACCGGCTTCCTGGAGAAGCCATGCGCGGTCAGGTGGTTGTACACCGCTTCCCAATGGGGGCGAATGGGTCCGTCGGCGTTATACGGGACTGGCCCGGTTACGATATGAAATCCTTCGGCCAGCAGGGCTTGGTCCACCGAGGCGTCCCTGTCAACAAAGTCCGCCCGAAACACCCACGGTTTGCCCGGGGCGGTAACCATCGGCGCGATGACGGTGATGGTTCCCTCGACGCCATTCAACTGGAAGCTATAGCGGTCGTAACACGGAGTGAACAACGGTCCGCGACAGGCCACCCAAGTCGCTTCTCGCAGGAGCGGGCGGTATGAGTTCTCCAGGCTGTAATAGCTTGTTCTGGTGAACTCGCTGCCCGCGAAGGTGGGCGGCGGATTGGTCGCGGGCTGAACGCTTTGCTCGATGAAGTCCGCGATCGGCTTGGGATCCTGCAAACTGTGCGGATGATGCCCGCAGCCGTCCTTGATCATCAGCGAAATTCGGCCGCCGAACTGCTGGTAGATATTCTCAATGGGCAGCGCATACCTGCCCAACAAAGGGTCAATGCTGCCGCAGACTTCGAGCAGAGGAACGTCCTGCCGCGCCAGTTGCCCTAACTTCATCATCATTTCCGGGTTGCCGCCCGGGTTGTCGGCATAGACGCAGGAAACCTTGTCCGGATTCGAAGTGGCCCAGGTGTAGGCGTATTCCCCGCCCCGGCTCATCCCGATAAAGGCGGGCTTCCGGGACAGGTCATGCTGCTCGGTAAGAAAAGTGTACCACGCGTCCCATTGCTTGCCGGGCTTGAGCGTCGCGCTCGACTCGACATAGGCGATGTGAAAGCCTCGCCGAAGCAATTCGACTTCCGTCTGGGGCTGGTGGTCCCAATAACAGCCTCGCCAGGACCACGGCTTGCCGAGAGCCGCCGCATGGGGAACAACCACAATGCAGCGCCTTTGGCCCTCAACCTGGTGTTTGATCCCGTCTTTCTCGTCGTCAGCGGCCCGCATCGCTTTGATTGCCAGGTTCCCCTCATCCATCAGGAAGTCGTAGCGGTCGAATCCGTGCCAGGCGGTCTTAGGTCCCTCCCAACTCGGGGAAGCAATTGGCGCGGGCTCCCTGGCTATCGCGACCGTTGCCGCGATACCCACCACGAATAGCAACTGGCCCACGGCTGTCCGCCGAATTCGTTTAGTCTGCAGTTTTCGTTTCATTTGGTACTGGTCCAATAGCAGCGGGTGGCAAGGCGTTTGCGCAAAGCACTGGCGCGTGCTCTTTCTTGTTGGCAGCGACGCCCGCTCGCTCCACTGCTCCGAAAACGACTGTGAAGCGTAGAATTCCCCACCTTGCGGCGGACAAGGATTTGCGCGCGCCGTCCCGCTGGCGGCCTGGCCGTGCTTTGTTTTTTTGTAGGCATTCAATTCCGGTGCAGGCTCTCCGCCGGGCGTCTGGCCGGCGGCGCTCGGCGCTCGGAAAAAGGGCCCGGCTTTCGCCGGGCCCTTCCCATTTAACCTGCGATCCCGAGGTGGTAACTGTTTATCAAGCTTTCCTCAAGGCTGCGAGGAAACTTGCGCTCGATAGAAGCGACCGCTTCCCGCCACTGGATCTTTGACCGACTGCAAACTGCCGTTGCCGGAAACTGGACTGCCCAACGCGGACCAAGTGGCGTCTGTCAGATGGTTCTTGTATTCCACCTGGTAGCTGAATCCGTTTTGGGTCAGAAACGCAACCGTCACGTTCCCGCCAATAACCGTTGCCGTGAGTGTGGTGGATTGTTGAGGCGCTGGAACCAGCACGAAGAAGCTCACGTTGATTGTCGGGTCGCCAGCCTGCACGGGGTTTCCCGTGAACCGCAACGTTTGTTGGCTTCCGTCGAATGTGAGCGTGATGCGCTTGCCGCTACCGTCAGCCAGATACGCGCTTTCCCAGGTATCCCATCCTCCCAGCGGAATGTTAAACGTGCCCAAATAGCTCGTGGATTGGGATGTCGTGCCCCAGCCGCTGGTCACCTTTGACAAGGTGGCTACGGTATCCGCCCCGCCTTCGGTGAATCTCCCGAGAACATAATACGTTCCGGCTGGATAGTGCCGGGTATAATTGGCCCAGGAACCATATCCGAAGTAGTCAACCCGGTAAGCCGGCTGTGTCCCAAACTGTGCTCGCGGCACGTCATCGCTGACATCCGTGGTGGGAACAGCGCTGATATCGTTGGGACGATACGTGAATGGAGGCTGCGCGGTGATTGTCTCGGCAACATCTATGTTCTCCGCGCTTTCCGCGCCGGCACAGGCGTCAATCTGTGGGTTATCATGAAACAGTCCGCTCACCCCATTGGCCATGTAGTCCCAGTCGGCCGCTTCCCATTGATAATTATTGGGTGAATAAGTATCGAAGTTGATGGTCGTGGTGTATCCGGCGCCGGCCATGTTCTGGAACGTGATGGTGGCGGTATAGAGACTATTCGCCTGCAAACCCGGGTAGCTGACGTGCCAATTGGTTGACGAGCCGGTAATCACCAGGTTTGTCAGCGTCACACCGTTCAATACCACAATGATGGTGTTTGTCGCGATTCCAGCGCTGGAGATAGCATCGAAGCTCAGGGTGTTCGTGCCCTGGAACTGGGTCTGGCCGTTGGGATACACGTTAGCCGCGGTCGGCAAGCTGCCATTGATCGGAACCAACACGAAATAGTCCGCATTATAGCCGCCTCCGGATGTGAATCTCAGGGTGTTGGTAGAGCCGTTGAGAGTAACTTGACCCAGGTTGCCGTTCTTGTCCTTGCAAGGCACCCAGGTATAGATCTGCCAGCCGCCCGTCGAGGGGACGGGATCAAGACTGCCGATGGGCAGCAGGGTCTGGTTGGTGGTGCCCCACCCGGCAGTCACCAGGGCGACGCTGCCGCGACCGGACGTGCCGCCGCCGTTAGCGGCCCGCATGTAGATGTTGTAGGTGCCCGCCGGGAATGTTCGGGTATAATCTCCCCAATTGCCGTTGTCGGTGTTGCCCAAATCGTAGTTTTGAACTCCGGCATGCGCCGCGGTCTCCAACGAGTCGCCGGCGTTCTCGACGCAGAGGCCCTGGCCGACAACGGCCACTACGCCGCCACGATAGAGCATGCCGCCCGTTCCAAGATTCCCGGGCTGGGCAAAAGCGTCGATCCCCTGAGTGGCAGGAAGCCCGGCGTAGGCATTGACTTGAGGATTGTCAAAGAACTGGCCAGCGGCGCCACTACCATCGGTGTAGTTAAAATCTTCCGCTTCAACCAGGTAAGACTTCACTGGATCGAAGGTGTTGAACCGGAACGTGTTGCTGGTGGTGCCGACGCTGTCGGTCATCGTGATAATCGCGGTGTGATACCCGTTCACGCTGACCGGGGCGCTGACACTCCACAGGTTGGGCGTGCCGCTAAAGGTCACGCCCGAGATCCGCACGCCATCCATGGTCACGGCAATGTTGTTGGTCGAGATTCCAACCGAGGAATGGACCAGGAAGGAGCAATTGGTGGCGTATTGATACAAAGCGGACGTGCCGTCCGGAATGAAGGCATTGGCGTATGGCGGAGAATTCAACCCGGGTTGCGCCGGCGTGAGCAGGAGGAAGTCGGCGTTGTAGCTGCCCTGGTCGGTGGTCAGCCTTAGAGTTTCCAGGCCGCCGCTGACCCGGGCAAGTTTCCCGAATTGGTCGATCAAAGGCACCCATTGATAGGCCTGCCAGCCGCCCGTGTTGGGAACACTGAACGTGCCGAGGGAGGCTGCCTTCTGATTGGGTTGCGTCGGATCGCTGAGGATTTGGTACAGGCTGGCGCTGTCTGCATTGGCGCCGTTGGCATTGGCGGCGCGCAGGTAAATGTTGTAGGTGCCCGTGGGGTACGTGCGGGTATAATTTGCCCAGTTGCCGGAGGTCGCGTTGCCCAGGTCATAATTTGCAAATCCAGTGCCGTTGTAGGCGGGGCGCGTCGCATCGCCGCAGCCCTCTATGGACATGCAGGGAGGGGTCGCTCCCGGCGGGTATGCGGAACGGCCATAGGCATTGTTGCCACCCGTGGAGACGACGTGGTCGTCAATCCCGTCTGTGGCAAACATCCCGGAATAGGCATTGGTCTGCGGATTATCGAAGAAGAGCCCCGGGTTCCCGTTGGCGTCGGTATAGTTGTAATCCTCGGTCTCGAAGGTATAGGAGTTGGGGTCGATTGTGTCAAAGCGGACGGTCGTGGTCGCCGGAATCCCATTCACGTCAAACGCTTGAATATATATCGAGTAGATCGTATTGGTCTCCACCGGAAAGCTTCCGAGCCAATCCGTTTTCGCTCCCCCGGAGTTGTCGGTTACGGCCAGTCCGTGATTCACCGTCAACGTGGTCACGGAACCCTGACCCCACAAGTTGGTGGCGGTTACGATGGCGGTCATTTCGCTGGGCGAAATGGGATCGGGCGAAGTGGCTTCAAAGGTGAACGTGTTGGTGTTCTGATAGAGAGCCGTGCCGTCCGGATAGGTCGAGGGGAACGTAACGCTGCTGACCGGGATGGTCTCGGCGGGAATCAGGACGAAAAAGTTCTCGTTCAAGTTGCCGCCATCAACCGTCACGGTCAGCGTGCTGGCTGTGCCGTCGAATACGATCTGGGCCGGGGCACCGAGGGAAGCATCCATTAGGGGAACAAACGTAAAGTTCTGCCAGCCGCCTGTGTTTGGAATGGAGAACTGGAAGGGGCCCGAGCCAGTAAATGCAGCGGAGCCCGCTTTTACAACCACGCTGGCGGCGTCGCTCTGCAGGACAACATTTGGCTGGGAGGCGCGAATGTACATATTGTAGGTGCCGGCTGGATAATGCCTGGTGTAATTGCCGAAGTGACCACCGGAAGTCCAGCCGACATCGTAGTCGATTTTCCCAGTGCCTACATAGGCCAGGCGGCTCTTGTCGCTCGTGCCTTCAGTAGCCAATCCGCCCGGGCCTCCCGAAGTCTGCGGGTTGGGGTTGGGGCGGTAGCTGGTGCTGCCACCGCTGCTGCCGTTCCAGCAATCAATGTCGGCGGTGGCGCCAAGGTTCGCGTAGGCGTTGGTCTGCGGGTTGTCGAAGAAGAGCCCGCTGGTGCCGTTGGCGGTATAGTCGTAGTCCTCCGCCTCAAAAACGTAGCCGCTGATGGTGTCAAAAATCACGGTCTGGCTGACCGTGCCATTGGTCGCGTCGGTGACCTGAATCTCAGCTCGGTAAAACGTGTTGGTAGTCAAGGGAGCGCTGACGGTTTGGCTTGTGGCTGGCCCGCTGATGGTCAATCCGTACGCGGAGGTCAACGTTCGCACGTAACTTTAGAGCGTTGACATGTTGGTGAGGGTCAACTGGACGCTGACGTTGGTGACACCGGCCGGCGAGCTGGCGGTGAACGACAAGGTGCTGGAGGGCTGGAGCAGATAAGTGCCGTTCGGATAGACGTTGTTGATAGCCGGCTGGGCCTGCGCGACCGCGGCCGAGAGCAGAGCGCCGGCGGCGGTCAGGACCGCGACGGATCGGAGAAATAAGGTGGGGGTGAATGTTTTCATGACATGCTCGGAGTTTAACGGAGGGGCAGATTTGTTAATGTTGATTTTGCTTTCGAGTGGGGTTGTAATACCAACATGCGGTCGTTTCTTTTCATGCTGACCGGAAAAGCGTATCAAGAAGGCCAAAGGTCCGGTATCCCCGAAAGCGGGGAGGAAGCAACCGGTCAATTGCGGAGAGCATATGGATTAGACAATGTGAAGGCGCGCCTGTTAAGTGTAAGCGTTGGCTGCCTCGTGGGCGGGCTGTGCTCGGGGGTGACGGCGGAGGTCCAACATGGCATCAAAACCGACCAACTCTTGGGAATCCGCTCGCTGAGCGTCAATGGCCAGCCCACTTCACTGCACACCAGCCAGAAGCTCCGACTGGCGCCCATGCCCGGGAACATGACCTTCGGCTTCGGGCCGGCTACCAACACGGCACGCGCACCCCTGCGGATACGCTATAAGCTGGACGGCTACGACGAGAGTTGGCGCGAGGTCGTCGGGGACATGAGCATGTTGGTGCGATTCATTGACGGCAGCCTGGATCCAGTCAAGGAAATCGGTTTCAAGGTTCAGGGGCAGACGGAAGGCTGGACTGGGGCGCTGGAGACCTCGGCTTTCGCGCATCGGCGCGAGACGGTTGTCGCGCCTCCCGGGACCAAGGGCTTTTGGATCGCCATCACTTCGGCCGGACCGCCAAATACGGTGGGCATTTACGCGATCACCAACCTGGTCGTGACCCGGCTTGCGGCCAGCAATCAGCCGCCGGTGATACTCCTGAGCTGGGGACCTGACTCGAAAGGTGAACTGGTTGGTTCGGAGTGGATGCCGACGGTCTGGATGCGCAACGGCCTGCGAGTCGGCATGGCGAAAATAACTCAGGTCGGCACTAACCCGAATGTTAAAGCGCTGACGCTCCTGGACAACGACCCGAACGCCCACGCGGAATGGACCACTCGCAAGGAAGCCGCCATGCCGGTCTCGCCCGGCGACCGCCTGGTGATGGAGTGGGACGAGACTTACAGCATCGGCCTGGCCGGATTTGCCGAGGTTAACTACCCGGAGTTACCCGCCGGTTTCTATCGCTTTCGCATCAATGAATTGGGCTTGATGGGCAGCCCTGCGAGGCGGAAACCTCACTGGCGTTCGAAGTGCCGTTGTCCTTTTGGCGGACCCCCTCGTTCTGGGGACTGGCGCTGCTCCTCTGCTTGTCCGGGACGGCGGGCGCTTACCGGTACGTCGTCTGGAAACAGATGCGTCGGAGATTGGCAGTCCTGGAGAGCCAGCGCGCCCTGGAACACGAGCGCCTGCGGATCGCCCAGGATATCCATGACGACCTGGGAGCGCGGGTGACGCAGATCTCCCTGGTCAGCGGCCTGGCCCAAAGCGACCACACGCTGTCGGAAAAGGCGCTCGCCGACTTCAACACCATTTCCGGGATGGCCCGCGAGTTGGTCTCCGCCCTCTACGAAACGGTTTGGGCGGTGAACCCGGAGAACGACAACCTGGACGCGCTGGGCAATTACGTCTGTCAGATGGTTGATAATCTGTGCGACAAGGCCCAACTGCGCCGCCGGTTGCGAGTGGCCGAGCTGCCCCGCGATTTCCAGGTGTCCAGTCACGTCCGCCATAATCTGATCATGGCCGTCAAGGAGGCCGTTCACAATGCGATCAAGCACGCCAAGGCCTCCGAGCTTTCCGTCTATGTGGATTGGGAAGGAACCACACTCACCATTCGCGTGCAGGATGGCGGCTGTGGGTTCGCGCCCGCCAACAGTGCCACCGGCAACGGCCTGGCCAACATGCGGCGCCGTCTGGAGCACCTGGGAGGTACCTGCACGATCCAAAGCCAGCCAGGGCGAGGAACCACCGTTTCTTTCCGCGTCAACCTCAAGCCTCCGGGCTGAGCGCGCTCAGGCCAGCCGACGTCGCGCCACGGCTTCCACGCGGCTCCGCACGTGCATCTTCTCGCAGATATTCTTCACGTACGTTCGCACTGTCTCGGTGCCGATTCCCAACTTGTCCCCAATCTCCTTGTAGATATAGCCGGAGGAGAGCAAATCCAGCACTTCCCCTTCGCGTGGCGACAGGTCCTGCGCGCGACTGGGAGCAGGGCCGGCCAGATGAAAGTGTTGGACCACTTTGCGCGCAATGGGGCTGGACATCGGGGCGCCGCCCTTNNGCCCGGAAAATGCTCTCGCTGTCCTCATACACCGTCAGCATAATAATCTGCAGAGCCGGGAGAACTTGTTTGAGGGCGGCGACGCAATCAATGCCCGACATTGCCGGGAGACGAATATCCATCAGCACCACGTCCGGTTTCCGAGCCGGAATCACCTGCAGCGCATCCTCCGCGGAAGGGCAGGCGCCGACACAACGTATGCCTGGGGCGGAGTTGAGGATCTTCACGAGCTGCTCGCGCAATCCGTGGTCATCTTCGACCACGATGACTGACTTGGCCATAACCGGCGGTGAGCCTAACGCAGCGCCCTGGGCCTGGCTAGCGGCAACTCGCCTGAATCCGGGGCCACGGCGGAGATCGGGAATCGGGTCCGTAACCGCCGGCTCGTGAACTGCATCCGCATGTGTCTGCTCATCAAATCCTCGGCAGCCTACTCTCATTCGCGTGATTCCGGCATCCCCGAAAGCGGGGAGGACAGTTCGCCCTGCATGAAGATCAGCCGCTTGAGGGGCTGAGCACACGGACCGACTTGAGACCAATAACCTGGTCCATGGCCCTGATCGAGGCCTCGCTCTCGGGCTTACCTTCAAGCTCGTCTTCCATCATTTTCCGCATGTCGCCTGTGGCACTGGCCAACAAGGCTTTTCCGTGACTGGTCGTCTGGCAGAGACTGCCGACGGTTCAGGGCTTGGCTTCGACCAGAGCCACTTTGCCATCGAAGTCCGTGGTGAGAACCTGGGTGGAGCTAAGCGGCACCACGGTATTCATGACGCCGACGCCGAGTTTGTGTTCCCACTTGAGCGTGCCGGTCTTCGCATCGAGGGCGATGAGCAAATCGTTCTTGGTGCCGTAGAATACCACGCCGTCCTTCTCAATGAGCATAGCGGAGTTGATGTCGTAGCCGAAGCCGGCGTTGAGCTCCCAGACCTTATCGGGGTGAGTCGCGGAGGTGGAGAAGGCGTAGCAGAAGTCATTCATGGTCCGGACGTAGAAGCGGGTCTGGTCCTGGGACAGGCCGATGGATTCGCGCACGACGTATGCGCCGGTCCGCCAGAGCTGCTCGCCGGTCCGGGCGTCGAGGGCGGTCAGCATGCGGTCCGGGGCGGCGATGAAGATCTTGCCACTGGCGGCAATCGGCCAGCAGGCGGCGGGCGAGTACATCGTGCCGGGCTTATCTCCCTTCCATTTCCAGGCGAGTTTGCCGGTCTTCGCATCGAGCGCATAGAGATTCTGGTCCCAAGCGCCGAAGATGACTTTGCCGTCATAGACCAGCGGTTTGGTTTCCACGAACCCGGCCAGGCCGTCAAACTCCCAAACGAGTTTGCCGGTCGCCAGCTCCAGGGCGCGAAAGCTGCCCTCGCTCGAACCAACAAACACCACACCGTCGGCTATGCGCGGTGAGGCAACAATCGGCCGGTCGGTCGTGTAGTGCCAGGCTTCCTTGCCGTTCGCGGCTTTGAGCGCATAGATGTTCCCGTCCGCCGATGCAAAGACGGCCAGGTCACCGCTGACGTCCGGGGTCGAATATACGGCGTTCTTCGCGCTGAAGGTCCACTGCACCTTGCCTGATTTGAGGGAGATGGCGTAAACCTTGCCCGAGGCATCGCCGATAATCGCCAGGTCCTTCCAAATCCCCGGCGTGCTGGCGATGGTGTAACCAGTGTCGAAGGTCCACAGCGTTCGCACATTGGGGTAGCGTGTGTTCACAGAGAAATCGGGGCGCGGGTAATGGTTGGTGTCGCCGGCGTAGTCGTGCTTCTTCAGGACGATCGTATGCCACGGGGGCTTGGTTTCCTGGCCGGTGCCGCGTTCGGAGATGGTCATGGTGCCGTCCTTGACCTCGACGAGGTTGTAGCCGCCCACCGGGGCGCGCACACGCAGGTTGGAGCGGCCCATGGCGCCGGGAACGCCTTCGAAGACGTAAGCATGATTAGCGTGGCCGTGGCCGCAAAGGATCGCCTGGGTATTGTACTTCTTGAGCAAGTCGAGCACCACGTACCAGTTCGCAATGCCGTCATCGATAGGATAATGCGTGACGAAAATGATGGGCTGGTTTGGGTCGGGCAGCTTCTTGAGCGTCTCCTCGAGCCAGCGCACGTCCTGCGGCGCCCAGTAGCCGTCGCCCATCTTCATCAAAGGCCCCTGATGGATGCCAATGAACCGGAACCCGTCCTGCTCGAAGACAAAGCGGTCCTCCTTCCACAGCCGCGCGAAATCCGTCGCGCCGGACTCGGACCACTTGGTGTCGTGGTTGCCGGGGATGACGTGGGAAGGGATCTTCAGTCCATCGAGGAGATCCTTGGCCAGCCGAAGCTGCTCACGCGAGCCGTATTCGGTCACGTCGCCCGACAGCACGACAAAGCTCAGGCCGGTCAGGGAATTGATGTCGCGGACCGCGGCCCGCAAATCCTGCTCCGCTGAGCCGGAGCCGACATGCGTGTCGCTCAGCCAGGCAAAACGGAATGAGGCTGAGTCTGCAAAGACGAGGAGCGGAAGCAACCACAACAGCAGGCCGAGAAAAGCGGCGCGCCGCGCAGCGCGCAACGTGCGGGTGATTAAGCGACGTTGTGACATGCGCCCAGTCTCACCCGACGCGCGCATCATTTCAAGCTCAGACAAGCCGCCGAACTGGAACTGGCCATTGCTGGTGCACCCTGTCCCACAGAGCGTCGGCGCCGCCGACGAGGGCAAGACTGCGCCACTTTTGTGCAGGCGACTCTGAATTGCGCTGCGGTTGTCTGATGTGCTATGATAGGCCATTCAGTCGGCGGGCGCAGGGCCAGTGCCCTGTCGGCAGCGTAGGCCGATACCGGCAGGCTCGCAGGCTTTTGAAGGAACGAGTTGAACAATATAACCCTATGAAAGAACTCGATATTCCCAAGAGTGGAAAACGCGGCAATACCGTCGCCTTTAGGACGCGGTATGGCCAATGCGAGCGGGAGCATGTCCAGCCCAAAGATCCCCTCACGGAGGCTCAACGCCAGTGGCGCGAAGATATGGGGAAGGTCTCGGCAGCGTGGGCCAGGATCACCGAGGAGCAGCGCCTGGCCTGGAATGCCTCGGGGTCGCGGGTCCGCAAGCGGGACAAACTGGGTCGGCGCTACTCGCTCACCGGGCAAGCCCATTTTGTCGGGATCAATAGCGCCCGCGTCCGCATTGGCCGGGAAATGCTGCTCGACCCGCCCCAGCCCGTGCTGTTCGGCTTGAACCCGGTTGAAAAGCTTATCATCAAAGTGACCGGCGGCCGCCTGACACTCAAACTCAGCGTGTGTGAGCCGATCACCGCGGACATCATGGTCTTTGGTTCGGTCCCAAGCAGCCCCGGCAGGATGAAGTGCCGCAAGGTCACTTACCTCGGCCTGCTGCCCGCACCCGTGCGCGGCCTGTGTGACATCACCAAGCTGTACCGTGATATGTTCGGCCTGCCCCCAATCGGTTCCCGGGTGTTCATCCGCGTCCGGCAACAATTGAACGGTTGGGAAAGTGGCGACAACGATTTCAGTGCCATCGTTCTGCCCAAACCAGCGCTGGCGCCCAGCCGCCGGCGACCCTGAGTCCCGGTTGCCGACCCGCGTGCCCTAAGGATGCCCAAAGGNNGATGCCCTAAGGATGCCCCAAGGAGCATCGCCGGGGCTTCCCGCGAGTTCCTCTAGAGTAACACCAGCGCATCACTGGGCGATCGCAGGGGGAGGGAAGAGGGTGCTTCTTGTTACTGCCGCCATGTAATCCAGACGCCGGACGATCGCCCAGGAGCGCAGCCTTTAGGCTGCAGAAACACAGGATTACGCTGCGGCACGAGCAAATCTCCACGCGCTCCGCAAGTTTCACGTTTCTGCAGCCTAAAGGCTGCGCTCCTGGGCGATGGCGGCAGTGTTGAGATACGCACGAGGGATAAAGCAAAAGGATTCTGCTATTCCCAGGACTGCCCCCGCGATGTATAAACGAGCCGTGCCGACGATCAATCCCAAGCCCGCGGGCAAGCCAGCCGATACCAACCGGCCCGCCACGCCACCCGCTCTCGCATGACCGCCGAAGCCTTTATCGCCAAGTGGAGCCAAGTTGACCTCACGGAGCGGTCCGCCGCGCAGGCGCATTTTCTCGACCTGTGCGAACTGGTCGGCCACCCCAAGCCGCAAGAGGCCGATCCGAAGGGGGAGTGGTTCACCTTCGAGCGCGGCGCCTCCAAACAGAGCGGCGGCGACGGCTGGGCCGACGTTTGGAAGA
>PLZQ01000060.1:32656-36211 GCA_003152225.1 Limisphaerales bacterium | reverse complement strand
CAGGCTTCCAGAGCCGGAAGATACCTATCGTTTCTGCTGACGAAGCGAAAAGCCAAAGTATTGGGAATTTTTTCTCACTGCGGAACTTCTGAAAACGAAACTTGCGGAGGTCCGAAGGCAGTTTGAACGGCAGAAAGTGGGCTTGTCCCATATTTCGCCACGATGCATTTCTGGCGTTGATTTTATTAACTGGGTCCCGGTCAAGATAGCGGATCTAACATCGCTGGGTCAGGCACTCTGTAACCAGCTAAAGGAAATACAGGCATCATGGGGACCACCGGGCCAACCCGGCGACGTTCGACAGATTCAACAAAGCGTCAACGACTTCATTCAACTTTGCGATCACCTCGTTGAATGGGAAAAAGATCTGTGCGCAATGACACCCCCAGACGAAGCGCAACGCCTTAAGAATACCATGAAGGGATGGACCGAAGGCGTTCTGAAGGAAATGGAACGGTTACCAATCGAGTTGTTACGTCCATTTGAGGGTGGTGCTGAACCTGAGGGAGGATTTAACATTCTCTTGACCTTAAAGGCGCCCTCGTTCGACGACTTCTACGCTGAACTTGAGGCTCTGAAGACGGCCAATTCATTTCCGCTTCCCTGAGCCGAAATACGAATCTCCATTATGGACGTGCAGCTTTTTGAAAGCCTGTTGTATCGCGGAGAAAGTGAAACGCTGGATTTTAAAGTCGATCAGTACAGCTTTGAAAAGGCAACGGATGAAGAAAAATCGGAGCTGCTGAAGGACATCCTGGCATTTGCAAATGCATGGCGCGATTCGGATGCCCACATCCTGATTGGTGTTCAAGAAAACCGGGGCACAAAAGCAGCCGTCCTTGGGGTGACGAAACAATTGGAGGATCATGCGGTGCATGAGTTCGTGAATGGCAAGACTCAGAAACCGGTGACCTTCAGCTACGAGGTTTTCCCCTTCGGCGCAATGCAATGCGGCATCATCCAGGTTCCGGTCCAAGAGCGCCCCTTTTACTTGAGAAAGGATTTCGGGCGCCTCAAGGCGAACGAAGTCTATATCCGGCGAGGAAGCGCTACTGGCAAGGCCACACCCGACGAAATCGCCGATATGGGCAAGAGATTAAGTACGCCTCCGGTTCCTGCCTTTATCGTGCTGGCAGAACCGCATCTCCGATCGGGCGGTCCATTTGCCGAGGTGTATTTGGCTGCATGGCTAGTAAATCAAGGGGAGGCATCGGCTTACGATCTGCAGGTTAACTTTGAAGGAGGGCCTCGCCAAGTGGGCTTCGAACAATCGATTTGGGATGAAAAGCCTGCGTCCTTCCCTGGTCGGATTCAACTGTCAAAGTACCCGCTGCACCGTAGTGACAGGCAGCCTCTTGCAACGTGGTTCGTTGCGACAGCCGAGTTGACATCCGAACAACATGCCCGACTTGCTTCTAAGCAGCGCCTAGATCCCGACGAAACACTGACCAGCGTTCAAGGGGTTGACGTCAATTTCAGGCTTAAAATTCTTGCTCGCGACCAACCTCCGGTTTCCATCATGGTTCAGTTTACAAAGGACGAAATCAAATCGCTCCGCGGAAAGACCTTTTTGCCAGTGAAGGAATAAGTTCTGGCTGGCTCCCGAGCTCCAAATCCACCGCGAGCCAGCCAAGCAACCGCTTTCCCAAAAGTTCCACCACTAGGATATCCCGGGAATTTAATGGGNNGCGGCAGAGCGGGCTATGGTTCATGCCGAAGATGCGCCGAGGCGCGCTCCGTCGAGCGTTTGGCCTCGTTGGGGGCGGGGATTTGGTGCATGGAAGAGCCCGCAGGGTTCCTTGGGGGGCCGCCGGGCAGCCTCAAATCTACCCACTATAATCCCCGAAGGAACCACCACTAGACACACGTCGAGCACTCCCACCAGAATGCCGCAGGACGCGCCGGGAGAACCAAGATTCCAAGCTTGTAAACCAGGTGTGTTCCTGATTGGCTTTGCCCATGCGCAAGGCACTGCGGGCGGAATCCCTGAGAACAAAAGGCGATGCGCCATTAGACATCGAAGGAGAATCCAAATATGAAGGTGTTCATTAGCTGGTCTGGCAAGTTGAGCGGGGATGTTGCGTTGCTGTTGAATGAGTGGTTGCCCAGCGCCGTGCCGGGCACCATTCCCTGGCTTTCCAAAGAGGGCATTGACAAGGGATCAATCTGGTTTGGTGCTATTGCGGAAGCGCTCAGAGAGACAAGCGTTGGCATTATCTGCCTGACTCGTGAGAACCAAAACCGACCCTGGATTCTGTTTGAAGCTGGCGGACTAAGCAAGGGACTCGACAAGAGCCGCGTGTGCCCGCTTCTGTTGGATCTTGAGGACAAAGAATTAGACCCGCCGCTCAACCAGTTCCACACGACCAAACTCAACAAGACAGAAATGCTTACTCTTTGCGTGACCATAAACCGACTGAACACAGGGCTTGTTCACCCCGAACCACAGTTGAAGAAGTTCTTCAATAAATTTTGGCGCGACTTCGATTCACAATTCAACGCGCTCCTGAAGAAGCATGAGAAGTCAAAGCCAGCGAAGAAAAAGGAGCCGCAAGAAATGCTAGAGCAGATTCTCGAAACGGTGCAGGCGCTGCAAAGGGCTTCCCTCTCCGGGCCGTCTTTTGGCGACGCGATGGCGCCGTTTCTCGAGTACTCGCAACGCGCCCAACCTTTCGGTTCCGTGGGTATTCAGCTTAGTCCGAAAGCACAGGCTGAGCAGGTTCTTAGTGATCTAGCCACTAAGCGCCGTGTAATGCGAGATAAGGCTGCGCAGGTTCTCAGTGATCTAGCTGATAAACGCCTCCTCAGCCGTCAACAAGCTGAGCAATTTCTCGCTTCGATTCTCGACTCGAGCTCACCTGAGCAAGTGTTGCCGTATTCCACTGACAACACGCTTAAACTGGCGGAGGCCCTTAAAGGGGCGAGTGAGGGCCTGAAAGCGGGAGCGGCTCCGAATCAGCAATCCTCAACGGCAGAGGTGCCGCCGCGTAAGCCTCCGCCAGCCTGATTCCTACTCCTTCCACCCAGCACCCTGAGCCGCAAGGACCCGCCACGGACCAAGAAACCCGGCTACTACTCATTTGACCAATATTCGCGCTAGGGCTCGATTACAGGCACTTTGCCGAGGTGGGCTGATAGAGGGGGGAACCGGCCAGCGTCCAAGGTGGTCAGCATGGAGGGCGGGGCAAGGCCGAATCTCAGAGGACCGGACCCGAGCGAGCTTGAATTTTTGGAGGGCACCCCAGCGCCGCCGATTGGCCCTTCAACATCCCTGACATGGCCAGACGTGTTAGCAGTGAGCGTTAGCAGTAGGCCATTTCCAGAAAGACAGAAACTCACGGAAGGCTTGATTCTATTGGGTTGAATTGGGATTGGAGCGGGTGATGGGAATCGAACCCACGTGACCAGCTTGGAAGGCTGGAGCTCTACCATTGAGCTACACCCGCAACGCAATGAAGCAGATTCTAACGGCGAGCTTCCGATTGTCAATTGGAAGCGCTAGAATCCCAGCAATTCGTGAGAATCCCATTTTTTGGCCTCTTCAGGAATGTTCCG
>PLZQ01000060.1:0-32578 GCA_003152225.1 Limisphaerales bacterium | reverse complement strand
ATCACCGGAACATTCCTGAAGAACCATTTTTTGAGGGCTTGGCTTGCCCTTCACGTTGCCCATGAGGCGCTTTCATCCCGCTTCAGCGGAAAAGGGGGACTCCAAGCCACCCTGAGGCTACCCCGAGGCCATCTGGTAGCCAACCGGTAGGCACCCTGAAGCCACCCAGAGGCTACCCAGAGGCTACCCCGAGGCTACCCCGAGGCTACCCCGAGGCTTCCCTGAGGCTCCCCAGCAGTTCTGATTATGGCGATGGGCCCTACCAACCTGACAAAATGAGAAGGGCTCCCAGAATCCAAAGCGTCGGGAGGCTTGAACTCCAACGAGGAGCGTGTACCCTGCGGGCACATGAATTCGCTGCTTCTCACCGGCGGGCGGGTCATCGACCCGGCTAACCGTTTCGATGACCGGGCCGACGTGCTGATTTGCGAGGGGAAAATCGCCGCCGTGGGGGGCGACGCCGCGGCCAAAGCGCCCGCCGACGTCGAGCGGATGGACGTGAGCGGGCAAGTGGTTTGCCCGGGGCTGATCGATATGCACGTTCATCTGCGCGAGCCGGGCCAAGTGGCCAAGGAAACCATTGCCACCGGTACGGCGGCGGCGGCGCGCGGCGGGTTTACGTCGGTGGTTTGCATGCCCAACACGTCACCGGCGATTGACAATGCCGGGACGGTGGCGCTGATTCACGAACGCGCGGCGGGGCAGGGGATCGTCAACGTCTATGCCACCGGGGCCATCACCAAGGGCTTGGAGGGCGAAGAGTTGGCGCCGATCGGCTCGCTCAAGAAGGCCGGCGTGGTGGCCATCACCGATGATGGGCATTGCGTGCAGAACAACGACATGATGCGACGCGCGCTGGAATACGCGAAGATGTTCGAGCTGCCCGTGCTGGATCATTGCCAGGACAACTCGCTGGTGATTGATGGGGTGATGCGCGAGGGCTATTGGAGCACGGTGCTGGGGCTGCGCGGGTGGCCGGCGGCGGGCGAGGAGACGATCGTGGCGCGGAACATTGTGCTGGCCGAGTTGACCGGGGCGCACGTCCATTGCCAGCACATCAGCGCGGCGGGGAGCGTGAAGCTGCTGCGCGAGGCGAAGAAGCGGGGCTTGCCCATATCCGGCGAGGCTTGCCCACATCATTTCACGTTGACGGACGCGGCGGTGGCGGGCAGCGAGAAGTTCCTGGAGGCGGATGGCAAGGGCATTTTCGGGTTTGATGGGCGCCGCGAGGGGCGGCCAGCCTGGCCGGCCTACGACACCAATTTAAAGATGAACCCGCCGCTCGGCACGGCGCGTGATCGCGAAGCCGTGCTGGAAGGGCTGGCGGATGGCACGCTGGAGATTCTTTGCAGCGACCACGCGCCGCATTGCGATTACGAGAAAGACGTGGAGTTCGATTACGCCCCGTTCGGCATCACGGGCCTGGAAACGGAACTTGCGCTTTCGCTGATGCAGCTTTACCACACGCGGCGCCTTGGCCTGGCGGACCTGATTGCGAAGTTTACCGTCGCGCCCGCCCGGCTGCTGCATCTGCCTAAAGGGACACTGAGCGTTGGCGCGGAGGCTGACGTGACGGTCTTTGATCCGGACTGCGAGTGGGTATTTGACAGAAGCCGGAGCGCGAGCAAATCATCGAACAGCCCGTTTTATGGCTGGCCGCTGCGCGGCAAAGCGGTCGCCACAATTGTGGGCGGCCGGAAGGCGTGGGTTGAACAGCGCGAACAGGCGGCGGCCTGATTGCCGGCTGGCGATTTCCAAATGAAAGCAATTCTGGCTCTGGAAGACGGTTCGGTGTTTCACGGCTTGGGTTTTGGCGCACGCGCCTCAGCCTGCGGCGAGGTATGCTTCAACACNNAACCGGGAGGATGTCGAATCCTGGCGGCCGCACGTCGCGGGGTTCGTCATCCGCGAGCTGTCGCCCGTCGTGAGCAACTGGCGCTCGGAGAGTTCCCTTTCCGAATACCTCGAGCAAAATGGCATTCCTGGCATCCAAGGCATTGACACCCGGGCGCTGACCCGGAAGCTGCGGGTGCGCGGCGCGCTCAACGGTTTCATCTCCACGGAAGGCACCACCGCCGACGAGGCCGTCAAGCGGGCTAAGGAATGGCCGGGCTTGATGGGGGTTGATTACGTCAAGGAAGTTACCCACAAAGAGGCATTTTTGTGGGACCAGAAAGATGAGCAGAGCGCCAATTTCAACCTGGCCCGCGGCCCCGCTGCTGCGGAAACGCGGGATGCGCACGACCCGCTGCCGCCGGCGGACATTCCCATCGTGGCCTACGACTACGGGATGAAATACAACATTCTGCGCCGGCTCCGGCAGCACGGGTTTAGGGTCCAGGTGGTGCCGGCGACGGCTACCGCGGCGGAGACGCTGCAATACAAGCCGGCGGGAATCTTTCTCTCGAACGGCCCGGGTGACCCGGCGGCCCTAGGTTACGCTGTGCAGGCGGTGGGCGACCTGATCAAAGCCGGTCTACCAATTTTCGGGATATGCCTGGGGCACCAGATTCTGGGCCAGGCGTTTGGCGGCAAGACCTTCAAGCTGAAGTTTGGGCACCGCGGAGCCAACCAGCCCGTGAAGGAGCTTGAATCCGGTAAGGTGGAGATCACCGCGCAGAATCACGGGTTTGCGGTGGACCCGAAGACGCTGCCGCCGGACGTGGTGGTGAACCGTATCAACCTGAACGACCAGACGGTTGAAGGCATGCGCCACAAGACCAAACCGGTCTTCTGCGTGCAGTATCACCCGGAGGCATCGCCGGGGCCGCACGATTCGACCGGGCTGTTCGCGCAGTTCCGCGAGATGATCCTTGGGAAATGATGCGTGATGCGTCATGCGTGAAAAACAACCCAAGCATCTACGAGCCGTTGCCGGCATCCGGTCATTCATCACGCATCACATTTTCCGTTTCACGTTTCCGTTTGACTCTGAGCGGTCAGCGGCAATAATCGCACTACTTAACTGATTTATGGCAAAACTCGTTGTCCTCAGCGCGGGAATGACCGGGCGCACCCAGGAGTTGAAGGCGGATAAGACCACCATCGGCCGGGTCGAGGACAACACCTTTCAAATCGCCGAGCCGTCCGTCTCCAGCCACCACTGCGAGGTGCTGCTGCGTGGCAAAGACGTGGTGGTCGTGGACCTCAATTCCACCAATGGCAGCTTCATCAATGGCGAGAAAATTACCGAGAAGGTGATCAAGCCCGGCCAGATCCTGCGCCTGGGTAAGATTGAACTGCGCCTGGAAACCGACGCGCCGGCCGCCCCCACGAAGAAGGCTCTCGATCAAACGCTGGTGATGCAGCGCGGCGTCAGCTTGACCGATCTGGAGCAAGGTGCACGCACCGGCGGCTTCGACACCAAGGGCTCGGGTTTCTCGAAGAAAGACGACAAGGGCAGCAAGATCTTCTGGATCGTGGCCGGTCTGGTTGGCTTGCTGATCATTGGCGTGCTGCTTTACGCCTTAACGATGACCGGCAGGTAGGTCATTTCTCTCTCAGCCACTGGGCCACATCCGTGGCGGCGTAAGTGATCAGAATGTCGGCGCCCGCGCGGCGCATGGCGAGGAGGCTTTCCAGAGTCAGCGCGCGCTCGTCAATCCACCCCTGGGCGCCGGCCGCTTTCACCATCGAATACTCGGCGCTCACCGCGTAGGCCGCCGTTGGGTAGCCGAACTCCGCCTTTACACGATACAGGATATCGAGATAGGCCAGGGCGGGCTTTACCATAACGATGTCGGCGCCCTCCTGAATATCCAGCGCCACCTCGCGCAACGCTTCGGCCGCATTGGCCGGGTCCATCTGGTAACTGCGCCGGTCGCCAAACTTCGGCGCCGATTCCGCCGCCTCCCGAAACGGGCCGTAATAGGCGGAGGCGAATTTGGCAGCGTAGGACATGATGGGGGTTTCCTGGAAGCCGAGCCGATCGAGTTCCTCGCGGATCGCGCGTACGCGACCGTCCATCATATCGCTGGGGGCGACCAAGTCCGCGCCGGCCTGAACGTGGCTGGCGGCGGCGCGGGCGAGCAGTTTCAGGGTGGGGTCATTGAGGATTCTGGCGCCGGACTTGTCGCGACGCACGATGCCGCAATGGCCGTGCTCCATGTATTCGCACAGGCAAACGTCGGTGATGACCAGCAATTGGGGCAGCTCTTTCTTGAGCAACCGCACAGCTTGCTGGACGATGCCGTTGGCGGCATAGGCGCCGGAGGCTTTGGCGTCCTTGCGGTCGGGAATGCCGAAGAGCAACACCGCCGGCACGCCCAGCTCATGCGCCCGCGCCGCTTCGCGCAATAGCTCATCCGGCGAGAGTTGGAACACGCCCGGCATGGCGGCAATGGGCCGCCGCAGCTTGCATCCGCTACGGACAAACAAGGGCAGGACCAAGTGCGCGACCTGCAACTGCGTTTCCCGCACTAACTGGCGCAAGGCAGGCGACTGCCGCAAGCGCCGGGGCCGATAAGCTGGGAACTGTCCCACCGGATACAAACTCATAAGTGCATTCTACGTTCGTCCACCCAACTTCAAAGTTCAAAGTGCAGCGGCTCGCGGCGCATCGGGACACCGTCGCCATGTCGTGCCAGCCTTGGCGGCGGTATCAAGACACGCCCGTCTCTGGAAAAGCACCACGAATCCTTTTGCCTCGGGGGCGGCCGTTCGCTACTATTTGCCGAAAGCAGACACGTGAAGACCTTATGACGAGTTTCTCCAGCTTGCGGTATCGGTTGGTGGGAACGGTCTTCCTGGCCATCGTTCCGGCGTGGGGGCTCATGTACTTCCTGAACCAGTACTTCGCCACTCACTATGGTTATGAGCTTCCCTGGTCGGGGTTTGCGGTAGGCCTGGTGGCCTTGGGCGCCGCGTGGTTCGGCGGCGAGCGCTTTATCCTTCGCCAGGTGCGCATCCTGTCCAACACAGTCCAGCAGTTGGGCGCCGGAGACTTGAAGAGCCGCACCGGGTTGTCGCAGGAACGCGGCGAGCTGGGCGAGTTGGCGCGCGCCTTCGACGCGATGGTGGCCTCGCTGGAGGAGCGCGTAAAAGAACGCGAGCAGACGGACCACAACCTCCTCAACCATTCTTTCCGGCAAACTGTCGTGGCCGCCCTGGGCCAGTTCGCCATGGTGAGCAACGATATTTCCGCGCTGCTGAATCAGGCCGTCATGCTCGTGGCACAGACCCTGGAGGTCGAGTATTGTCAGGTGTTGGAATTGCAGCCGGGAGGAAAGTTCCTGCTGCTGCGCGCCGGGATCGGTTGGAAGAACGGTTGTGTCGGGAAGGTGGCCCTGCCGGCGGACCCGCACACGGAGTCCGGGTTTGCGCTGGCAGCCGGCGAGGCGGTGGTCTTCGAGCATCTGCCTACGGAGACGCGCTTCCGCGGCTCATCGCTGATGATCGAGCACGGGGTCGTGAGCGGGATCAGCGTTGCGATTTCCGGGCACGGGCAGGCGTTCGGCGTCCTGGGGGCGCACACTGCGCGCCGACGAACCTTCGACGAAGGTGAGATCCATTTCCTGTTCTCTCTCGCGACGGTGCTGGCGATGGCGGTCGAACGGATTCGTGCCGAATCCGATTTGCAGAAGCTAGCCGCTTTCGTCCGGCTGTACCCCAACCCGGCCATGGAGCTGGCGGCCGACGGCACCATCACTTACTACAACGAGGCCGCCCTCAAGCTCAGCCGCTCCGTGGGCCAGGACCATCCGTGCACGCTCCTGCCACCCAACGTCCTGGAAATTATCCACAACTGCCTGGAGTCAGGCCACAGCGCGCCGCGGCTCGAAACCGTATTCGAGGGAAGCACCCTGGCCTGGTCGTTTCACCCGGCGGCGCCCAGCCAGGTCGTCCATTGCTATGTGGAAGACATTACCGAACGGTTGAACCTGGAAGCCCAGTTCCGCCAATCACAGAAGATGGAGTCAATCGGGCAATTGGCCGCCGGGGTGGCGCACGACTTCAACAATATGCTCACCGTCATCCAGGGGCACTCGGGGATGATTCTGGCCAAAACCAACGTCCCACCTGAGGTGCTCAGTTGCGCGCAGGCGATCTATTTCGCGGCCGAACGCGCCGCCGGTTTGACCCGGCAGTTGCTTATGTTCAGCCGCAAGAATGTCATGAAGCCCATGCCGCTCGACTTGCGCAAGGTGGTCAGCGACTTGTCGAAAATGCTCAAGCGGCTGCTCGGCGAAACCGTCGCCCTGGAGTTCAATCCCCCACCGGAGCTCTCCTTCGTGCAGGCGGACACCGGCATGGTGGAGCAGGTCCTCATGAACCTCGCCGTCAACGCCCGCGACGCCATGCCCGGCGGAGGCACGTTGGCGATCAGCACCAGCCCGGTCGAGATCGACGAGGTTTACGTCCAGAGCCATCCCGAGGCGCGCCGGGGCGCCTTCGTTTGTCTTACGGTCAGCGATACCGGGTGCGGCATGGACTCGGTCACGATGGGCCGCATCTTTGAGCCCTTCTTCACCACCAAAGAAGTGGGCAAGGGCACGGGCCTGGGCCTGGCCACGGTGTATGGCATTGTCAAACAGCACGAGGGCTGGATCGAGGTCGCCAGCGACCTTGGGAAGGGCAGCACGTTTAAGGTTTTCCTCCCCGCCTGCAGCAAGCCCGTCAAAGCCCTGCCGCCGGAGTCCCCGCTTGCCGCTCCCGTGCGGGGCGGCCACGAAACGATTCTGGTGGTGGAAGACGAACCGGTGCTGCGCGACATGACGCACGTGATCCTGCAGGATTGCGGCTATCAGGTGTTGGAAGCGGGCTCTGGCGCGGAAGCCCTGCGTGTCTGGGAAGACCATGCCGACCACATTGACCTGATGCTCACGGATGTGGTCATGCCTGGGGGGATGTCGGGCCGGGATCTGGCGGTTAGACTTGTGGCCAGCCACCCTCGCCTCAGGATCATCTTCACCAGCGGGTATAACGTGGAAGAGATGAATACCGAGCTCTTTCACCGGGGCGGGACGGCCTTTTTGCAGAAGCCCTACACCCGAACCTCCCTTACCAAGGTAGTGCGCGAGTCTCTGGACAAGTAAACCGGAGCAGGGAGGGGCGCCGCGATTCTCGGCGAGTTATGCGCTGAGGCGCCGGCTCGAGCGCATTGAGCTTCAAATCTTGTTGTAATCAGGTCAAGTCCCGCCGCGCGGCTATTTGCCATTCGCCATTTGCCATCTGCTATTGGCGATTGGCCATTGGCTATTCGGTCTGAGCCCGCCTCGCGAGTTAATGGAACGAGGCCCCGCTCACCACTGCCGGCGCAAATGCCATTCTACAGCTTGTAACCAATCTGGCGGAGAAACTTCTTGCGCCATTCAATGTCTGCATCCCCCTCAATCCCCTTGGGCGGAAGCCCGTCCACGACCCCCACGATGCCGCGCCCCTGGGTGGTCTCGGCAATCAGCACTTGCGTCGGGTTAGCGGTGGCGCAGAAAACCCGGCAGACCTCGGGCACCATTTTGACGGCATTGAGCACGTTGACGGGGTAAAACCCCTCGCCGAGGAACAGGATGAAGCTGTGCCCGGCGGCGATGGCCAGGGCGTTCTTCCGGGCCAGCTCAATCATGGCCGGGTCGGTGCCGGTCCAGCGCACAAGGCATTTGCCGGACGCCTCACAGAAGGCTAATCCGAATTTGATGCCGGGCACCGCCCCGACCAGGGCTTCGTGAATGTCCTCCACGGACTTGATGAAATGCGTCTGGCCGAGAATGAAGTTGAGCGGTTCCGGTTTCTCGATTTGGATCGCGGTGAGTTTGATTTCCATAGCGGTTAGATGGTTGCGCGGCGCCCACTCCCGGTCAAGCCGGGAACGGCAAGGCCGAGGCGGCTGTCTTCAGGAATTGTTCCGCCTTCTTGCGGGTGGCGGGCCGGTGGTTCCTGATGGCCTTGCGAGCGAGTTGCGCCGGGTTCAGCGCCAACCGACTGACGCGGGCGAACGGAGCCGTCATGACGCGAGCGCAGGCACGGCCAACCGATGCGTCAATCTCGGCCTCCGAAGAGGAAGCTTGAGTAGTTCGTTCGCTGGATGTACATGATTTGATGTGAATCAACACGCGTTGGATACCAAACAGGCCGCTTCGGCCAGGCAGTTCGAGCGGCAGAGCGACCGTTATGGGAAGTCACACATTTTGGCGAACACCGAAGACGTGGAAGCTGCGTTGAAAGGCATTAGCGCTCCGACGGGGGGGACCGCCCTGGACATTGCCACCGGCGGCGGGCACACAGCGCTCTGGCTGGCCCGTCACGGCTGGAAAGTCACGGCGGGGGATATCGCGCCGCGCATGCTGTTGAACGCGGCCAAGCTCTGCGCCGAAGCCGGCCTGAGCATCGAAACAAAGCTGTTCCCGGCGGAGGAGTCGCCGTTTGGCCCCGGCTCGTTTGATCTCGTCACCTCGCGAGTGGGGGCGCATCACTTCAGTTCCCCGGCGATGTTCGTGACCGAGGTCGCGCGCGTGCTCAAACCGGGTGGACGCTTTCTTTTGATCGATGGGAGCGTGCCCGACGACGACCCGCCGACCGAGGAATGGCTGCACCACGTCGAGAAGCTGCGTGACCCGAGCCATGGCCGCTATCTCTCGCGCAAGACCTGGGAAGCGTTTGTGCGAGACGCGGGCCTGACCATTGAGCGCTCCGAACTGCAGCCATTAAAACAGCCGGACCTGCAATGGTATTTCGACACAGCCGCTACCCCGCCCGAGAATCGCGAGCAGGTCATGGCGGCGGTGGGCGGTGCAGCCAAACGGGTGCGGACGGCGCTTCGGCTCCGCAACGAGCGCGGCAAGATCGTCTGGTGGTGGCCGCAGCTTACTCTCCTGGCGGTGAAGAACTAATCTGACCGAACCCAGAACTCGGCCAGGCCCTTGCGGATTTCCTCCGTGCTTCGGGCGCGAGCGGGCCGCCACCAGGCGGGGAACAGGCGGCGGTAGCGCGGTTCGGCAAACCGGGCGTCGATGAGCAGAACCACGCCGCGGTCCGTCTCGGAGCGGATGACGCGGCCAATCGCCTGCAGGACACGGTTCATGCCGGGAAAAGTGTAGGCGTAGTCAAAGCCGGCCCCGGTCTGCGCCTGGAAGTAGTCGCGGATCAGGTCGCGCTCGACGCAAAGCTGGGGCAGGCCGACGCCGACAATGACCGCACCGATCAACCGGTCGCCGACGAGGTCGATGCCCTCGCCGAACATTCCGCCCATGACCGCAAACCCAACGAGCGTCTCGCCATGCTCGACGGCGAAAGTGGCCAGGAAGGCTTCGCGCTCGGGCTCGCTCATGCCGGAACGCTGGACGAGGATTGGCACAGCCGGATAGAGGGCATGGAACTTTTCCTGCACGGCCGCCATGTACTGATATGAGGGGAGATAAACGAGATAGTTCCCGGCGCGCCCTTCGATGAGCGAGGCGATGGCCTGCACGACCTCGGGCAGGCTGCCGGCGCGGGCCTTAAAATGCGTGCGGATGCAGTCCTGCACCAGTACGGCGAGGTGCTCGGGCGGGAAGGGCGATGGCAATTGCAGCAAGGGGTCCTCCGGACTGCCGCCCAGCAGCGCGCGGTAGTAGTCGATCGGCGTCAACGTGGCGGAGAAGAACACAGCGGCTTTGCCCCGTGCCAGCGCCTGCCGGAGGAGGAACGACGGATCGAGGCAGAATAGCCAGACGCGGACCGAGCATCCCGGTTCGGTGATGGTGACGAAGCGTTCGTCGTAGAGTTCGGCGGTGCGGCGAAAAGAGTGCAGGTGGAAATAGAGTTCGAGGAGGCTCTCGCGGAAGTCCGCGGGCTGATTCCGGGCGAGCCATGTTTCGGCCTGCTTGAGAGCGTCGTCAAGCGGAGGCAACAGGTCGGCCGGGAAATCGCGGGTGGTGCTGCATGCGTTTTTGGCGGAAACAGTTGCGCCGACTACACTCGCGGGTAGGGCGACGCTGTCCTCAGCGCGCTGTTGGCCGCCCGAGACCACTGTGCGGCACGCTGAGGGTAGCGCCGCCCTGCCTCCGTCAGCAGGGAAGAGATTGAGCTCGCTGGATGGATCGGAAGCGGCGACTGGCTCAGATGCCAGGATGGCCGGTCCGGCGAGCTTGCGCAGTGCGGAGGTCAGGCGCGTCAGGGCTTTGGCGCAGCGGGGCACTCCTTGCTTGAGGGCTCGGCGGACGTCCTGGATCTCCCGCGTATCGAGATCGGCGGAGAACATCTCCCGGGCGCGGTCCACCAGGTTGTGCGCCTCGTCCACGAGGAACGCGTAATCGCCCGGCTCTTCGGAGAAGTGGCGTCGCAGATAGACCTTCGGGTCGAATACGTAGTTGTAATCACAGACAACGACATCGACCCAGGACGACAGGTCGAGCGAAAGCTCGAAGGGGCAAACCTGGTGCTCTCGCGCAACGGCCTCAAGCACCGGGCGGGTGATCTCCTCGCGAGCCAAAGCGGCGCGCATGGCGGGTCGGCGGCGGTCGTAGTAGTCACGGGCAAACGGGCAGGTGAGCGGGTCGCAGGGTTGGCCTTCCTGAACACAGATCTTCTCTTTCGCGGTGAGCGTCAGTGTGCGCAAGCGGAGCCCCGCCTGCCGCAGGTCGGCGCAGGCCTTTTCGGCCACCGCGCGTCCTACAGTGCGCGCGGTGAGGTAGAAGATGCGTTCGAGCTTGCCTTCCCCGAGGGCTTTGACTGCCGGGAAGAGCACGGAGATGGTCTTGCCGATTCCCGTGGGGGCCTCGAGGAAAAGTCGCCCGCCGCGGGCGAAAGTGCGGTAGGCGGCTACGGCGAGCGGCCGCTGACCGGGTCGGTAGCGCGCAAAGGGGAAGTTGAGTGAGCGGATGGACTCGTCGCGCTGCCGGCACCAAGCTTGATGCGCCCGCAGCCAGTCGAGGTAGATATTGGTCGTGTGCTCGAAGAAGGCGGAAAGCTCCTTCAGGGTGAAGAGGTTGCGAAACTCCGTCAGTTCGCCGGTATCGAGGTCCAGATAGGTTAACTGGATGGTGATCTGCTCCAGGGCGTTATCCTGTGCATAGATCAAACCGTAGAGTTTGGCCTGCGCCCAATGCAGTGGGTCGGCTATCCGGTCCCATCCGCCCTGGATCGTCTTGATCTCCTCCAGCAGCACCTCGTGCGCGCTGGTCAGCAGACCGTCTATGCGCCCTTGAATGCGCAGGGTGAAGTCGGGTGTCTCGATTTTGCGGCAGAGGCGCACCTCCTTCTGATAGCCGGCGGGGCGGGAGCGCTGGAGCCGTTGGTGGCCGCGCGTGCCCGCCAGGGCGCGGTTCGGCCCTACGAAGTCGCGTTCGCCGCCCAGGTCGCCCTGCCGCAGGGCGAACTCGACCAACTCGCGCACCTGGACCGAGAAGATTGGTTTAGGGGCCGGCGCCACCTGCCGAGTTTCGGGCTGTGAATGGGGCGCGGCAATAGAAAAGGCGAATCAGCAGGCAGTTGGGCCAGCCGATACGCCCGCCAGCGTGGCGAGCCTAAACTGCCAAGGGCTCTGTTGATGCCTTCCGAACCCGCTGGAGCCGCAGTAGCAGCGCCTAATCACCACGAGAGTAAGTGGCTTATTACTAGATAGTTACATGATTGCTGCATAATCACTGCATAATGGTTGCATGATAGCTACATGATGGTCGCATAATTGTTGCAAGATACTAATGCCAGACAAACACGCTATGCGCGCCAAGGGAGGGCCAGTGATAAAGTGTGGTGCGGGCGTGCCCGTCTGTGGGTTGGCCGGGCGTCCCGCCCGCCAGTTGTAGGGGCGGGACGCCGCCAGAACTCGCAGCCGGGACGGCTGCGCCAATTCAATCCTCAGAAGCGGTGGACGAGCTTTTCGACGACAAAGGTGCTCTCGCGCATCGCTTGTTCGCTGAAGGGGCCGAACCATTCGGCAATCTCCCGGAAGCGGGCTACGAACTCAGCTTTGTCGCCGCGCTCGACCAGGCTGAGATTCTGCTGGAGCGATTGGATGAAGTCCTTGAGCAAGGCCTGGCGCTCGGGCGTGGCGAAGACGATCTCGGCATAGAGGTCGGGGTCCTGGGCAAAGAGACGGCCGACCATCGCGAGTTCGAGGCGGTAGATCGGGCTGGAAAGTTCGAGCGTGCGGAGTATAGGCACCCCGCGCGAGTACAGGAATTGGCCAAAGGTAAACGTCGCGAAGTGGCGCAGGGCCTGGACAATACCCATTATCTTGTCATGTTCCGCCGCCGGGGTTTCAACGAGCACGTTGCCCCAGAGGCTGAGTTGGTCGAGCAGCCATTGGCATTGCTCCAGGTCGCGCCCGGGGCAAACGACGACGATCTGCTTGTCCATCGTGGTAGTCGCCGGGCCGAACAGCGGGTGCAGGCCAACGACCGGGCCGGTGTATGCCTTGAGCATCGCTTCGAGCGGTTTGAGTTTAAGGCTGGTGATGTCGGCCAGCACGCATTTCTCCGGCAGATAGGGCGCGATCTGGGCGGCCACGGCTGGCGTGATGTCAATCGGCACGGCCAGGATGCACAGTTCAATTCCCGCCGCCAGCGAGCCGACCTGGGGCCAATCGTCGCGGTCGAGGATGCGCACGTCGTAGTCCGATTGCCGGAACCAGGTCGCCAGGAAGCGGCCCATGTGGCCGAGTCCGCCGACGATGAGGACCTTCGCCCCGGGCCGGGTGCCGCGGCGGCTGAGCGTGCTCAGTTGCCCGACGCGCGAATGCCGGAGCACCGTGCGAAACAGGTCTTCGACGTAATCAGGGTCCAGCCCCGCCTGGGTCGCCTGGGCACGGCGGGCCGAGATAAGGTCTTCCTCGCGCGCAGGATGGAAAGTGGGCAGGTCGTGCTGTTGTTTGACCTCGATGACCTGTTGGACGACGCGCCGCCGCTGAGCGAGCAGCTCCACCAGTTGCTTGTCAATGGCGTCGATCTGATTGCGCAAATGATCGAGGCTGGGTTTGGGCGCGGCCGGGGCGCCGGAGCCGGAGGAGTGGGTTGGACTGGTCATCGCGAGGAAGGTAGCGAGAGGCTAGTGGAGAATCAAGGGGCACCAAGGGGCCAGGCCGGAGCAAAGCCGAAAACCGAAACCCGAAAACCGAATGAAATCCGAAATCCGAAGTCCGAATGCGGAGCCGGCTCCGGAAGCCAAGGGCGAATCGAACCGGGGCTTTTTCGGGCTTCGGATTTCGGCCTTCCTGCGGTCTTCGGTATTCGGGCTTCGGATTTTGACTGCCGGCAAGCGGGCCAGTTTTTCGTGGCACAAATCAGCCGCGGCGCTAAACTCGGATTATGTTGAGTCAACGCTGGCGGCCGGTGGCTATCTCCGCAGTTGCGGTGTGCGGGATTTGGCTGGTTGCTTTCGCTGGAATCCGGATCGCCCGGAATGCCAAGATGACGGCAGAGAAGGTGCGAGCCTATGCCGAATCCGTGGATCTCGGCAAACTGTCGGGGGCCGCGCGGGCCAAGGCGATTCAGGATCTCGCGGACAAGCTCAACGCGCTTTCACTGGAGGAACGGCGAAAGGCGCGGGCAGACCGCTTGGCCTGGAATTGGTTTAACCAGATGACGGAAGATGAGAAGGCCAGCTTCATCGAGGCGACCATGCCGACGGGTTTCAAGCAGATGCTGGCCGCGTTCGAGCAATTGCCGGAGGAGAAACGACGCAAGTCGATTGACGACGCGTTGCGCCGCCTCAAAGAGACGCGTGATCAAGGGGCGGGCGTCCCGGGCGCTGGGGGTCCGGGCGGCACAAACGGGCCGCCGGTTCTGAGTGATGAGCTTCAGGCGAAGGTCAGGACTATCGGCCTCAAGACCTTCTATAGCCAGAGTTCGGCACAAACCAAGGCGGAGCTGGCGCCGGTCCTGGAAGAGCTGCAGCGCGTAATGGAGAGCGGCCGGCCGTTCCGGGGACGATGAACGCCGCGACATCGGAGGAGAGACCGGGAACCAGGCAGGCTGGGCAAGTCCGAAGGCCGAAGTCCGAAGGCCGAAGGAAGACCGAAATCCGAAGGCCGAAGGGGGACACGTGCGCGCGGGCGGGGGGAGGGGCTTGGGAGCCTGCGGGGGAAGACAGCGCGTTTACGCTCATTGAGCTGCTGGTGGTGATTGCGATCATTGCCATTCTGGCGGCGCTGCTGCTGCCGGCGTTGGGGCGGGCGAAGGAGGCGGGGAGGGCGACCGCGTGCCTCAGCAACCTGCGGCAGATTGGGATTGCTCTCCAAATCTACGTCGGAGACTACCACAACCGGCTGCCTTGGATGTCCGACATCTATCCGGGCATTACCAACGAATTCCCCGGCCCGGACCAGGTGCTGTCAAGTCAGCTCGGCAACACGAATGTGCTCCACTGCCCGTCCGACAAGTGGCCTACGGACAAAGTCGTGCCCTTGCCGCAAAAGGGGCCGACCTACTTCGCGCAGACCGGGTCCAGCTTCGCATGGAATAGCTTGCTCAACGGTGAGGATGCGGACCATTTGACCGCCTTTGGCATGCAGTTCGATCCGCATGCCATGCCGTTGATGTACGACAAAGAGAAGTTCCACATTGCCCGGGGTGAGGGTAAGGCGAAGAACTTCCTGTACGCGGACGGCCATATCAAGAACCTCCTCGTCATCGCGGGGACCATCAAACCCAGCCAGTGATCCAGCTCAAGCACCTGAACAAGAAATTCGGCCAGCGGCTGGCAGTGGATGACCTCACCTTGCAGGTGCCGGCGGGAGAGATTTACGGCTTGCTGGGCCACAACGGCGCGGGCAAAAGCACCGCCATCGGCATGATGTTGGGCCAGGTCTGGCCGACGAGCGGCGAGGTGAGCATCTGCGGCCACGACGTGACGGCACACCGGCGGTTGGCGTTGCAGAAGGTCGGCGCCATCTTTGAAAGCCCGGCATTCTATGACTACCTGAGCGGGCGGCGGAACCTGGATATCCTCAGCTCCTACACGACCTCGACTCCTCGCAAGCGGATCGATGAGGTCATCGAATGGGTCGGTCTGACCGGGCGGGAGCATTCCAAGGTGCGCACTTATTCGCACGGCATGCGGGCGCGGCTGGCACTGGCGCAGGCGCTGTTGCCCCAGCCCGAACTGCTGATCCTCGACGAGCCGAGCGACGGGTTGGACCCCGAGGGCATCCACGAGATGCGGCTGACCATCCAGCGGCTGCAGCGCGAGCTGGGGCTGACGATTCTGCTCTCCTCGCATTTCCTGAACGAGGTGGAGCAGCTCTGCACGCGCATCGCCGTGCTGAACCAGGGCCGCATGGTGTTTGAGGGTCCGCTCGCCGCCACGAAGCAGCGCGAGGCCTGGATACGGCTTAGGACGGGAGATTTCGGGCTGGCGGTGAAGGAGCTTCGCCGGGCGCAACTTATCACGCAGGAGCGCGACGGGAGTTTGATTTCCTTGAGCAAGGGCGCCGGGACGGACCAGGTCGTGCGCCTGCTCGTAGAGCGCGGCATGCCGGTCTATGAGATTGCCCCGGTGGAAGCGACGCTGGAGGATTTCTACCTGTCCTTGATGAATGGCCAAAAGGAAAGCAAATGAGTTGCCTGGTTACATTGTTACATGGTTACAAAAGTTACATGGGCTACACGAGTTGCAAGGGTTGCCTGGGTTACAAAGAACGCCCCGCGCGCAATGCCTTATGTAACTCATGCAACCCTGCAACCCATGTAACTTCTATTTGAGCATGTTCTACCACCATCTGCGTAACGAGTTGTGGAAGCTCTTCGGTAAGAAGCGCACCTACATCGGCTTCGGCGCATTCCTCGTTGCGCAGAATGGGATGCTGATCACGTTCCGTTTCACCCACTGGCAGGCGCAGATGGAGAACATGCTGGCGGGCAACGGCTACTTGGCGCAGGAATACGTGTCGGCGCTGACCGTCGCGCTGATTATGCTGATTCCGCAAATATTGCTGCTCATGCCTCTGTACGTGGCGCTGGTCGGGGGTGACCTGGTGGCCAAGGAAGTTGAGGACGGGACGCTGCGGATGATTCTGTCACGGCCGATTTCCCGGTTCCGGTTATTGTTGGTGAAGTGGATGGCCGGCGGCATCTTCTCGGCGGCGCTGGTGCTGGTGCTGGGCGTGACTGCGCTTGGGTTTGCCCGGATGTGGTTTCCGTGGAAAGGGATGTTTGTCTTCGTGCCGGGGCAGGTCTTCAACGTGTTGAGCGCGGCAGAGGGCTTCAAGCTGTATATGTGCTCGCACTTGTTCATGACGCTCAACGCGAGCGTGGTGCTGGGGATCGCTTTCATGTTCTCCTGCTTCAACATGAAGCCCGCCGCCGCTACGATCCTGGCGCTGTCGCTGTTGTTCGTGAACCTGGTGATGGAAGGCATCCCGTTTTTCGAGCGCTACCACGAGTATTTGCTCACCTACCACTTCCGCTCCTGGCACAACGTCTATGTCCAGCCGGTACCTTGGGCGCAGATGGGGCAATCGGTGTGCGTCTTGCTCGCGGTAAACTTCACCACCTTCCTCATTGGGGCCGCGGCATTTCAGGCTCGGGACATTAAGTCGTAGGGAAGGGGTGGCCTGTGGCCTGCGAACTTAGGCGTTCAGAAATTACTCTCAGAACGGAATTCGAACGCAGCTTCCCGTTTCATTTGCTCGACCCGCCCGCCAAGGTCGATTATCCTTCTATCTTGGATCTTAAATGAAGGAATGGGCGGGAGTCTTTGGTGTTACTGCCGAGTTAAATCGCCTCTTGAGCGGTGAAATCGAACCGCAGCGCACTTGATACCCGGCGCAGCCGAATCCGGCGTTGAGTCCAACCTGTAACGAAGACGGACGCACTCCGCCCCAGTTGACTTCCGGGCACATTAGCCCATTGCTGAGGCAGGTTGCATTTTGGGGTTCGGAATCGTAAGTTTAGGCAGTCAGGAAGGCCTTCTTCTCCAACCCAATATATGGGCGGTGGCGTCTTGCGGCCCCACAACTAATGGTGTTTTTGGGGCAAAATGACCCGAAATAGGAGTTGTGTTCCGCGGCCATTTTTCCTACTATTTTTAGTCCTGAAACGGACGGCCAAAATGCCTGGTCCGAATGAATTTATGCCTGACGAAAATGCGGTTGAAGTGACAGAAAAAGCGCTGGCGATTCCCGCCGCGCCCGAGAAGTATGACGCGTCGAAGATCGACAAGCTCGAGGGCTTGGAAGCGGTGCGCAAACGCCCGGGAATGTATATCGGCGACCCGGATGAGCGTGGCCTGCACCACAGTGTTTTCGAGGTGCTGGATAATTCCATCGATGAGCACCTGGCCGGCTACTGCAGCAAGATAGAAGTCACCGTTCACGTGGACGGGTCAGTGTCCATCCGTGACAACGGGCGCGGCATCCCCGTGGACATGCATCCGAAATTCAATATGCCGGCGGTCGAGTTGGTGCTGACCAACTTGCACGCGGGCGGCAAATTCGGGCAGGGGGCCTACAAGTACTCCGGCGGTTTGCACGGCGTTGGTGCCAAATGCGTCAATGCGCTGTCGGATTGGTTTAAGGTGGAGGTGTCGCGCGACGGGAAGGTGTATTCCATGGAGTTCGCGCGCGGCGTCACCACGCAGAAGCTGACCGTCGTCGGCAAGTCCAAGGGCACCGGCACGCTGATCACCTTCAAGCCCGACCCGACCATCTTTACCATCACCACCGAGTTCAAGTTCGACATCCTGGCGAACCGCCTGCGCGAGCTGGCGTTCTTGAACCCGGGCATCATCATCGTCCTGACGGACGAGCGGAACGAGAAGACNNCTGCACCCCAAGCCGATTGTGATCAGCGGGCAGAAGGATGAGGTGTTCGTGGATTGTGTGATGCAATACACTGACAGCTACAACGACCAGATCCTCTGCTTCGCCAACTCGATTCCAAACCCGGACGGCGGCGCACACCTGACCGGGTTCCGTTCAGCCCTGACCCGGGCCATCAACCAATACGCCAAAGCGAACGAAATCCTGAAGGAAAAGGACCCGGCCATCGCGGGCGATGACGTCCGCGAAGGGCTGGTGTGCGTGCTGAGCGTGAAGTTGCCCAACCCGCGGTTTGAGTCGCAGACCAAGGTCAAGCTCGTCAACACGGAAATCGACGGCCTCGTGTCGTCGGTCATCTATGACGGATTGATGACGTTCTTTGATGCGAATCCGCCGGTGGCCAAGAAGGTGATTGAGAAGGCTTTGCTGGCGGCGCGGGCGCGCGAGGCGGCCCGCAAGGCGCGCGAGACGGTGCGCAAGGGAGCGCTGACTGGCGGCGGCTTGCCAGGCAAGCTGGCCGATTGCTCGGACCGGGACCCGATCAACACCGAGCTGTATATCGTGGAAGGTGACTCGGCCGGCGGGTCGGCCAAGCAAGGGCGCGACCGGAAGTTTCAGGCCATCTTGCCCATTCGCGGCAAGATCATCAACGTGGAGAAGGCGCGCTTGGACAGGGTGCTCCAAAATCAGGAAATCCGTACCATGATCACTGCGGTGGGCACGGGCATCGGTGACGGGGAGGGGGAGGGCGCTTTCAATCTGGAAGGCCTGCGCTACCACAAGATCATCATCATGACCGATGCAGACGTGGACGGCGCGCACATTCGCACGCTGCTGCTGACGTTCTTTTATCGGCAGATGCCCGAACTGGTCCGGGGCGGCTTCATCTATATCGCCCAGCCACCGCTGTATCAAATCGCCCGGAAGAAGCGGGTGGAGTACGTGGATGACGACGCCCGGCTGAACCAAATTCTCATCGAGCTGGGCACGAACGAGGTCCGCCTGCGCAATCTGTCCGACGGTAATGAGCTTACGGATAAGCAGCTTGCCGAAATCCTGGAACTGCTCGAATCGCTCGACAAGTATGCCATCGCGTTGCGCCGTCACGGCGGCGACTTCACCACCTTCGTCGAGCAGCGCCACCCGAAGACCCACGAACTGCCGCGCCATTTGGTGAAGGTGCGCGATGGGAACGACGAAACGGTGCAATACTTCCATACCGAGGAGGATTTGGAAGAGTTTGGTTCCAAGAACCCCGATCTGCACCTCTTCGGCGAAGAGGAATCCGATACCAGCCTGCTGGAGAAGGGGAAGAACGGCCACACCCGCCGTGCCCGCCACGTCGAGTTGCATGAGAGCAAGGCCGTCGCGGAACTGCTGGCGAAGCTGGCGAAAAAGGGATTGAGCGTCGATCACTACTCGGCGCAAGACAAGCCTCTGTTCGAGGTCGTCGAAGGCGAGGGTGACAAGGAGCAAGTGAAGCCATTGTTCTCGATCCCTGAGATTCTTGCCAGTGTCAAGGAAGTGGGTCGGCGCGGGCTCTCCATCAAGCGGTTCAAGGGTTTGGGCGAAATGAACCCCAAGGAGCTGTTTGAAACGACGATGAACCCGGCGCGGCGCAAGCTGCTGCGCGTGGACCTGACCGATGCGATTGAAGCGGAAGAGATGTTCGCGAAACTGATGGGCGAGGAGGTTGAGCCGCGCCGCCAGTTCATCGAGGACAACGCGCTGAATGTGAGGAATCTCGACGTCTGAGAAGCGAGTTGCCGAACTGCAAACGCAGTCAGGCCAACCCCTTTTGCTGAACAAGCGACCGGAGAAGTAACCTAGCTTTATGCCCGAACCGACCGAACCTAACGACAAGACCGAAGTGCCAGCCAGTGGCACGCCCTTATTCGCCGCCAACGAGAAAATTACGAAGATCAATGTCGCCGAGGAGATCAAGAATTCGTTTCTTGATTACTCGATGTCAGTGATCATCTCCCGTGCGCTGCCTGACGTGCGCGACGGGTTGAAGCCGTCGCAACGCCGCATCCTGTACGCGATGCACGACTTGGGAGTGATGCCGGGTCGCAAGCATCTCAAGTGCGCCAAGATCGTCGGCGAAACGATGGGTAACTACCATCCGCACGGCGACCAGGCGATTTACCCGACGCTCGTGCACATGGCGCAGCCGTGGGCCATGCGCGAGCGGCTGATCGAGGGGCAGGGGAACTTCGGGTCGGTGGAAGGTGATCCGCCGGCTGCAATGCGGTATACGGAAGCGCGCCTGGCTCCGCTCGGGGCGGTGATGATGCAGGACATGGAGAAGGATACGGTGGACTTCATCCCCAATTACGATGAGACCCGCACCGAGCCGACGGTCTTTCCCTCCGCGTTCCCGAACCTGCTGGTCAACGGCGGCACGGGCATCGCCGTCGGCATGGCCACCAACATGGCGCCGCACAACCTGGGCGAGATCATCGATGGCGTTTGCGCGCAGGTTGATAAGCCGGACATTACGCTCAAGGAGCTGATGCAGCATATCAAAGGGCCGGACTTTCCGACCGGCTGCATGGTTTGCGGGCTGGAGGGAGTGAAGCAGTACTTCGAGACCGGCCGCGGTAGCGTGAAGGTGCGCGGGAAGGTGGGTCTTGAGGAGCTTAAAGGCGGTCGCGAACAGATCGTCATCACCGAAATCCCCTATAACGTAAACCGCGCCGTGCTGGTCGAGCGGATTGCCGAACTGGTAAACGAGAAGATTATCACGGATATCACGGCCGTGCGCGACGAGTCGGATGAGAACACGCGGGTCGTCATCGAGATCAAGCGGGACGCACTGCCGAAGGTGGTCATCAACAATCTGTATCAGCACACGGCGCTAGAAACGAGTTTTGCGGTCAATGCGCTGGCCATCGACCATGGCCGACCCAAGACCCTGGGGTTGAAAGAGCTGATTAACTGCTACATCGAGCACCGGCGGGAAGTAATAATCCGCCGGACGAAGTTCGAGCTACGCAAAGCGGAGGAGCGGGCGGAGATCCTGGAAGGCTACCTGATCGCCCTCTCCAACCTGGACGAATTCATCCGCATCATTCGGCACTCGGCCAATCGCGAGGAGGCCAAGATCAAGCTGCTCGCCTTTGACTTCACGCGCGCCCAGGTGGAGCAACTCGGGATTCTAATCCGCAGCGAAGCGCGGCTGACGAGCGGGCGCTATTCATTCAGCGAAGAGCAAGCGAACGCGATCCTGGAGCTGCGGCTCTACCAGTTGACCGGCCTGGAAATCGACAAGGTCAGGGCGGAGTACAACGAGTTGATTGAGCGCATCAAGGACCTGCTCGATATTCTAGCGAAGGAAACGCGGGTATTTGCCATTATCAAGGCTGAGCTGCTGGCGATCAAAGAGAAGTACGCCACGCCGCGGCTGACGGAGTTGGTGCCCGACGAAGGCGAGATTGCCATAGAAGACCTTATTGCGAATGAGGGAGTCATTATCACACTCACTCACGGCGGGCTGATCAAGCGGACGAACATCAGCTCCTATCGTTCCCAACACCGTGGCGGCAAGGGGGTTATTGGCATGGCCACGCGCGAAGGCGCCACCGAAGAGGACAACGATTTCATCGAGCACCTCTTCACCGCCGGCACCCACGATCACCTGATGTTCTTTACGAACACCGGGCGCGTGTATGTCGAGCGCGTGCATGAGATTCCCGATATGGGCCGCGCGGCCAAAGGCCGCAGCATTGCCAACCTGCTGGAATTGAAGGCGGGCGAGACCATTGCCGCGCTCATCCGGGTCCTTTCCAGGACGAACGGAAACAAGGAGGACGTGACATGGAAACAGCCGGGCGAACTTTTCTTTGCGACACGGCAAGGCACGGTGAAGAAGACTTCGCTCAACGAGTTTGCCAATGTCCGCAAGGACGGCATTATCGCCATCACCATCGAGCCCGGCGACATGCTGATTGATGTGAAACTCACGCGCGGCAGCATTGTGGAAAAGGATGAAGTTCAGGACCCGGGCGATGACGTGGTGCTTATCACGCATGACGGCATGAGTATTCGTTTCAGCGAATCCGATGTGCGTTCAATGGGCCGGGCAGCCGCCGGAGTAAAGGGAATCACCTTGGAGAAGGGCGATCAGGTCGTCGCGCTCGCCGTGGTGGTTCCGGATGCGATGCTCTTGGTTGCCGGCGAGAATGGCATCGGGAAACGCACCCCGTTCGATGAATACCTGGTCCAGGCTGAAAGCGGATCTCGCAAGCAGTCTCGCGGGGGAAAAGGACGCGTCACCATGAAGGTTACCGAAAAGACTGGGGCGGTCGTGGGCGCGCTCACTGCGCGGGACGCCGACGAGATCATGCTGATCACGACTGGCGGTCAAATGGTGCGCATTTTCGTGAAAGACATCCGTGAAGCTGGCCGCAACACGCAGGGCGTGAAGCTGATCGAGTTAAGCGAGGGCGATAAGCTACAGGCTATCGCTCCGGTGATCAGCGAGCAGCAGGAAGACGCGGCTGCGGAGCAGGAAGAAGCCAAATAAGAGAATCCGGTCAGAAAAGTCAGACCAGAAGATTCTGCGGCGGCGTTTGCTGGTGCAGGATGTCATCCAGCAGACTGGTGACCTGATCCGCCCGTTTGGTGTATGAATCGAGCGAATCGGGGATGGGGCGGGAAATGTCTTGCGGAATGTGCGTCAGGTAATCCATTGCCGCGTGATGGGCGGCTTGGCGCAGGTAATGATGCTTCGGTCCTTCGAGGTCGCCAGCACCCGGGACCGGTTCCATAAGCCCCGCGAGCAAGCCTTCGCGGTCACCGCGCTGGTTGTGCCAGGTTTCAACCCAGGCTTTGACGTGCACAGGAAAACCACCTTCCGGAGTGGCAGAGAAGATGATCAAATCAGCCTGGGCGGCCTTTTCCGCCGCCTCTTTGGCCGCCAGCTCCTGATCCAGCAACTCGAACGACCACCAGCTTACGTCGAACTCACACCTCGCCCAAAACCGGCCAACCAGTTGGTCGCAGAATGCGACCGCGCATTCGCGGGCCGCAGCATTCTCGTACACCACCACGACCAACCACGCGGTTTTCGTTTCGAGCCCAGCCCCGTCTTCGTTTGTCCTCGTCACGGTTGTGGCTGGGAGGGCCTTTTGGCCTCAAGCTTCGGCTGCCGGCCGCGGCTCTCCCTGCCGAAGGTACTCTGCGCCCCCCGGCGTTAGAAAGCAAGACCAAAATTACGCAACTAAGGCGACAAGCGCTCAATGTGCCAGGTCTTATCCGGCTGCCGAGTGTAGCGGAAGCGATCGTGAAGCCGGTTGGGCCGCCCTTGCCAGAACTCAATGCGTGCCGGGCATAGCAAGTAGCCGCCCCAATGAGGCGGGCGGGGGATTTCCTGCGCCGCATATTGCGCTTCCATCTGGTTCCATTGCGCTTCGAGGGCCGCCCGGTCGCGAATGACCGCGCTTTGATGGGAGACACACGCGCCCAGCCGGCTCCCGCGTGGTCGCGACTTGAAATACGCATCGGATTCCGCCGTGGGCAGTTTGCTGACCTCCCCGGCGACGCAAACCTGCCGTTCCTGCTCCGGCCAGTAGAAAACCAGAGCGGCCTGCGGGTTTTCGGCCAATTCCTGCCCCTTCCGGCTATCATAATTGGTGTAGAACACGAACCCGCGCTGGTCCACGCCCTTGAGCAACACGATCCGTGCCGATGGCCGGCCTTGGTTGTCGGCGGTCGCCAGCGTCATCGCCGTCAGATCCATCACTTCGGCACCCGAAGCCATGAGCAGCGCTTTGTACAGCTTGATGCAGAACTTCCGTATCCGCCCGCTGACCCGCGCGCCGCTCGCCTGGTCGAACCACTTCCGAAACTGGGCAATGGGGTTCGCCTCCAGGTCGCTCCGCCGCATTCCGGTCAGGTTGTATTCTCTTCGTATATCCGCAATAGACATAAAGCACCTAATGGACAGGCTGTTCGAGTGCGCGCGCCGCCCCGGGCAGGTAATAGACGGTTGCGCACCGATAATCCTGCATGCGCCAGCGTAGAAAGGTCGAGCATTTCGCAGTCGTGCCTTTGTTCCGCAACGGCCAGTAAGCCTTGAAATCGCGGTCCAGCTTCTGCAAAGCGCCGATGCCGGCGGCGGCCATTCGGCGGGCTTCCACGTTCCGGCTGCCGACTATGGCCTGCTGCCACAACATAATTTGGCAGGATTGCACCGCCATCCGCGCCGCAAGGTCGAGCTCAACGGCAAGGATTCTCCCCGCGGGGGTCTGCGGGCGCGCGCGGCAGAGCACTGACCGCTGTTTTTCAACTTCGGCCTGCGCGGCGCGGATATGCTTCGCCGGTATGCGCGCATAATACTTCAGGCCGTCCCGGCACATCAACTCGCGCGTTTGCGGCACGGGAGCGGCAATCGCTGTTCCCAGCGGCGTCCCGAGCCTGGCATAGTAGTTAAGATGGCGATGGGCTAAACCGAGCGCTAGGGCCGCTTCAGCCAGACGCTGCGTCGGGTCGTGGAAGAGGTCGCGGCTAAGGACCGGGACCAGCAGCTTCTCATCCGCCGACTGTGCGCACCAGCTTAGCGCCGCGCCCAGGAGATAGGGCATATAACTCACCGCCAACGGCTGCGGATGCCCGCCATCGCCCCAGTCAGTGTTCAGATAGCCGATGGCTCCGTGCTTGCGGCCCGCCTTCGCCGCCTGGCGCAGGTTGGCGAAACCGTTGTCATGCCGGCCGATCAGGCTCATCCAGGCCGACGTGCCGGGACAGACGTAAAACGGCAACTTCGAATTCGCGAACAACCCCGCTTCGCGGTCGAACGGGTGCTTGGGCTCGTAACCCCAGTTCAGGGCGATGACGTCCTTGGGCAATTCCTTGATCAGTTCTGGCTCACGCAGAATGATGTCACCCCAGAACATCATTTGCCGGCCACGGGCCGCCACTTCCCGGTGGATCTTCTTCAGGAAATCCACATAGACCCGTCCGTTGCCTTTCTCCGCGCAAAGCCGTTTGCTCTGGCCGCGCCCGAGGTCCCAGGTTTCATCGCAACCCACATTGAAGCGCGCGCTGGTGAAGTGCGGGAGAAGCTCATCATAGAGTTCGCGCAGAAAGGGCAGCGTGCCTGGGTGGTTGGGGGCCAGGGTGGTCGGATAGCGCGCATAAGCGCCGCCCTCGCACTCGTAAGGCGTGTTGACCTCGGCCAGCTTCTTCAGCGGCGGATACGCCAGCCAATAGCGCAAGTGTCCGAACGAGTTCTGGTTCGGCACTAGGTCGATCCCCAGTTCCCGGCACCGCGCGTCCAGGCGCAGGATCTCCTCCGCCGTCAGCGACCCCCAGCCACGCCACACCGGCTCGTAGTTGCGGTACGCAAACGTGTGCTCGATGTAGAGCTGGAACTCGTTAACCTTGAAATCTGCCAGGTGATCCACCAACTCCAGCAGCGTCTGGAGGTTCGGCACCCGGCCGCGCGAAACGTCCAACATCACACCTCGGCGTGCGAAGTCCGGATAGTCTCGAATGACCAGCCTCGGCAACCGCCGGCCATGCTCGCGCAGGAGTTGGCGCAGGGTAGCCACCGCTGCCCGCAGGCCCCCTTCCTGCCGGTAATGAATCGCCACACCCCGCGCACTGATTATCAGGGCGTATCCCTCCGCGTGGTCCGGGGCGGATGTGCTTTGAAGCGCTCGTATGGCCAGGCGCGGATGTTCCGCCGGGCCGGTCACTACCTCCAGTTCAACACCGATAGCTTTGGCTACTGATTGCAGCCGGGCCACCGTTGGCAGCAGCACCCGGTCCCGCGGCAGCCCGGCGTCCAAATGTAGCACCGCCCGCTGCGGCAAACGGTAGAATCCCGGCAGCCGCTCTGCGGAACGAGGGTGGGGGAGCAGGTTCAAGCGTTTCAAGCGGTTAGGGCTTCAGATGAATTGGGTCTAGCTTTTCGGGTCAAAATCATTCGGGCCGCGAGTCTCTGCCAAAGCCCGCCACCCTTCAAGCCGGAAAGCCGCCTTCCCATGGCGGGTAGTCCTTCCCGCCGCTGGGTAACAAACGTCCTGTAACCGCTTTCCGACTTGGCCCGGTTCCTCCAAGCCTGCACCCGACCCTCCCGCAGGACGCCCCGGATACTCCCCGTAGTACCTCTGATTCGAATCAGAGTTACTACGGGGAGTCTCCGGGGAGGCTACGGAGATGAGCGGGCAGTAGGGGACGCTGTATGTCTAAATTGTGGACAGTGCGCTTGTTGGCTGGGATCGGCGGTAGGTTCTGCGCTGCTGCGGCTTGAAGACCGCGCTCATAGCGGGTGGCACAGGAGGCTCAGTGCCGACGCAGGATAAGCCGGTGATCCACGCGGCGGGTTTGGTGGTATTCGAGCGGAGGCAGGTCGGTCAGGGTCGGGGATTCGGTCTCGTTGAGGATGGTTTTGGCCATCGCTTGCAAGGCGCGCCAGCGGGGCCAGTCCAGCTCCGGGGCGTGCGCGATTTGTCGCAAGAGGCTGCGCCATTCGATGATGGCGCGGTCGATGTCGCCCGGGCCGAGCACGCCGGTGATCCAGACCTGCTTGGCGAGCGGGTTCTTGTGGACGGAAGCGACGATTTGTTCGGCGCCGACACCGTATTTGGGCGGGACGCCGTTTTCGAGGTAGCCGGGGATGGATTGCAGACCATACTTCTCGTGGCAAACGAGCCCCAGCCGCCCGCCCCAGCGGTTGATGTCTTCGCCAGCGAAGCGGAATCCGGCGTCCAGGTTGGCGAGATCGTAGATCAATTCGTCGAGCGGATATCTTTCGTCTTCGAGCGCGGCGGCGATGGCCAGCCCGTCGCCTTGGCTGAAGAAGCTGACCACCCGGCCACGGATGGTGGGCACGCCGGCGGCATCGACCAAGCCGAGCCGCCGCCAAAGCAGGGCGACACCCGTGCTGGTTGGGAGTTGGCGGCAGACGGAGACGAGCGCGCACTGGGCGCAGTCGGAGGGCAGAACTTCGCGCTCGACCGGCTTCCAGAGGGCGACGCCGTGCCGGTCCACCGGCACGCGCATGGTCAGGTCCGCAATGCTGACGAGGGCGAGGATGCGCTGGGCTTCGTTTCGGAAGCCCGCGACGGGTGTTTTCTGCTGCGCCAGCTTTTCCTTCACCAGCGGGACAATCTTCTCTTCCCAGACCGCGAGCGGCACCTGGCGTCCGTTCCAATTCGTCAGGCGCCGAATCCATTTCGCAAGCAGGACTCGGTCCTGGCCGAGGCGATCGGCGACAGTGAGGGCGCGACCGTAGGTCTTGCCGTGTTCGTCTTCGGACAGCACGCAAAGGTTGCCAGTGCCGACCTTTTCCAGGGCGGACGGCACGGAAAGCGCGGGGCGGTATATGATTTGCGATTTACGATTTGCGAGATCAACCTCCGAATCGGCCCCTGGCGCGTCATTCATAAATCGTAAATCGTAAATACGAATATCCCGTACTGGCGTGCTCACCGGCTCGCGCATCGTTTCCCACTCCCCGCGGCTATTCTGCATCTCGCGGACGCGCCGGCGAACGTGGCGGGCGCGTTCGGCGTCGGTCCGCAGGTGGCACGGGACATCCGGATGGCGCAAGGACTCTTCGACGCCCAGGACGATTGGCTTGGTAGTGAACAGCCGTTCCTGGGTGCGCACGGCCTCGCGGAACGGGTCCCGGCCTTGCTGAGCGGCGACCGTCATGATGCCGAGCAGGGCGGACCAGTCCACCGCACCGCTACGGGAGAGGTGGCCTGCATGGGAATCCAGCAGTCGCAGCTCATTGGCAGTGATCAGCACGAAGCCGGATTCATCCAGCCCCCGGCGGCCAGCGCGGCCGAACATTTGCAGCAGCTCGTCGGGTTTGATCAATTGCTCCGCCTCGTCGCGGCGATAGGATTCGCCGGCAAGGGCGACGCTGCGCAGGGAGAAGTTGATGCCGGCGGCCAAGCCCATGGTGGCGACGACGACCCGTAATTGGCCGGCCTTGGCGAGCGGCTCGATGACGCCGGCCCGGGTGCCGTAGCTCAATCCGCTGTGATGATAGGTCACCCGGCTCTTGAGCAGCTTGGCCAGATGCTCGCCGACGACCAGCTTTTGCTCCTGGCTGAGCTGGAGGGGATTGGGCGTGGGCAGTTGCCGGGCGAGTTCGTTGGCCATGGATTCGGCAGCCTGGCGGCGCGGGGCGAAGATCAGGATCGGCCCGAGGTCTTCCGCCAGCGCTTTGGCGACCAGGCGCGGCCAGTAGCCCCGGATTTCGCTGGGGACGTGGTAGCTCAGGCTGTTGGCATGAACTTCGTCGAGCGGCACGGGACGTTCATCATGGCGGACCAAAACGGCCTTGCGGCCAAGCCGTTGCAGCCATTTGACGACATCCTGTGGATTGGCGACGCTCCCGCTCAGCAGGAGCAGTTGCGTTTGCTGCGGCGCCAGGGCCATGGCGAGCTCATAATTCAGGCCGCGGTCGAGGTCGCTGAGCATCTGGTATTCGTCCACCACCAGCAGCGCGGGGCCGTCGCCCCGGATGAGACGGTGCTTCTGCGTCTCCAGCGTGGCGACCAGCACGGGGGCGCCCAGGTTTTCGGCCAGGTCGCCCGTGGCGATGCCGACGTCCCAGCCGCGGGCGCGCCATTCCGCGAGCTTGTCGTTGGCCAGCGCGCGGGTGGGCACGGTGTAGATGGCTTGGCCCCGATTCTTGCCCTGGTTGGACCAGAGTTCAAAGATCAGTGTCTTGCCTGCCCCGGTCGGCGCCTGGACGACCACGTCGCTGCCCGCGCGCAACGCGGTGACGGCCTGCTGCTGCCAGAGGTCGGGGATCGCGACCTGGTTGAGCGCGGGCAGCTCGGCGAGTGGTGAGGGGAACGCTTGCACGCCAGGAGTAGGTTAATTCGGTTTGCGGGGTTAAGTGGGTCAAATCGCTTGGAATCAGTGTAATTCAGTTGAGTGCGGCAGAGCTCGTCAATTGTGGATTGCACGTTTGCATGGTGAGAAGATACCCAAGTTTGGCCAAACCGAAATGGGAAATACGGAAATGGTGCGGGCATTGGCGGCTCGTTGTGTTACTTTGTGAGCAGATGAACCTGTCACGCGCCTTTCAGATTTCTTCTGCGCCAGGCAGACCCATGCCTTGGAGCACAAGGGGTTTGACTTGGATAGTTCACAACCTTAGACTTCGCGCACATGTTTGCGGCTGATTCCAAAGTGGTTTGCGCTCCGATTACTCAGGTGCCGGATGCCGAGCCGGCTTGCACCTGGAGGCAGATCATTGATCCGGTGGAGCCATTCCTCGAAGCCGTCGGGCGCGGCCTGGCGAAACAAGTCGAGGCCTTCGACCCGGACATCGTCCGTTACGCTGATTATGCGTTGAACGGGCAGGGCAAGCATTTGCGGGCCGCGCTGGTGGCGTTGACCGCCAAGGCTTTGGGGAAGGTCAATGACGCGCATATCACGGTGGCGGTGATCATCGAAATGGTGCACCTGGCGACGCTGGTGCATGACGATGTCATTGATGAAGCCGAGATTCGCCGGGGCCAGCCGACACTAGCTGTCAATTGGAACAACGAGATAGCCGTATTGTTGGGTGATTGCCTGTTCGCCCATGCGCTCGTGTTGGCGGCGAGATTTCCAACGCCGGACGTTTGCCGGGCGGTGGCGATGGCCACCAATACGGTGTGCACGGGCGAGATTCTGCAACTGCAGCACCGGCGGGACTTCACCTTCACGCGCGAGAAGTATTTCAAGGTGCTGGAAATGAAGACGGCGGAGTTGTTTGCGCTATCGTGCGAACTGAGCGCGGGCTTGAGCGGCATGAACGCCGAGGGCCGCTTGGCGCTGCGCCGTTTCGGACTGGCCTTCGGCACCGCCTACCAGGTGTATGACGATTGCGTGGACCTGTTCGGCTCGGAGGCGACGGCAGGCAAGTCCTTGGGCACGGATTTGGCCAAAGGCAAATTGACGTTGCCGGTGCTGCTGCTTTGGGAGCGGGCGGATGCGGCGGACCGTGCGCGCTTGAGCGAGCTGGTCGGGAGTTGGCAGAGTGGTTCAATGAGCCACTTGGGAGGGCTGCTGGCAAAATATGAAGCGCTCGCCGCTTCTTTGGAGATAATTCACCGTTACCTGGAGGAGGCGTGCCAGCAGTTGCGGGGATTGCCCGCCTCCAATGGCCGCGCTGGGTTGTTAGGTTTGGCCGACTACCTGGCACGCCAGTCCGATGTGCTGGGGGCTGTCCATGAGAGCAGCCTATGATTATGCCTGAGCCGGCGAGCCGTGAGGCATCCAAACCGCCCGACGCGCCCGCACCGGCCTCGGCGGAGGCGCCGACTCCACCCGAGGAGATGGAACTAGTGAGGCGGGCGCGGCGGGGCGACCTGCCGGCTTACGACGAACTGGTGCGCCGCTACCAGGAACGCATCTACGCGACGGTGTACCACATGACGACCAACCACGAAGACGCCAACGACCTGGCGCAAGAGGCCTTCATCAAGGCGTTTCAAGCCCTGCGGTCCTTCAAGGGGGGCTCCAGCTTCTATACGTGGATTTATCGGATTGCCGTTAATAAGACCATCAACTTCCTCAAGCAGCGGCGGAACAAGTCGCAGATGAGCCTTGATGATTTGGACTTCAATGCCGAGCATGACCCGGACTTGGTGGCGCTGGTTTCAGAGAAGACCCCGCGCCGCGAGGTGGGTCTGGCGGAATTGCAGGAGAAATTGAACGCCGCGATGCTGAGGTTGTCAGAACCTCATAGATTGGTAGTAACATTGCATGATGTGCAAGGGCTGTCGCATGAAGAGATCGCGGAGATTATGGACTGCAATATCGGTACCGTGCGGTCCCGTCTGTTTTACGCTCGACAGCAGTTGCAGGCATACTTGTCAGACTACTTGAAATGAGTATGAATCAGGACACCGAGAACTTCGATCAGTTGCGCCGATTGCTGGCGCTCAAACGCCATGAGCAACCCCCGCCGGGTTACTACGAGGGTTTTTCCCGCCAGGTCATCCTGCGTATTAAAGCCGGTGAACGGGGTGAGCCGTATAACATCATCGAGCGGCTGTTTGAGGTGGCTCCCTGGACCCAACGGATTTGGGCGGCTCTCGAGGCCAAGCCCGCATTGGCCGGGGCTCTCGGGCTGGCGATGTGCGGTTTGTTATTTGCGGCGGTGCCCTATTCGGACAAAGCTGACGTTTCGCCCGTGGCCCTGGTTCCGGAGATAGACACGGGGGCAACGCCGGTCACGTTTGCGAATGTATCGGCGGAAAGCCACCCGTTCCTGGCCCAGCCGGTTGCGTTTGAGCAGTCCAGCACCGCCCCGACGATCAATACATCCCAAACCGACGAACTCCTTCTGCACGGCCTCGTCAACCTTCAGGCGAAGCCCGTCACCTTAAGCTTCCCGGTCGGAAACTGACCGGCGGGCTTAGTCTTCGCGGTCGAACACCAGGGCCATTTCTGACGCGATCGTCAGGTGGTCGCCTTCAATCGTGGCGCTTAGCTGTTCCTCTTTGCTGGCGTTCGCAAGGGTGAGTTGATATTTACTATCCAAGTCCTTCCACTCACCCTTCAAGGTTTGGAGGCCTCCGGACGCCGTCACACCAGCCGTCGGCAGCTTCAGTTGGGGCGCATTCTTGAGCAGGGCCTGATGGTCGGTCATCGCCACCAGGCATGTCTTGGAGAACGCCGACACCATCCAGCGCTTCCACTGCAGCATTTCTTTGGACGAGATGTTCGGCTTGGCGCGGCGGAACAGGTTCATCGTCATGTTCACGTTAAAGTTCCAGCGGCCGAGTATCTTCTGCGAGGCGTACTTGGCGGACTTGTTGCTGACCAGGTAATCGGACAGGTCTTTGAGGTCGGGCACTACGGTGGACCAGATCAACCGCAGCATTTCGGGATTCTGGACGATCGCCTGGGCCTTGGGATGATCCAGCACGGTCAGGATTGGTTCGTGCCGCAGGAGCAGCTCGGTGAACTGCGTGTCATTGGCCATATCCTGAAATTCCGGCCGCTCAGCCAGCCCCAGCAAGGCTGGGTAACGGGCCAGCCGCGCTTCGCTCAGGGGGTTGTTATAAATCACGCCGGCCAGGTCCGCTGAGTCGTACCACACCTGCGGCATCCGATCCGTTGCCCGCGCCACCTTGGCGAAGCCCGTGCTCTGCAGGTCATGGCCCAGCCGGTTGAGAATCCTCATCATCCTCGGGTCTTTATCCTCCGTCGCCATTTGGACTGTCCAGTAGCTCAGCGGGTAGATCACGGACGAAAGCAGGATGAGATAAAGGGCGCCGTTAGCCAGGGCGAGACACAAGCCCAGCCGCCGGCTCAGCCGCTCCCAGAGGACCTGCCGCAGATCGCCGGTATGGTATCTGAAATAGACATCCACCTTCTTGTGCACTCCCAGGGCGGCGATTTTGAAGATGATGGAGATCAATACGAAGGCGACCAGTGGCGCAAGTAACCACGCCAGCGGCGGGGTCTTCAACCCCAACACGACCAGCAATGGCTGGATCAGTTTCCCCAGAGGCCCCGCCAGAAGGGCACCCACTAGAATGCCGACAAAAGAAAACGCGACCCGGATCACGCCCTGCCGGTATCCAATACCAGCCAGCGACGCCAGCAGCACCAAAGCTAGAAGCCAAAACGTCATACGCTACAATTAAAAAGGTCCTCGCCCAAAAAGCACGCACAAAATGCGGCCCCCGGGTAGGGTTGAAGCTAGCCGCTCATTCCGCCCAGGAAAGTCACGACTCGCTTGTAAACCCTCGCAATGGCCGGCAGGTAGAGGGCCATCAGGATCAGGATGATGGCCATGACACACACCAGCTCCGTCAGGGTAAGTCCCGCCTGTTGTTTTCGCCTCGGGTCCATAGTTCGGGAGGTTAGACCGGTCTGCCCGACGAGGCTCACGAAGCTCCACCGGGAGTTGGGCGCCTTCGCGAGTTGCCTGTA
>PLZQ01000316.1 GCA_003152225.1 Limisphaerales bacterium | reverse complement strand
ACGATGGGCAGATGCGGCGCGACGGCCCGCGCCCGGACAAACGTGTCGCGGCCAGAGCTGTCGGGCAAGGAGAGGTCTAGCAGCAGCACATCGAAGGACCGCTTCTGCAACAGCGCCACCGCTTCCGCCCAGGACTCGGCCAGCGTGAAGTGGAACCCGGGGGCTCCCTGCCCTTGCCCTTCCATCAGCGACTCCTGGAGCAAGACCGCGTCCGAGCGGCTGTCTTCGACGAGCAGAATTGCCGCGGTTGAGTCGTTCATGGGGTGGCGGCTTGCCTCACGCTGCCGGAGAAGCGGCGTCCCGGATGCCCAAGGCGCCGGGGAACCGGTTAAGGAGGAGCCAGAAATCCCGCAGAGCCAGGGTGAGGGCCGTGAGGTCGGACAAGGCGTTGGGCTTGACGAGGTAGGCATTGGCGCCGGCGTCATACGCGTGGGCGATGTCATCCGGGCGGCTGGAGGAAGTGAAGATTATCACAGGCACTCGCCGGACGTGCGGCTGTTGCCGGATCCATTCCAGCACCTCAAAGCCGGACCAGTAGGGGAGGTTTAGATCCAGCAGCACCAGGCTCGGCAGCGGATGCAGCTTCCGGTCAGCGAAGAGCCCATCGCCGGACAGGTAATCCCTGGCCTGCTTGCCGTCCTTGACGGTCTGGAGCGGGTTGCGGATGCCGGCCTTCGCCAACGCGTGCTGGAGCAGCATCACGTCTGTTTCTTCGTCTTCCACATAGAGGATAGAAGTTGAGTTCATTCGTTCGGGCCTTCCTGGCCGTTTGAAGGCATCGAGTCGCCGGCGGCCTTGAGTTCGATCCAGAAGCGGCTGCCGCGGCCCGGCTCGGACTCCAGTCCGACTTTGCCGCCCATCTTCTCGACGGCCTTGCGCACCACCGTCAGGCCGACGCCCGTGCCGTCGTAACTTTTGTCCAGGCGCTGGAACATCTTGAAGATGCGCTCATGGGCGTCTTTGGGAATGCCGATGCCGTTGTCGGCGAACGAGAGCCGGACAATGGAGAGGGTGGCGGGCTGCGGGTCTCGGGTTTCGGCCTTCGGATCCCCCACGCGTTCCGCCCACACGCGCACCTGCGGCCGCGTGCCGGGGGCGACAAACTTGAGCGCGTTGCCCAGCAGGTTGGAGAAACATTGCGTCAGGGCCGCTTCGTTGCCCAGCATGCGGGGCAACGGCCCGTTGATTTGGATTTCCACCTGCGGCGGCTGGAAAGCGGGATATGATTCGATAATGCCGCGCAGCAGTTCCTGCACGTTCACCGGGGACAGTCGCAGTTCGCTGCGCGCCAGGCGGCTGTATTGGAGCACGTCCTGGATGAGCCGGTCCATGCGCGCGGCGGCGCTAGTGATGCGGTGGATGTGCTCCTGCGCCTTGGGCCGGCCGCAGGCAAGGCATTCCTCGCCGAGGATTTGGGCAAAGGAACGGATGGCCCGCAGGGGGGCCCGCAGGTCATGCGTGATGCTGTGCGAGAAGTCCTCCAGATCGCTGATCGTCTCCTCGAGCGAAGCGGTGCGCTCGGCGACGCGACGTTCCAAATCCGTGTTCGATTCGCGCAACTGCCGCTCGCTCTCGCGCAGCGCCTGCTCGGTCCGCAGCAGGGCGTCCTCGACCTGCTTGCGCTCAATGGCGTAACGAATTGCCCGCGCGGTGTACCGCCCATAGGTCTGGCCTTTGATGAGGTAGTCCTGGACCCCGTGGCGGACGGCATCGAGGCCGAGCTCTTCGTTGGTCTCGCCAGTGAGCACGACGATGGGCAGGTGGGGCGCTTCGGCCCGGGCGCGCAGGAATGTGTCCCGGCCCGTAACGTCCGGGAGGGACAAGTCCAGCAGCAGCACTTCAAACTGGTTCTGCCGCAAGCATTCGAGGGCCGCCGTCCAGCGTTCGACGTGCGTGAACTCGAATCCGCCGAGGTCGATTTCCGAAAGCGACTCCCGCAGGAGGAGGGCGTCGGAAGGGCTGTCTTCCACCAGCAGGACTCTGACGGCGTTCGGGTTCATGGCCCCTGCTCAAGCCGTGCCGCCTCCCAGTCCCGGCGGCAGGGTCACGACAAAGAGCCAGAACGTCTCGATTGAGCGCACCACCTCAAGGAACTGGCTGAAATCAACCGGCTTGTTGATGTAGCAGTTAGCGTTAAGCTGGTAAGCGCGCAGAATGTCCTGGTCGGCGCGCGACGTAGTTAACACCACCACCGGAATCGACCGGAAGCGCTCGTCACCCTTGATGGCGGCAAGCACTTCCCGGCCGTCCTTGCGTGGGAGGTTGAGGTCCAACATGATCAAGTCGGGCCGCGGGGCCTGGGCATACGGACCTTGCCGGCGCAGAAAATCCAAGGCCAGGACCCCGTCCTCGACGACGCTCACATTGTTACGGACCCGGAAATCCCGGAGGGCCTCAAGCGTCAATTCGGTATCGCTGGGGCTGTCTTCCACCAGGAGGATTTCTATGGGGCGCCCTTGCTCTCTATTCATAAGCCTGGCCGCACTATACCCGACCAGCCGGACTTTGAGAAGTGAAAAGACGAGCCCGGAGCTACCCGCCCGGTCATCGGCGCAGTATAAGTATTCGCGATAGTAAAAAGAGCGGCTCGCAGCCCTCTCAACCCGGCACTTTACTGGACCTGCCCTGGTACCACCCTGGACATACCCTGGTACCATAGAACCCTCGCTCCACTGTCCCCAAACAGGACACTCGCCACCGCGAGCCTGCCGCTTACTGTCCGCATGAATCAGTTTGTTTAATTTAATCAGCCGCTGGCGTGATATCGTGATCGGCCGCCTTCTTCGGCCTGAGCGGAAGGACGAGTTCACAGTCGGGTTCGCCGTAGGACACCAATATCTCCAAATCCGTGAAAGCCTCCTCACGGCTTAGTTCGACGGCGCGTTCGACCTCTCCCAGGTCCATCGCGGAGTCCAGGTCGCCGACCCAATGCTTGGAGCCCGCATAATAGAGGCTCATGCCCGCGTGTCGTAGTAGTACTTTCATGCCCGTTCCATTCGCCTGCCTGAAGAAAGGTGATCTCCGTCAAGCCGGTATGCAATGGGGTGTTCGCCCCATACGATCGGGTCTCAGACGGCGGCCTTGGGGATGGAGAAGTAAAACGTCGAGCCTTGGCCGGGCTGGGACTCGACCCAGATCTTCCCCCCATGCCGCTCGACAATCTTCTTGCAGATGGCGAGCCCGATGCCGGTGCCAGCATAGGTCTTGCGCGTGTGCAGGCGCTGGAAAACCTGGAAAATGCGCTCGAAATACTGCGATTCGATGCCGATGCCGTTGTCCCGCACCCAGAGAACCCAGGCTTCCGGCTCGGGCCGGGCGCCGATATGGATTTGCAGGGGGCGCTCGCTGTGGAACTTGAGGGCGTTGGCGATAAGGTTCTGAAACAGTTGCGCGATCTGGCTCTCATCCACCGGCAATTGGGGCAAGGGATCGATGGTCACCGTCGCCTTGGCCGCCTGGATCCTGAAGGCCAGATTGCGCAAAGCCGCGCGGAGCGGCACCTCCAGGTTCGCCGGCGCGAACGCCCGGGCCTTGGTGCTGAGCCGTGAGAACGCCAGCAGGTCGGTGATAAGCTGCTCCATGCGGGTGGCGCCCTCGGCGGCGCCGTCGGTCGGTTCGCGAGCCCTTGGATACTGTTTTCTTCGTCACCATGGGAAAGGCTCAAGTCAATGACATCCGATCCGTACGCCCCTGTCTGCGTCAGAAAGGTCATTGCTGCAAGGCTATTCCCTGCCCTGCCTGGTTTCTGCCTCACCCTTTTTAGTTGGCGTTGCCGCCAAAAGGCTTTAGCTTCGGATATTCCGTGGTAACGCATCGCTGTCACGACTGGTCCGGCAACCGCGACGGTCGTCCGCATCGGCGAGTCGCCGTGCGCGCGCCAGCGCCAATCCAGTCGGGCCGCCGCCTACTGAATGAACAACTCGGCTAAGACCGCAGAGACCGGGGAATCGTTGAGTTTCGCAACCGTGTTGCGGAACCACTTCTCTTCTGGGGTCATTCTCGTTGATAGCGGGAAGAAGGTCAGCGTGCTTACCGGCCAGGCCAAACACCTTCTGGGCCTGGCCCCGGAGAAAGCAAGCCTCCCCGCGTTCGAGACGCTGCCCGCGCCGGTCCAAGCCATCGTGAGCGAAACCTCCGCCTCCGGCAAAGCACCCGCCGACCGCCAATTCGAGATGGAAGCTGGCAGCCGCGGGAAGATCTCACTTCACCTCAGCGCGGTCCCACTGGAGCCGGGCCGCAAGAATTCGGGCGTCATCGTCATGCTCAACGACCTGACCACCGCCCGGCGGCTCGAAGAACGCCTCGATCAGCTCGACCGGTTGGCCAACCTGGGCACCCTCGCCGCCACCATGGCCCACGAGATCAAGAATGCCCTGGTCGCCGGGAAGACTTTCATCGACCTGCTGCTCGAGCAGAACAAAGAGACCGAATTGGTTGAGGTTGTCCGCCGCGAAGTCTCCCGCATCGATGCCATCGTCAGCCGCATGCTCAAGTTTTCCGGGCCGGGCCGGGCGGAGTTCGGCGAGGTTAGTCTCCACGAAGTCCTCGAACATTCCCTGCGCCTGGTGGAACCGCAACTGGTCAACAAATCCGCCGTTCTAAAGCGGTCATTCCAAGCCGCCCCGGACCTTCTCCAGGGTGATGACTACCAGTTGCAGCAGGCGTTCGTGAACCTCTTCCTGAACGCGGTCGAGGCCTTGGGGCCGAATGGCACGCTCTTTGTTACTACGGAGACCTGCGCGCCGGACGCCAACGCCGGCAAGCGAGGCGACTCGGTGAACCGGCCCCAGTTCCGGGTTACGATCAAGGACACGGGCGCCGGGATCGCGCCGGAGAATATGGCGCGGCTGTTCGAGCCGTTCTTCACCACCAAACCCCGTGGCACGGGCCTGGGCCTGGCCATCACGCGACGCATCATCCTGGAGCATCAGGGTACCATTAGCGTGGAAAGCCAGCCCGGCCAGGGCACGACTTTCCAAATCCTCCTCCCGGCTGTGGCTTGATTGACGAGCGCGCGCCGGCTGCTTCAACATGGGCGCCATGCGCACCTGCACGCTCGGCATACTGAGCGACATCCATTACGCCAGCGCCGCCGAACAGGCGCGCGGCAGTGATTTCGAGTATCGCGACATCCCCAATCCCCTGAAACGTGCCTTCGCCAACGCGTTTCGCCACTACATTTGGCAGCGCGAGCCCCTGCGCCAAAACCATCGCCTCGACCAGTTCCTCGAGCGCGGCGCCGCCTTCGATTACGTCATCGCCGACGGCGATTATTCCTGCAACACCGCCTTCGTCGGCCTGAGCGACGACGCGGCTTACCAAAGCGCGCGGGAATGCCTGCAAAAGCTGCGCCAGCGATTCGGCGCCAACCTCCGCGCCAATTACGGCGACCACGAGCTGGGCAAAATCTCCACCTTCGGCCACCGGGGCGGCATGCGCCTGGCCAGTTGGCACCGCACCCGGGACGACCTGGGCTTGCCCCCATTCTGGCAGCTCGACATCGGCAGCTACACCCTGCTGGGCTTCGTCTCCACCCTCGTCGCCCTGCCTGTGTTCGAAGCCGAGACGCTGCCCGTCGAGCGGCCCGAGTGGGAGCGGCTGCGGGCCGAACATCTGGCCGACATTCGCCGTGCCTTCGCCGCCCTGCCGCCCCGCCAGCGCGTCCTGCTCTTCTGCCATGACCCGACCGCCCTGCCCTTCCTCTGGCGCGACGAAACCATCCGCGCCCGCCTGCCGCAGATCGAGCACACGATCATCGGCCACCTGCACACGAACCTTGTCTTGTGGCACAGCCGCCTGCTGGCCGGCATGCCGACCATTGGCTTCCTCGGCCACACCGTCCGGCGCCTGAGCACCGCCTTGAACCAGGCCCGACTTTGGCGGCCGTTCCACGTCCGCCTCTGCCCCGCGCTAGCCGGCATCGAACTCCTGAAAGACGGCGGCTACTGCACCCTCGAACTCGACCCCGAAGCCCGCCAACCCGCCCGCTTCCGCTTCCATCCCCTGCCTCGTTGATAAACCCGGGGCGCCAGACCTTCCCAACCCACTGGGAACAAGCAGTCCAGGTTTCTGTTTTCTGCTTTCTCCTTTGTGCTTTTCCTGGAGTGTGGCTTTGATGTCGCTTTGTTGTGGCTTCGGCCGGTATTTCTGCATTCTGCATTCTGCCTTCTGCCTTCGCCTTTGGTGGCTTTGGTCGGCTTCGCCGGGTGCTTCAGGGTAGCCTCGGGGTAGCCTCGGGGTAGCCTCGGGGTAGCCTCAGGGTAGCCTCAGGGTAGCCTCAGGGTAGCCTCAGGGTGCCTACCGGTTGGCTACCAGATGGCCTGAGGGTGGCCTCGGGATGGCTTGG
>PLZQ01000512.1 GCA_003152225.1 Limisphaerales bacterium | reverse complement strand
TGTCTGGAGCGCTGAGCGTGTGGGGATTAAGCTCGATGTTCTGAAGAATTCAGCCGTCGTCGGTCCGTGGTTCAATGTCCTTATGAAAATGCGCGTTAACGCCCTTTTGCCCTTACGCGAATTGCCCACCACTTTGCCGCTTGGCGGACATGTCTTGAGTTCCGCCAAAAGTCGGAATGGAGCGGAGCCGCACTGGCGAGCCGGTTTGGTGATGTTGAGATGGGTGTGTGGCCTCCTGGTGATGGCTTTTGTGTCGGTGGACGGCGTCAGAGGCGGGGTGCCTGCGGCTGTTCCCGACGCCCAAGCGCTTCATCAGGTGTTCGGCGACAAGGATGCCGCTGCATTTCAGGAACCGTCCCAGGTTTTCCGTCCGGAGACTTGGTTCCACTTCATCGGCGGCAACGTGGCGACGCAGGGTATTACGGCGGACCTGGAAGCGATCGCGGGCGCGGGGATTGCGGGCGTTCAACTATTTCACGGGCAGTTCGGTGGGCCCTGGCCGGGCGTGGAACCGCAGATCAAGTGCCTGAGCGAGTCGTGGGACGGGGCGGTGCACCACGCGGCTGCGGAGTGCCGGCGGCTCGGTCTGCGCTTCACGATGCAGAATTGTCCCGGCTGGGCGATGGCCGGCGGCCCGTGGGTCACGCCAGACAAGGCGATGCGGCATCTGGTTTGGAGCCGCACCGACGTGACGGGCAGCAATAGCGTGAGCGTGAGCCTCCCGAAGCCGCAGCCGAGCCAAGAGGAGTGGCGCGATTATCGGGAAGTCGCGGTAGTGGCGTTCCCAACGCCGGACGGGGACACGGGCCAGGCACTTGTGCCAGCAGCAGTCAAAAGCAATCGGGAAGATTTGCCATGGGAACATTGCCTTCGGAAGGAACCGGACGGGAAGATCGTTCTCGAACCCGGCAAGGAGCCGGTCTGGGTGGAAGCCACCTTCCAGGACGTGGTGACGCTCCGCACGGTAGAGTTTCCGTCGGTCCAGGGCTTCAATCACCAATGGTGCTACGTCCCCGGTGTGACGATCACGGTGCAGGCCGTGTTGCCCGAGGGACTGCGCGAGGTGGCGCGGCACGAGATGCCGGAGAGCAATTGGCAGGACAACAAGCCGATCTCGCTGGCCTGCTCGGACGTCGCGGCTCGGACCTACCGCATCACCATCCATCACCAGCACACCCTGACGCTCCCCTACATCCAGCTTTTCACAGGTGCGCGGCAGAACAATTGGGAAGCCGAGGCGGCGTTTACCCTGCGCGGCTTGGATCGCGCGCCGCAGCCTCAACAGTCGAAGTCGGCGTGGATCGATCCCGCGCGGATCATCGACCTGTCAGGCAGAATGGATGCGCGGGGGACGCTTCAATGGGAAGCGCCGCCTGGCCGCTGGACGGTGCTGCGCTGGGGGCACGTGAACACCGGCAAACGCAATGGACCGGCACCCCCGGAGGCGACCGGTTGGGAATGCGACAAGCTCTCTCCGGCCGGCGCCGACACCCATTTCGCGGGATACATCGGGCGGCTGGCGGCCAAGAACGGGCCGGTCGGCGGCGGACTGATGCAGGGAATGGTGCTCGATAGCTGGGAGTGCGAGACGCAGACGTGGACGCCAGGCATGGACCGGCAGTTCGCTCGGTTGCGGGGATATGCGCTGAGGTCGTGGTTCCCGGCGCTAGCCGGTTACGTAGTCGGTGATCCCGAAACCACAACGCGCTTCCTGCGTGACTGGCGGGCGACGGTCAACGATTTGCTGGTCGAGAATTTCTTCGGTCGCATGGCGGCGCTGGGTCACCAGAACGGATTGGCGATCTCGTTCGAGACCGCCTCGGGGGATGTATTCCCCGGTGACATCCTGGAGTATTACAAATACGCGGACGTGCCGATGTGCGAATTCTGGCAGCCACGAAGCGAGTCCTTCGTGGGGAGCTTCGATTTCAAGCCGGTCAAACCGTGCGTGTCTGCCGCGCGGATCTACGGCAAGCCGCGCGTGGCAGCCGAGGCCTTCACGTCGTTTAACCTGACTTGGAACGAACATCCCGGCATGTTGAAGCACATTGCGGACATACATTTTGCCGAGGGCGTGACTCACCTGGCATTCCACACTTACACCCACAATCCGCGGACCGATTGGCTGCCACCGGGCACGGCTTTCGGCTCCGGGATCGGTACGCCGTTCCTGCGTGGGCAGACCTGGTGGCCGCAGATGCGCGAGTTCACGACGTATCTGGCCCGGTGCGGCTATATGCTGGAACGTGGGCGCCCGGTGTCGGACGTGCTCTGGTACCTGGGTGACGAGCAGGACCACAAGCCGCGGCAGGATGCGCCGTTTCCGGCGGGCTACCACTACGATTACTGTAATCCGGACGTGCTGCTGAACCGGCTGTCGGTGCGCGATGGCATGAGCGTCACGCCGGATGGCTTGCGCTATCAAGTGCTCTGGCTGCGCGATTGCCCGCGGATGTTGCCGGAGACGCTGGAACGCATGGTTTCGCTTGTAAAACAAGGCGCGGTGCTGGTCGGCGAGCGCCCGCGGAGTCTGGCAACCTTGAGCGGAGGCGACCGGGCGGAGAAACGTTTCCGCAACGCGATCGAGGTGCTATGGGGCGGAGAGGCGACGGCGGACGGCGTGAAGCGCGTGGGCCAAGGGAGTGTGATCAGCGGAATGCCTCTCGGCGGGGCGCTGAAGAAACTCGGCATTGAACCCGACGTCCAGGGCGACGGCGTAGTTTGGACGCATCGGCAGGCCGACGGCGCCGACTGGTACTTTGTAGCGGCATCGTCGCCGCAAGGATTTCGCGGAACCCTCAAGTTCCGTTCCACTGGTGCGGCCGAGTTTTGGAATTCCCTGACGGGCGAGGCGACACCCGTCGGTGTGATGCGGCGCGAAGGGGGGATGAGCCTGGTTGCACTAGAGCTTCCTCCGTCCGGATCGCTGTTCGTGGTGTTTCGGCAAACCGGCCAGACCACCGCAAACAGCTTCGTCCGGTTGGAGCACGATGGGATGACGGTATCCGACGCACGGGCTCCCCACGAAGTCGCGAGCGGCCTGCAGGTGGTTTCCGCCACCTATGGCGATCCCGCATCCCCTGCGCGCCACAAGGACGTGACCGAGCTTGTCCGCCAGGACCTGGCGCGCGGCGCGACCGCGATCACAGCCAACAATGACTGGGCGGGGGGTGACCCGGCACTGAAGACAGTAAAGAAGCTGTCAATCGTGATGCGGCTACCAGGCGGACAGGAGAATCATCTTGAGGCCAACGAAGGCGAGCCGCTGGCGCTGGTTGATCCGATCGCCGCGCCACAGCCGGCGTGCGAGGTCCTGGATGGCGGCGCCCGCTTGCTGGCATGGGAGCCAGGCGTTTACCGCGCGACGCGAGAAGACGGGACAACTTCCCGCTGGGAAACCCGCGTTCCACGGAATCTCCTGCTGGTAGGCCCTTGGACACTAGCATTTCCTGCCGGATGGGGAGCGCCCGCGACGTTTCGGGCGGACAAACTCAGTTCCTGGACAGAGCTCGACCTGCCGCCAGAAGCGCGAGCTTTTTCCGGGACGGTGACATACACCACGGAGTTCACCTTGGACAGTTTGGTGCCCGGCTCGCGCGTGGAACTCGATTTGGGGCGCGTGGAAGTCATCGCCGGCGTAAGACTCAATGACAAACCTGTTGGGACGGTCTGGGCCGCGCCCTATCGGCTGGACATCACCCACTTGGTGAAGCCCGGCGTCAACCGTCTGTCCGTGGCAGTGACCAGCACTTGGTTCAACCGGCTCACCTACGACGCGGGGTTGGACGAAAAGGCGCGGAAGACGTGGACGATTAGCGGGCCCGCCAAGGGCCGGCCGCTTCGGCCCGCTGGCCTTTTGGGCCCTGTGGCGGTGCGTCTCGGCCAAGCTTTGGGGCAGAGCAGGCCCCAGTAGAACAGGGGATTCCTCAGTAAAAAAAGCAGGGGTCAGTTAATGAGATTGATTCCGGTGAGATGACCGGGGTT